>JBBAGE010000060.1:0-12895 GCA_041655055.1 Paracoccaceae bacterium
AGCATTGAATGGGGCAACAAAAACAGGCTAGTGCTTTGGCTTGCACCAATGCAGCGGATCTGGCGGGCCCCACACAATGAAAATGCGCGATACCTTTCTCAAGCCCATGCACCCCGAAGGCAACAAATTTGTGGCCATCTTCGGGCTGGTGACGATTGTTCTGTTCTGGCTCACGCCGATTCTGGGCTGGATCGGGGTCGGGCTGACGATCTGGTGCTATTATTTCTTTCGCGATCCCAAACGCACGACACCGCTGCGCGACGGGCTGTTGGTCAGCCCTGCGGACGGGATCGTCTCGCTGATCGAACCGGCGATCCCGCCAGCGGAACTTGGCATGGCGAATGTGCCACTGACGCGGGTGAGCGTGTTCATGAATGTGTTCAACTGCCATGTGAACCGCAGCCCGATTGCGGGCGATGTGGCCGCAATCGCCTATCGGCCCGGCAAATTCTTTAACGCCTCGCTCGACAAGGCCAGCGAACATAATGAACGCAACAGCCTGCGCATCATGCTGGCAGACGGGCGCGAAATTGCGGTGGTTCAGATTGCGGGGCTGGTGGCGCGGCGGATCGTGTGCTGGACCAAACCCGGCCAGCCGCTGATGACGGGCGAGCGATTCGGCCTGATCCGGTTTGGATCGCGCGTCGATGTCTATCTGCCCGATGGGGTGGCGCCGCTGGTGGCCGTGGGCCAGACCATGACCGCAGGCGAAACCATCATCGCGGATCTTGTCACGTCCGAGCCGCAACGCATTGCCCGCACGGATTGAACGATGAAGGCACCCATCAGAAAACCCCGCCGCGAACTGCCCATCTCGCATCTTTTGCCCAATCTGGTCACGGTGGCGGCGATCTGTGCCGGAATCGCGGCGATTCGCTTTTCGGCCGAGGGAAATTTCAGCATTGCCGTGCAGCTTGTGATGCTGGCCGGTATTCTTGACGGGATCGACGGGCGATTGGCACGGATGCTCAAAAGCGAAAGCGCGCTGGGGGCCGAGCTTGATTCGCTGGCCGATTTCCTGAACTTTGGCGTGGCTCCGGCGCTTTTGATGTATTTCTGGGCCTTTCAGGATATGCGCAATGCCGGCTGGGTGGCGGTCACCATCTATGTGCTGTGCTGCGTGCTGCGGCTGGCGCGGTTCAATGTCACCAGCAAGGCTCGCGAATCGCAGGGGCCCGAGCGCCATTTCACCGGCGTGCCTTCGCCCGCGGGGGCATTTCTGGTGATGTTGCCGCTGTTTCTGTCGTTCGCCTTGCGCGAAAACTGGCCCGTGGTGCATGGCGGGCTGATCGCGGCCTATACGATTTTTGTCGGGTTGATGATGATCAGCCGGATTCCGACATTCTCGCCCAAATCGCTGACGATCCGGCGCGAGAATGTGCGCTATCTCTATATCGGCTTTGTTGGCGTGATCGCGGGGCTGCTCAGCTTTCCATGGGCAACGCTGGTGGTGCTGGATCTGGCCTATTTCGGGCTGGTCCTGTGGGGCTGGCGCAAACTGCGGCCCCAGCCCGAAACCGATACGCCTTAGCTGCCCAGTTTCGCCAGCCGCGCCGCCCGCAGCCGTGCGAAATCATCGCCCGCATGATAGGACGACCGCGTCAGCGGCGTGGCCGATACCATCAAAAACCCCTTGCCATAGGCCGCTTTTTCATAGGCGGCGAATTCATCGGGGTGGACGAACCGGTCCACCGCGTGATGTTTCGGCGTCGGTTGCAGATATTGCCCGATGGTCAGGAAATCGATATCGGCGGCGCGCATGTCATCCATCACCTGCAGCACCGATTGGCGATCCTCGCCCAGACCGACCATGATGCCGGATTTGGTGAAAATCGTGGGGTCGAGTTCCTTGACCCGCTGCAACAGCCGCAGCGAATGGAAATAGCGCGCACCGGGGCGGACCTGCGGATAAAGGCCCGGCACGGTTTCAAGGTTGTGGTTGAACACATCGGGCTTGGCCGCGACCACCTGTTCCAGCGCATCAGGCGTGCAGCGCAGGAAATCGGGCGTCAGAATTTCCACCGTCGTTTGCGGGGCCTTGCGGCGCAATGCCCGGATCGTCTGGGCGAAATGCGCGGCCCCCCCATCCGCCAGATCATCGCGATCGACGCTGGTGATCACCACATGCGACAGGCCCAGTTTTTGCACGGCATCGGCCACCCGGCCCGGCTCGAACACATCAAGCGCATCGGGCCTGCCGGTGGCGACATTGCAAAATGTGCAGCCGCGCGTGCAGATATCGCCCATGATCATCATGGTCGCGTGGCCCTGGCTCCAACATTCGCCGACATTGGGGCAGCCGGCCTCTTCGCACACGGTGGTCAGCCGATGTTCGCGCACGATCGCCTTGGTCGCCTGATATTCGCGCGAAACCGGGGCCTTGACCCTGATCCAGTCAGGTTTGCGCGGTTGGACATTATCCGGACGATGGGCTTTTTCCGGATGGCGTTGGTCAGGGATGGTCAGATCACGCATGCGATGCTCCTGGCGAAGCGGGTTCATCCCCTGTATCGCTGATCCGGCCCGATTGTGCAATCGCCGCGCCATGCCCGTAGCGCATGGCTAATGCCCCCAGATCCGCGCCACATAGGTGGTGGTTTCCTGATAGGGCGGCACGCCCGCGTGTTTTTCCACCGCGCCCGGCCCCGCATTATAGGCCGCAAGCGCCAGCCGCCAGGTGCCGAATTTATCATACATCATCCGCAGATAGCGCGCGCCCCCGTTCAGATTGGCCGCCGGATCATAGGCATCGACGCCAAGCAGCGCCGCCGTATCGGGCATCAATTGCGCCAGCCCGATCGCGCCCTTGTGCGACACGGCGGATGCATTCCAGCCCGATTCCTGCTGCACCAGCCGCAAGAACAGATCGGCCGGCACGTTATAGCGTTCGGCCGCAGCGCGCGCCGTGGCCAGATGCGGCCCGTTATAGCGCCCCTGATAGCGCAGATTGCCTGCCTCCTCCTCAAGTGCGGATTTGGGCATATAACGCACCGAATTGGCATATTGCCCGGCCGCGCGATTATCGAGCACGTCAAGCTGCGAGGAAAACAGGCTCGCGCGGGATTTCGATGAAAATGTGGTATCGGCACTGGCCGCAAAGGGCAGCATTGCCGCCAGCAGGCCGGCCGCCACGGGCATCTTGCAAGGCATCTGTCCCTCACTTTTTTGCTTTGCGCGATTATAGCCGGATTTCGACAGCCGCGCCAGCGCCGTGGCACCGACCCGGTGAAATCAGCCGAATGCGTGATTCGCCCTTCCCTTGTGGGGCGGGCAGTGGTGTAACCGTGCAAGATATTCGCAGATTCGGAGAAACATCATGGCCGGTTCGGTAAACAAGGTAATCCTCATCGGCAATCTCGGCCGCGACCCCGAGGTGCGCACATTCCAAAATGGCGGCAAAGTCTGCAACCTGCGCATCGCCACATCGGAAACCTGGAAAGACCGCACCACCGGCGAACGGCGCGAGCGCACGGAATGGCATTCGGTCGCGATCTTTCAAGAAGGGCTGGTGCGCGTTGCCGAGCAATATCTGCGCAAAGGCTCAAAGGTTTATATCGAGGGCAAGCTGCAGACCCGCAAATGGCAGGATCAATCCGGTCAGGATCGCTATACCACCGAAGTGGTGCTGCAGGGGTTTGATGGCGTTCTGACCATGCTTGATGGCCGCGGCGAAGGCGGCGGCGGCGCCGGTAGCGGTGGCGGATCGTCCTATGATGATGGCGGCTATGGCGGCGGCCAGTCGGGCGGTTACGGCGGCGGTTCATCGGGCGGCGGTTATGGCGGCGGATCGGGTGGCGGGCGTTCGGATCTCGACGACGAAATTCCGTTTTGATGCGTTTCGCAGGGCGCGCCGACTGCGCGCCCTGATCGCTCAGGCCGCGCGCATCGACAGGTTTTCGGCCAGCAGCGCGCGCACCACCCCCAAATCGACATCATCGGCCACAAAAGCCGCGCCAATCGCGCGCGCAAGGATAAAGCGCAGCTTGCCATCCAGCACCTTTTTATCCTGCGCCATCAGATCCAGCAGCCCGTCCGCATCGGGCAGATCGCCCGCAATATCGGCCAGATCCACCTTCATCCCCATCGCCCGCAAATGCGCGCGCACCCGGCCGGGCAATTCCTGCGCGCAAAGCCCCAGCCGCGCCGACAGATCGAACGCAAGCGCGCAACCGATCGCGACACCTTCGCCATGCAAAAGCCGGTCGGAATAACCGGTCGCGGCCTCAAGCGCATGACAAAATGTGTGGCCGAGGTTCAAAAGCGCGCGCTCGCCCTGTTCGGTTTCATCGCGCGATACGATACCCGCCTTCATTTCGACCGAGCGCGTGACGGCATGGGCCCGCAAGGCCGCATCATTCGCAGCCATCGCCGGTCCGTTGACCTCTAACCAATCAAAAAACGTCGCATCGCCCAAAAGTCCGTATTTCACCACCTCGCCGTAGCCTGCCAGAAAATCACGCTGTGGCAGGGTGGCCAGCACATCAATATCGGCCAGCACCAGCGATGGTTGGTGAAAGGCGCCGATCAGGTTCTTGCCATGGGGTGAATTGATGCCGGTCTTGCCGCCCACGGAACTATCGACCTGCGCCAAAAGCGTGGTCGGGATCTGCACGAACCGCACACCGCGGCGCAGCACGGCGGCGGCAAAACCCACCAGATCGCCGATCACCCCGCCGCCGAATGCGATCACCAGATCGCGCCGCTCGATCTTTTGTGCCAAAAGCCATTCGACGGTGCGCGAAAATTCCGGCCAGCCTTTGGTCGATTCGCCCGCAGGCAGGGCAAGCGACACCATATCCACCCCGCCCGCCGCCAGCCCCGCGCGCAACGCATCCAGATGCAGCCCCGCCACGGTTTCGTCGCTGACCACCGCCACACGCGGGCGGCGCAGCAGTGGCGCGATTTCCGCACCCGCTTGCGCGATCAACCCCTGGCCGATCCGCACCTCATAGGCGCGATCCCCAAGGGGCACATCAACGATGGTTTTGTGCATAGCTCAGATCTCCTCAAGCACATCGGGGCGGGTCAGCAGCGCCTTGATGACCTTTTGGGCCATATCCTCGATCGACAGATGCGCATCTGCGGCGACCTCGATTTCGGCCATGGCATAGGCGGGCGTGCGCGCGGCGCAAAGTTCGCGCAACGTGGCCTTGGGATCGGGCGTGCGCAACAGCGGGCGCGTGGTTTTGTTGCGCACCCGCGACCAAAGCAATTCGACATCGGCGCTCAGCCAGACGGCCACACCCGCGCGCGCAATCTCGGTGCGGTTTTGTTCGGCCAGATAGGCCCCGCCCCCGGTCGATAGCACCGATGGCGGCCCCTGCAACAACCGCGCGATCACCTGCGATTCCTTTTCGCGAAAGAAAGGCTCGCCGTTGCGGGCGAAAATCTCGGCCACGCTCAGATTGGCGGCTTTTTCGATTTCGGCATCCGAATCAAGAAAGGCCACCCCCAGCATCCGCGCCAGCACCGTGCCCACGGCGGTCTTGCCCGCCCCCATCATTCCGACCAGCACCACTGTTTTTTTCAATATATAGGCCAAAAGCCCTGTTCCTGCGTCTGAATTTCCTGTTCCCTCAATGGCGTGATCTTGCGAAAAATGCCATATATAAACCAACCAGACCGCGCAAAGATGCGGCATCACGGCAGAGGCACCGGAAAGGCAGGCCATATATGTGGAGATTGTTCAAATTGCTGGCGGTCTTGCTGGCGCTGGGGTTTGTCGGGCTGGTAGGCTATGCTTATCTGGGTGACATGTCACCGCAAAGCGGCGAAACCACTACTCCGGTCATTCTGGATGTTGATTAAGACGATCAGGGCGGGATGGATTATCGGGATCGTGCTTGGCATGCCTTTGGCCGCCGGCGCGCAGGATGGCCCGCTTTCGGTGATCGACTGGCTTTCGGACAGTATCGCCACGCCGGCTGCCCTGCCGCTCGATGGTCTGCCCCCCTTTTCGGGCGATATCGCCACATCCGCCCTGCCCGAAGCGGTGACCGTCAGCCCGCTTGATCTGCCCACGCCCGATGCGATCGGGCTGCTGCGCCCGGCGCGGACCGGCCTGCCCGCCGCTCTGTGGGGGCCGTCATCAAGCGCCGATATCGCGCGCCAGATCACGGGGATAAGCGGCGATATGCTGCCTTCGGCGCGCGCGCTTTTTCGCACGATCTTGCTGGCGGAACTGGCGCCGCCCCATGACAGCACGCCGGGATCGGCGCTGTTTCTGGCGCGGGTCGATGCGCTGCTGGCGCTTGGCCTGCTTGAAGATGCCGATGCGCTGATCGAGCGCCTGCCCGCCCCCGCGCCCGAAGTGTTTCGCCGCCAATTCGACAGCCGCCTGCTGCTGGGTTCCGAGGATGCGGCCTGCGCCCGGCTGCGCGCCATGCCCGATCTTTCGCCCACATTTCCGACGCGGATTTTCTGTCTTGCGCGTTCGGGCGATTGGGCAGCGGCGGCGGTCACGCTGGAAATCGCCACCGCGCTTGGCATGTTTACCGAAAGCGAGGATGATCTGCTCGCGCGTTTCCTGCATCCCGAATTTGCCGAGCAAAGCGCCGCCCTGCCGCCGCCTGCGCAACCCAGCCCGCTGATGTTCCGGATTTATGAGGCCATCGGCGAGCCCCTGCCCACAGCAACCCTACCGCTGGCCTTTGCCCAGGCCGATCTGCGCGCCAATATCGGCTGGAAGGCCCAGATCGAGGCCGCAGAACGGCTGGTGCGCGCAGGAACATTGCCGCCCGAGCGGCTGCATGCGCTTTATACCCAGCGCCGGCCGGCCGCATCGGGCGGGATCTGGGATCGGGTGGCCGCGCTGCAACGCATCGACGCAGCCCTTGCTGCGGGCGATCGGGCGGCGATTGAGGCGGCGCTGCCTGCGGCCTGGCGCGATATGGCGGGCGCCGGGCTGGATCATGCCTTTGCCGCGCTTTATGGCGAACGGCTGGCCCGGATGGAGCTGCCTGATGATACTGGCGCGCTGGCGTTTCGCATCGGGCTGTTGTCGCCCGCTTATGAAACGCTTGCCAAAGCGCGCCAGCCCGCATCGCCCGAAGAAACCTTTCTGATCGGCCTTGCGCGGGGGAATCTGGCCGATATCACGCCGCCTAACGCGGTGGCCGCCGCCATTGCCGAAGGGTTTACTGCCCCCGCGCCCTCTGATCGACTGGCCGCGCCACTGGCCGAGGGCCGCCTGGGCGAGGTGATCTTGCGCGCGCTGGAGCTGCTGGAAAGCGGCGCGCAGGGCAATCTCGATGATCTGGCCGAAAGCTATGCTGTGTTTCGCGCCGTGGGGCTTGAGGATATGGCCCGCCGGTCGGCGCTGGAACTGCTGCTGCTTGAGCGGCGCGGATGAACGCGCCTGCCGATAACGCCCGCTGGATTTCGGCCTTTCTGGCGGCGCAGGCGGCCGATCTGGGGGCGGCCACCAATACTTTGGCCGCCTATGGCCGGGATCTGGGTATTTTCACCGATTGGCTGGGCGGGCGCAGTCTGGCCGATGTCACCCGCGCCGATATCGAAGCCTGGCTGATTGAGGCCGAGGCCGAGGGGCTGGCCAGTGCGACACGGTCCCGGCGGCTGGCCACGGTCCGCCAGCTTTACCGTTTCGCCTTCGAAGAAGGCCTGCGCCCCGACAACCCCGCCATTCAAATCAAAGGGCCGGGGCGCAAGCGCCGCCTGCCCGCCACGCTTGACGAAGCGCAGGTCGATGCCTTGCTCGATGCCGCGCGCCATATCGGGCGCAATCCGCAAGAACGGCTGCGCAATATCTGCCTGATGGAACTGCTTTATGCCACGGGCCTGCGGGTCAGCGAATTGGTCAGCCTGCCGGTTGCCGCCGCGCGCGGCGATCCGCGCATGTTTCTGGTGCGCGGCAAGGGCGGCAAGGAACGTATGGTGCCCTTGTCCCCACCCGCGCGCGTGGCCTTGGCCGAATGGCTGGCCGCGCGTGATACGGCCGAGGAAACGGGCCGCGCCAATGGCGCTGCGCCTTCGGCCTTTCTGTTTCCCGCGCGTGGCAAACTGGGCCATCTGTCACGGGTGCGGGTGCATGGGCTGCTAAAAGATCTGGCGGCGGCGGCGGGGATCGCACCGGACGCCGTGTCGCCCCATACGCTGCGCCATGCCTTTGCCACGCATCTGCTGGCCGGCGGCGCCGATTTACGCGCGATCCAGGCCCTGCTTGGCCATGCCGATCTAAGCACGACCGAGATTTATACCCATGTTCTCGATGCAAGGCTGCGCGATCTGGTGAATACGCATCATCCGTTGATGCATGAATGAAACATGCTGTGCCCCATCCTAACGCCCGCGAAACAGCGAACCCAGCACCCCGCGCACCAGCCGTTTTCCCGTCGTGCCGCGCAATTCGCGGATCAGCGCGGTTTTCATCGCGTCGGTGATCGTGTCATCCGCGCGCTTGCGGCTGCGCGGCCCTTCATAGCGGCGGGCGGTGCGATATTCGCGGGTCTCGTCGGCAAGGGCTGTGTCTGCCTCGGCCTCTTGCGCGGCCATCTGGCTGCGCCGGGCCAGCCGCTCAAAGGCGCTGTCACGGTCCAGAAGCGTTTCATATTTCCCCGCGATCGGTGATGCGGCAATCACGGCGGCGCGCGCCTCGGCGCTGATCACGCCCAGTTTCGACGAAGGCGGCCGGATCAACGTGCGTTCGGCCATGCCCGGAATGCCCTTGTCGATCAAAAGCGATGTCACCGCCTCGCCGGTTCCTACATCGCGGATGGCCTCTTCGATCGTAAAGCGGGGATTTTCGCGATAGGTCTGGGCCGCCTGCCGCAAGGCGCGCTGATCCATCCCGGTAAAGGCGCGCAATGCATGCTGGATGCGGTTGCCCAACTGCCCGAGCACGGTCGCGGGCAGATCCTGGGGGTTTTGCGTGACGAAATAGATCCCCACCCCCTTGGAGCGGATTAATCGCGCGACCTGTTCGATCTTGCGCAACAATGCGCGCGGCGCGTCTTGGAAAAGCAAATGTGCCTCGTCAAAGAAAAACACCAGTCTAGGGCGGTCGGGATTGCCGACTTCGGGCAGTTCTTCGAACAATTCCGACAAAAGCCACAGCAGAAACGTCGCATAAAGTCGGGGCGACGCCATCAGCCGATCCGCCGCCAGAATCGAAATCCGCCCGCGCCCATCGGGATCGGTGCGGATGATATCGGCCAGTTCCAGCGCCGGTTCGCCAAAAAGCTGCGCGCCGCCCTGATTTTCCAGCACCAGCAACGCGCGCTGGATCGCGCCCACCGATGCGCCGGAAATATTGCCGTAACGCAGGCTCAGATCCGCCGCATTCTGCCCGACCCACAGCAGCAATGCCCGCAAATCATTAAGATCAAGCAGCGGCAGCCCTTCGTCATCGGCCAGCCGGAATGCGATGTTAAGCACCCCTTCCTGCGCCTCGCTCAGATCCATCAACCGGCTCAGCAGCAGCGGCCCCATATCGGCCAGCGTGGTGCGAATCGGATGGCCTTGCTGCCCGAAAATATCCCAAAAGGTGACGGGAAAGGCCGCGTATTGGTAATCCGTCAGCCTGATTTTCGCCGCGCGTGCCTGAAAGGCTGCGTGGGTGCCCGCCACCTCGGAGCCTGCCTGCGCAAGCCCGGCCAGATCTCCCTTTACATCGGCCAGAAACACCGGCACGCCGGCTTTGGAAAACCCTTCGGCCAGAATTTGCAGGGTCACGGTCTTGCCCGTTCCGGTTGCACCGGCGATCAGCCCGTGACGATTGCCATAGCGCAACAACAGCTCTTGCGCCTGCGCATGTTCCACCCCGCCGCCGCCCACGAATATTGCCTCTGACACGACCGGCCCCCTGCCCGTTTGATCCGGGTTCACAATACAAACTTCGCCCCGCACCGCCAGCCAGACCATGCCACTCACGCGGGAATTTTTACGGTAAACAGATCGTGTAATTTTTGTTGACGGGTTTCGCGATTGCCCCTAGCGTCAGGGATATAACAAGATCGGCCAGTGTCCGACAGGGAATGTTCCAAGTAACATCTTTGGAAAAAGGGCCATTTTCGGCCCTTTTTCTTTTCGGCGCGCCATGGTCCGCCGATTCCCCCTGACACCGCGCCAGCCCCGTGCTAGACCAAGGGCGAATGTGATGCCAACAAACAGGACGATCATGAAATATCTCAGCTCTGCCGCAGCGGCCATTGCCCTTATTGTCGCAATCAGCCCCGCCGCCTTTGCCCAGGATGCCGTCACCCCCGAACCCGAGGTTGAAACCGACGGCGCCGAGCCAACCCCCGATCTGGGGCTGTCGCTCGGCGAAGATGTGAATGGCGAAGATGCCATCGGCAGCACCTACCGGGCGGCAGAACATGGCGATTGGGAAATGCGCTGCATCCGCACCCCCGAAGGGGAACCCGATCCCTGCAATCTCTATCAATTGCTTAGCGATGCCGAAGGCAATGACGTGGCCGAAATCTCGCTCTTTCCGCTGCCCGATGGCGGTCAGGCGGTGGCCGGCGCCACGATCGTCACCCCCCTCGAAACCCTGCTGACCGAGCAGGTGACCATCGCCGTCGATAGCGCCAACGCGAAACGCTATCCCTTTACCTTCTGCGCGCCGATCGGCTGTTTTTCCCGCGTCGGGCTGACCGAAAGCGACGTGGCCGCCTTCAAGGCCGGCCGCGCGGCGACACTCAGCATCGTGCCCTTTGGCGCGCCCGATCAACGGGTCACGCTGGATATTTCGCTGACCGGCTTTACCGCAGGATATGACGCCGTTGCCGCGGCCAATGCCGCGCAATAAGCACAGCATCCGCGCCGCCAAAGAAACCTGCAAATGCCGCCCCGGGGGCGGCATTTTCCTTTGGATCACGTCAGAGCCGCAAAATATCTCGCACCTTGAACGATGCCAGATAGCACCCGGCTGCCCGGCCAATCGGGCGCAAATATCACCCTCGTTTCGCCGCCAAAAAAACCAGCAAAAGCCGCCCTTGGGGCGGCTTTTTCCTTTTGGTTAACTCAGGCCACGCGGCGCAGCGCCAGAACCGCGTTCATGCCCCCAAAGGCAAAGGCATTGCTCAGCACCACATCCACCTGCGCTTCGCGCGCGGTATTGGGCACCACATCGAGCGCGCATTCCGGGTCGGGTTCCTCATAACCGATGGTCGGCGCAATCACCCCGTCGCGCAGCGCCATGATACAGGCCAGCAATTCCACCGCCCCGGTGCCGCCGATCACATGGCCATGCATGGATTTCGTCGATGACATCATCAACCGGTCCGCATGGGTGCCGAACACATCGGCAACGGCCGCGCATTCGGTTTTGTCATTCGCCGCCGTGCCGGTGCCATGGGCGTTGATATAGCCCACATCGGTCACATTGACCCCGGCATCGCGGATCGCGCCCGCAATCGCGCGCGATGCCCCCTGCCGTGATGGCATGACGATATCGGCCGCATCCGAGGTCATGGCAAAGCCCACCACTTCGGCCAGAATCTCGGCCCCGCGCGCGCGGGCGTGGTCATATTCCTCGAACACGAAAACGGCCGCACCTTCGCCTTGCACCATGCCGTTGCGGGTCAGCGAAAATGGCCGGCAAGCGTCTTTTGACATCACCCGCAGCCCTTCCCAGGCCTTGATGCCGCCAAAACACAGCATGCTTTCCGATCCGCCGGTGACCATGACATCCGACATGCCCCAGCGGATCATGTTGAATGCCTGCCCCATGGCGTGGTTGGAACTGGCGCAGGCCGTGGCGACACTGAACGACGGGCCGCGCAACCCCCATTCCATGCTCACGTGGCTTGCGGCGGCATTGTTCATCAGCTTGGGCACGACAAAGGGATGAACGCGGTTCTTGCCCTCTTCATAGACGGCGCGGTAATTTTCATCGCTGGTGGTGATCCCGCCGCCCGCAGTGCCCAGCACGACGCCCGACGTGTCCCCCAGAACCCCGTTGAAATCCAGCCCCGCCTGCTCGATCGCCTGGCGCGCCGCGATCAGGGTGAACTGCGTGAACCGATCATAAAGCGCGATCTGCTGGCGGTTGAAATGCGCCTCGGGGGCCCAGTCTCGCACCTGCCCGCCGATGCGGATCGACAGGCGTTCCACATCGCGAAACACCAGATTGGAAATGCCGCTGCGCCCTTCGCGCATGGCCTCTAACGTCGAACTGACATCCTGTCCAAGCGCATTGATCGTGCCGGCGCCGGTAATGACCACCCTCCTCATGAGGCTTGTTCTGCCACCAGCTTTTCAACCGCGGCCACGATCGCCGCCACGGATGAGATATCGAATGCGCTGGCCGCAGGATCGTTGGCGTTGAAAGGCACATCGATATCAAAGGCTTCCTCGATGGCAAAGATGCTCTCGACCAGCCCGAGGCTGTCGATCCCGAGCGCCTCAAGCGTCTGATCCATCGAAATATCGGATACGTCCAGAACGGCCTGTTCGGCGATGATTTCAAATATCCGATCTTTTACTTGCGTCGCCATGGACGGCTGGCCTCCTGCTTGGTAGTGCTGACTTAGCCCTTGTCGCCGTTTTTTGAAACAGTTTCTTGTAACCCCAATACCCGCTCCATCATCCGGGGCAGACGGCGCAGGGCTTTATACATATCGATATGGGTGTCCATCCTGACCGCAGGATAGCCCAGAACCACCCGGCCCGCAGGCACTTTGGTCATGAGCTTCGATCCGCCGCCTGCGACAACCCCGTCGCCGACGGATATATTGTCGCTCACCCCGACCTGCCCGCCAAAGACGACATGATTGCCGATCCGGGTCGATCCGGCGATGCCGACTTGCCCCGCAAACAGACAATCGCGCCCCACTTCGACATTATGCGCAATATGCACCAGATTGTCGATCTTGGTGCCATTGCCGATCCGCGTAGCCCGGATCGTGCCCCGATCAATACAGCTATTCGCGCC
>JBBAGE010000061.1:0-12851 GCA_041655055.1 Paracoccaceae bacterium
CACCCGCAAGTCGAGCGAAGAAGGGCTCGATATGGAGTTCAACAGCCTCGACGCCCAGCGCGAGGCCTGCGAGGCCTACATCGCCTCGCAGCGTGCCGAGGGTTGGGTGGCGCTGCGCGACCGCTATGGCGATGGCGGCTTCTCGGGCGGGACGCTGGACCGGCCCGCGCTGACGCAGCTGATCGCCGACATCGAGGCCGGGCTGATCGACGTGGTCGTGGTCTACAAGATCGACCGGCTTAGCCGCGCGCTGATGGACTTCTCGAAGCTGGTGGAGATCTTCGACCGCCACGACGTCACCTTCGTCTCGGTCACGCAGTCCTTCAACACCACCACGTCCATGGGCCGCCTGACGCTGAACATCCTGCTCAGCTTCGCCCAGTTCGAACGCGAGGTGATAGGCGAGCGCATCCGCGACAAGTTCGCGGCCTCGCGCCGCAAGGGGATGTGGATGGGTGGTCCGGTGCCGCTCGGCTATGTCGTGAAGGACCGCAAGCTCGTCATCGAGCCCGCCGAGGCGGAACAGGTCCGCACGATCTTCCGCCTCTATGCCCGCTCCAGTTCCACCGCGCAGGTGCTGAAGGAGTTGCACGCCCGCGGGATCCGCACCAAGCGCGGCGCGGTGTTCGACCGGGGCTACCTGCTGAAGTTCCTGCACAACAAGGTCTACCTCGGCCTCGCCGTGCACAAGGACGAGGTCTATCCCGGTGAGCACGCCGCCATCATCGACCAGAAGCTGTGGGACGAGGCGCATGCCGTAATGGCCAACAACCGTGTCGCCCGGGCGGCGGTGGCACGCACGGCGCAACCGGCGCTCCTGCGCGGGCTGATCTTCACCGAGACCGGCGCCGCCATGACCCCGCACCACACCAAGCGGAAGGGCAAGCGCTACTGCTACTACACGTCCATGGACGTAATCCGGAAGCGCCCCGCGGCCGAGCTGCGCGGACCGCAGCGGCTGCCGGGTGCGATGGTCGAGGAGGCGGTGATCGGCGAAATCCGCCGGATGCTCCGCACGCCGGAGGTGGCGGCGCGCACCGCGCGGGCGGTGCGGAAGGACCGCCCCGATCTCGACGAGTCCACCGTCGTCGCCGCGCTGGCGCAGTTCGACGACCTCTGGAAGGCGCTCATCCCGGCCGAGCAGGCGCGCATCGTCCAGCTGCTGGTCGCCCGGATCACGGTGAGCGAGGCGGGCCTTGCCATCGACCTGCGCCATGATGGCCTCGGCGCCATCGCCGCGCTGATGGCCCCGCCGAAGATGGAGGTCGCCTGATGCCCGCGCCCGAAACCCTGCGCGTCCACATCCCGCTCGAACTCCGCCGTCGCGGTGGTCGCCCCCGGATCCTTCCGCCGAAGCACGTCGAGGCCGCCATGAACCGCGGGCAGGATCCCCACCTCCTGCGCGCCATCGGCCGCGCATGGGGCTGGCGGCAGCGACTGGAACGCGGCGACGTCGCCACGCTCGCCGATCTGGCTGCAGACGAGGGCCTGTCCGACCGTTACGTCAGCCGCCTCCTGCGCCTCGCGTGGCTGGCACCCGAGGTGCTCGGGCGGCTGGTCGTCCACCGTGAACCTTCCACGATCAGCATTTACGACCTGTGCTTCGTGGCGTCCCTGCCGTGGGACGAGCAGCCGGGCCGGGTGTTCGACTGAGCGAGTGGCCTTCGCCGCTCGACCGGCGGTCGAGCAATGAAATGGCGCCTGCACCGGTTATCGCCGATGCGCCGCAGCGGTCTTGTGGTTCCAATTTCGCAGCCACGCAAAACGCTCTGGATCCTGCTCGAGCAGATAGTTCCGGATACGATCTCGCGCATCGGGTTCCGAACGGATCAGCAGTGCCCGCAGATCCTGGTCGATGGCGCGGCGCTCGGCCCCCAAGGCCTCGGCTTTCGCATACCACTCGTGACCGGCTGCGAGGTCCCCGAGCCCCATCGAGACAGCGCCAAGCAGCGTGCACGGCCTGAAATCGGCCGGGATCAGTTCGTGCGCCTCCAGCCCGATTGTCCTGGCTTCGGTGAGGCGGCCAGCATCGCGCATCGCGCCTCCGCGCGTCGTCAAGAGCGCCGATCTCGGTTTCGGGTTCCGTCCCGCCTTGGCGAGCGCTGCCTCCGTTACCTCCAGCGCCTGCTGGGGTTCATCAGCCTTCCGCCAATGCGCACTGGCATTTACGGCATCCCACGGATCGCGGCTTTCTTCCCATGCCTTGGTGAGCGCTTCGGCTTCCAGCCGATGCCAGGCTTTCTGCAACGCATCGGTCCAGCAGTCGACCACCTCGGTCGACAACCAAGCGACGTCTTCGGGCGCCAGGCGGTCGCCACTCGCCACCTGCTTCAGCAGCCGCATAGCACGCGGATAGTGCTCGGTCTCGATGAAGCCGATATCGAACCGATCCCGCAACTCCCGGGCTTCGCGCCTCTTGCGCAGTACCGGATCATTATCCATGGCGGCAAACCGCGCCTTGATCGCGGCATCCATCGCCTTGGCCTTTTGGGTCTGTTCAGCTGTCACCCTGTCGGCGTCTTCCTTCGCCCGTTGGATACGGTCTGATCGCTCGCGCGCCGCGGCCTCCTCGAAGGTGGGCCGATCGATCTGACCGGTCGCCAAGGCCAGAAGAGAGTTGAGCCCGCCGGACGTCAGAAACGCCTGCGCCAAGGAGGTCAGCGTCTCGCCCGCCTCGATCTTCTGCAGAATTCCGTTCAACCGCGCACCGACGAGCGCGGCGCCCGGCAGATCATCGACAAGATACTTTTCCGCCAAACCGGCTTGGGACGATCCCGACATCAGACAACCTACGCGCTTAAATATACCGCTAAAGCCAAGCACGGTGACTGGCCGAAAGGCAATCCAAAAATCCCGCAAAATCAGAGAGATCAGGCCGAACGACACCGCCATCGCTACGCGCCATTCGGCCAGCGCACCGAGCGGCTGCGCCTCTTGCGTGTTGCGGCTCTGTTCCCCTCGAAGGCGATTGACACAAGGCCCGAAGTTTTGGCGGCGTTGAAAGTCAGGTCATTGGAAAGGCGAGGAAAAATCCGACCGAACCGAAAACGGCGAGGTTCGCCCGAACAGAGACGGAGAGCCGTTCAGAGCCCGAAACGGGCCTGGCGCGCAGTCTCAGAGGTTCGCATGGGGGAGGCAAAGCCCTTTGAAAACACGACTATTTCCGCGCCGCATGGGGCGCCTGTCCGTGTTCGCAACAGGGATGATGGCGGAGACGATGGGATTCGAACCCACGAGACCCTTCCGGGCCTACTCCCTTAGCAGGGGAGCGCCTTCGACCACTCGGCCACGTCTCCGCTGACCCGTATAGTCAGCAAGTTATGGATGCACAAGGGATTTTCGAAGCTTTTCTTGCGATGACGAAAACCGGGTTTTACGCCGATTTTTCAGGCAATTTTGCAGGGTTTCAGGCACATTTCGGCAAAAATATATGCAAATTCCGTGCAGGGATCTGCCCCAGGGCGCACGAGCCGGTGAGGCCCCCGCCGCCTTGATCCCGGAAAATCAGGTATTGAACAGGAAATGCATCACATCGCCATCCTGCACGATGTAGCTTTTGCCCTCAGAGCGCATCTTGCCGGCCTCTTTCGCGCCGGTCTCGCCTTTGCAGGCGATGTAATCGTCATAGGCAATCGTTTCGGCCCGAATGAAGCCGCGTTCGAAATCGCCGTGGATGACGCCGGCGGCCTGGGGGGCGGCGGTGCCTTTGCGGATGGTCCAGGCGCGGGCCTCTTTGGGGCCGACGGTGAAATAGGTCTCAAGCCGCAAGAGATCGTAGCCCGCGCGGATCAGCCGGTCGAGCCCGGCTTCGGCCAGACCCATTTCCTCAAGGAAAAGCGCCGATTCTTCGGGCTCCAACTGGCTGATTTCTTCCTCGATCCGGGCGGAAATCACCACGCTTGCCGCGCCCTCGGCCTCGGCCCGGGTGGCGACGATTTGCGACAGGGCATTGCCACTGGCCGCATCAGATTCGGCCACGTTACAGACATAAAGCACGGGCTTGGCCGTCAGCAATTGCAGCAAATGCCAGGCGCGCGCATCCTCGGGATCCACCGCGACGCTGCGCGCAGGTTTGCCCTCTTCTAGCGCCGCAAGCGCCGCGCGCAGCAGCCGTTCCTGTTCAATCGCTTCCTTGTCGCCGCCGCGCACCTTGCGCACGATATTGGCCAACCGCTTTTCGATGCTTTCCATATCGGCCAGCATCAATTCGGTCTCGATCACATCGATATCGGCCAAAGGATCGACCCGGCCTTCGACATGGGTGACATCATCATCCTCAAAACAGCGCACGACATGGGCGATGGCATCGCATTCGCGGATATTGGCCAGAAACTGGTTGCCCAGCCCCTCGCCTTTGGAGGCGCCTTTCACAAGGCCCGCGATATCGACAAAGGTCATGCGCGTGGGGATGATCTGCTTTGATCCGGCGATCTGCGCCAGCATATCAAGCCGCGCATCGGGCACAGCGACTTCGCCGACATTGGGCTCGATCGTGCAAAAGGGAAAGTTGGCAGCCTGCGCTGCCGCCGTTTTGGTGAGCGCATTGAACAATGTGGATTTGCCCACGTTCGGCAAACCGACGATCCCCATCCTGAAGCCCATGCCCAGCCCTCCTTTTGATGTTGGGGCCGCTTCTAGGCAGTCGCCCGGGACTGCGCAAGCAATATCCCCGCGCCCTGCCCCGTTGACCATTGCCATTGCGCCCGATTTGCGCGAAACCGATGCGGTCGGAACGAGCTGCCAGCAGGAAAGGAAGCCCAATGACGCGGATAGAGACCACCTTTGCCCGGCTGCGCGCCGAGGGCAAAAAGGCCTTCGTTTCCTATATCATGGCGGGCGATCCGGATTTCGACACGTCGCTGGCGCTGGTGCGCGCGCTGCCTGGCGCAGGGGTGGATATCATCGAACTGGGCGTGCCGTTTACCGATCCGATGGCCGATGGCGCAACGATCCAGCTTGCAGGCCAGCGTTCGCTTGCCGGGGGAATGACCTTGCAGCGCACGCTGGATCTGGCGGCAGAGTTTCGCAAGCAAGATGACAGCACGCCGATCGTGCTGATGGGGTATTACAACCCGATCTATACGCGCGGGGTGGACCGTTTCTTGCGTGACGCCAAGGCCGCGGGGATCGACGGGCTGATCGTCGTCGATCTGCCGCCCGAAGAGGATAGCGAACTTTGCCTGCCTGCCCGCGCGGCGGGGCTGGATTTCATCCGCCTTGCCACCCCCACGACCGATGATGCGCGCCTGCCCAAAGTGCTGCAAAATACATCGGGTTTCGTCTATTATGTCTCGATCACCGGGATCACCGGCGCCCAAGCGGCGCAGGCGGATGATGTTGCCCCCGAAGTGGCCCGGATCAAGGCGAAAACCGATCTGCCGGTGATCGTGGGCTTTGGCATCCGCACGCCCGAGGTCGCGCGCGAAATCGCAGGCGTGGCCGATGGTGCGGTGGTGGGTTCGGCCATCGTCGCGGAAATCGCCGCCGGCAAATCGGTAGAAGACGTGGCCGCCTATGTCGCCACCCTCGCCGCAGGCGCCCATAGCGCATAAACGCATGCGAAAGGGGCGCTTGCCCCTTTTCAACGGGGCCGATCTGCCCTATACGCGCGGCTTCACGCGGGCATACACCCTTGGAGGATGCCCGCCCCAACAACCGGAGTAATAATCATGGCTGCTGAGATCCCTGATCTTCACGCCGCGGTCCGCACGGGGACAGGCAAGGGGGCCGCCCGTCAATCCCGCCGCGATGGCAACGTTCCCGGCATCGTCTATGGCGGTGGCGCAGATCCGATTGCGATCGAAATTCCCTTTAACGTCCTGCTCAAACGTCTGAAAGCGGGCCGTTTCCGTTCGACGCTGTTCAACCTCAAGGTTGACGGCCACGAAGATGTGCGCGTGATCTGCCGCAACGTCCAGCGCGATGTGGTCAAGGATCTGCCCACCCATCTGGACCTGATGCGTCTGCGCCGCACCTCGCGGATCAACCTGTTCATCCCCGTTGAATTCATCGGGCAGGAAGAATCGCCGGGCCTGAAACGTGGTGGCGTTCTGACCGTTGTGCGCAACGAAGTCGAACTGTTGGTGACTGCGGGCGATATTCCCGAAAATATCGTCGTCGATGTCACGGGCAAAGCCATTGGCGATGTGATCCATATTTCCGACGTGACCCTGCCCGAAGGTGCGCGTCCGGTGATCGATCGCGATTTCGTCATTGCCAATATCTCGGCCCCGTCGGGCCTGCGTTCGTCCGACAACGAAGACGAAGAAGAGACCGAGGAAGTCGCGGAATAATCCGCCCGCTTTCCTGTTCACGCTGGGCGGGGCCATCTGGCCCCGCCTTTCGTTTGCGCCCCCGGCCGGCCTGCCCTAGATTGCCCCTGCCCCCTTACGATTATAGGAGCCCCTGATGCGGCTGTTTGTTGGCCTTGGTAATCCCGGCGCGAAATATGCGCAAAATCGCCACAATATCGGTTTCATGGCGCTGGATGCGATCGCATCTGCGCATGGTTTCGGCCCGTGGCGGTCGAAATTTCAGGGGCTGGTCAGCGAAGGGATGCTGGGCGGGGAAAAGGTGATCCTGCTCAAGCCCGAAACCTTCATGAACCTGTCAGGGCAATCCGTGGGCGAGGCGATGCGTTTTTACAAGCTCACCCCCGCCGATGTGACCGTGTTCCATGACGAACTGGATCTTGCCCCGGGCAAACTGCGGCTGAAACAGGGCGGCGGCCATGCGGGGCATAACGGGCTGCGATCGATGCACGCGCATATTGGCGACTCTTATGCCCGCGTGCGGCTTGGCATCGGCCATCCCGGCCACAAGGATCGGGTGGCGGCCTATGTGCTGCATGATTTTGCCCGCGCCGATCAGGGCTGGCTGGATGATCTGCTGCGCGGCATTGCCGATGGGGCGTCGGCGCTGGCGGCGGGCGATGGCGGGCGGTTCATGAACCTTGTGGCGCAGCGCACCGCCCCTCCGCGTTCATCCACCAGCCCCAAGCCGCGCGCAGAACCTGCACCGCAGCCTGCCGCCCCCGCCACAGAGGAGCCGAAATCCCCCCTGCAGCGGCTGATGGACAAGTTTCGCTAACCTCAGAACGTGTTCGCAGGCCGGTGCTGCAAACGCATTAACCCCCGGTGTTGATATCAACGCCCAAATGTTTCGCGACGGTAAAGATATCCTTATCGCCGCGCCCGCACATGTTCATCACGATGATATGTTCGGGCGGCAGCGTCGGCGCAATCTTCATCACATGCGCCAAAGCATGGCTGGGTTCCAGCGCCGGGATGATCCCCTCTTGCGCGCAGGAAAAGCGGAATGCCTCCAGCGCCTCGGCATCGGTGATCGCCACATATTGCGCGCGCCCGGTATCATGCAGCCAGGCATGTTCCGGCCCGATCCCGGGGTAATCCAACCCCGCCGAAATCGAGAACCCTTCGAGAATCTGGCCATCATCGTCTTGCAACAGATAGGTGCGGTTGCCATGCAGCACCCCAGGCCGCCCCCCCGAAAGCGAGGCGCAATGCTGCATCGTTTCATCCACGCCCTTGCCGCCGGCCTCGACCCCGATGATCGCGACCTGCGGATCGTCCAGAAACGGATGAAACAGCCCCATCGCGTTCGATCCGCCGCCGATCGCGGCGACCAGCGTATCGGGCAGACGCCCCTCGCCCTCTTGCTCGGCCAGTTGCCAGCGGACTTCCTTGCCGATGATCGATTGGAAATCGCGCACCATCGCGGGATAGGGATGCGGCCCGGCGACCGTGCCGATGCAATAGAATGTGTCGCGCACATTGGTCACCCAGTCGCGCAGCGCATCGTTCATCGCATCCTTGAGCGTGCCGCGCCCAGATGTTACCGGCACCACCTCGGCCCCCAAAAGCCGCATGCGAAAGACGTTGGGCGCCTGCCGTTCGACATCATGCGCGCCCATATAGATCACGCATTTCAACCCGAATTTGGCGCAAACGGTGGCGGTGGCCACCCCGTGCTGGCCGGCACCGGTTTCGGCGATGATCCGGGTCTTGCCCATGCGGCGCGCCAGAATGATCTGGCCCAGAACGTTATTGATCTTGTGCGCGCCGGTGTGGTTCAGCTCGTCGCGTTTCAGGTAAATCTTGGCGCCGCCCAAAGCCTTGCTCATCCGCTCGGCGTGATAAAGCGGCGACGGACGGCCGACATAATGCGCCCAGAGATCATCCATTTCCGCCCAGAAACTGGCATCGGTCTTGGCATGTTCATATTGCGCCTCAAGCGACAGGATCAGCGGCATCAGCGTTTCCGACACGAACCGCCCGCCGAAATCGCCAAAACGGCCATGCTCGTCGGGGCCACTCATGAAAGTATTGAAAAGATCGTTCATTTTTCTGTTTCCCCTTGTGCATCGCCTTGTGCGGCCTGCACGAATTTCGCGATCAGATCTGCATCCTTGACCCCCGGCGCGCTTTCCACGCCAGAGCTTACATCCACCTGCCGCGCGCCGGTCAGCCGGATCGCATCGGCCACATTCGCGGGCGTAAGCCCGCCGGCCAGCATCCATGGCAGCGGCCAGCGCCGCCCGGCGATCAACCGCCAGTCAAAGGCCAGCCCATTGCCGCCGGGCAGCGCCGCACCGGGCGCGGGTTTGGCATCGATCAGCAATTGATCGGCCACGCCTGCATATTGATCGATCAGCGCCAGATCATCGGCGCGGCCAATCCCCACGGCCTTCATCACCGGCAGGCCGTAGCGCGCGCGCAATTCGGCCACCCGTGCCGGGGATTCGGCCCCATGCAATTGCAGCATATCCAACGGCACATGATCCATGATCGCATCAAGCGTGGCATCATCCGCGTCAACCACCAGCGCCACCTTGGTTATCCCCACCGGCACCGTCAGCGCCAGATCCCGCGCCGCAGGCAGCGTCAGGTTGCGGGGCGAGCGGGGATAGAACACAAGCCCGACATAGGCCGCCCCCGCCCTTGCGGCGGCGGCGACATCGGCCGCATCACGCAGCCCGCAGATCTTGACCTGAACCTTGCTCATGCAAGCGGCTTACCGCGCCGCGCCGGTATCCTCAAGCAGCGCGAGCACATCGTCGCCCGGCTTTTCGGATTTCGCATTGTGCAACCGGCTAAGCTCGCGCGAAAGACGCTCTTTTTCGCGCCGCTCGGCGGTGACGGCGGCACGGTGCTTATGTTCGCGCAGCCATTCCCAGACAAAGCCGATCAGCACGCCAATGATCACGCTGACAAAAATGACGATGAAGAGCGGCACCGACAGTGCCGTGTTCAGCCCGGCAAATTCGGCCAAAGTATCAGGCAACAATTGCAGCACCACCGCATCGCGGTTCGCCAGCGCCACCGTGATCAGCAAAATCGCCAGAATCCCCAGAAAGGCATAGCGAAAATAACGCATACCGCCCCCTATTCGTTATTCAGACGGTCGCGCAGCAATTTGCCCGTCTTGAAGAAAGGCACGTGTTTTTCCTCGACCTCGACGCTTTCGCCGGTGCGCGGATTGCGGCCGGTCCGGGCATCGCGCCGCTTGACCGAAAAGGCGCCAAAGCCGCGCAATTCAACCCGGTCGCCACGGGCCATCGCCTCGATGATCTCATCAAAGATGGTGTTCACGATGCGCTCGACATCGCGTTGATAGAGATGCGGGTTTTCGTCTGCAATCTTCTGGATCAGCTCGGACCGGATCATCTGCACCCCCCTTGGGCCGTTATATGCGCGGGTCTGCCAAGAGCCGCAAAACGTCTTTCGAACCTGCGCTGACTATAGTCAAACTTTGCGTTCCAAGAAATAGGAACAACCGATCCGCCCGATAAAAAACTGCGCTAATGCGCTGATTCAGTGCAGAAAACCTGCCCCTTTCGGCGCCATGGCGCCCAATGGCAGCGCCGGGCCGCATCCTGCACGCAATCCGCCGACCCATGATTCGGCCCCAAATGAAAACGGCCCCGCCAAATGGCGGGACCGCAATATCGCGCTGATCGCGCTCAGATCATTCGTCGCCCTTAAGCGCGGCGCCCAGAATATCACCAAGGCTTGCACCCGAATCGGACGAGCCATATTGCTGAACGGCTTCTTTTTCCTCGGCGATTTCGCGGGCCTTGATCGACAGGCCAAGACGGCGGGTCTTGCTGTCGATATTGGTCACGCGCGCATCGACATGGTCACCGATCTGGAAACGCTCGGGGCGCTGATCGCCACGATCGCGGGCAAGGTCGGAACGACGGATGAAGCTTTTCATACCTTCATATTCGACTTCGATCCCGCCATCTTCGATCGCGGTCACGGTCACGGTAATCACCGAACCCCGTTTCACGCCATCGGTGGCACCGGTAAAGCTGTCGTCGAGACCCTTGATCGAAAGCGAGATCCGCTCTTTTTCGACATCCACTTCGGTGACGACGGCTTTCACCATATCGCCCTTGCGGAAGTTCTGGATCGCATCTTCGCCGCGTTCGTCCCAGCTGATATCGCTGAGGTGAACCATACCGTCGATATCGCCTTCCAGCCCGATGAACAGGCCGAATTCGGTGATATTCTTGACCTCGCCTTCAACGGGCGTGCCCTCGGGATGGGTTTCGGCAAAGACTTCCCACGGGTTGCGCATGGTCTGTTTAAGGCCAAGCGAAACGCGGCGTTTCGCCGTGTCGATTTCCAGCACCATGACTTCGACTTCTTGCGAGGTCGAAACGATCTTGCCGGGATGGACGTTCTTTTTCGTCCAGGACATTTCCGAAACGTGGACCAGCCCTTCGACACCGGGTTCAAGTTCAACAAATGCACCGTAATCGGTGATATTGGTCACGCGGCCGGTATGAACGCTTTCCAGCGGGAATTTGCGCTCGACATCATCCCACGGATCGGCCTGAAGCTGCTTCATGCCAAGGCTGATACGATGCGTTTCCTTGTTGATCTTGATGACCTGAACCTTGATCGTTTCGCCAATGTTCAGGATCTCGGACGGGTGGTTGACCCGGCGCCAGGCCATGTCGGTGACGTGCAACAGCCCGTCCACACCGCCCAGATCGACGAAGGCACCATATTCGGTGATGTTCTTGACCACACCATCGACGGCCTGCCCCTCGGTCAGGTTGCCGATCACCTCGGCGCGCTGTTCGGCACGCGATTCTTCCAAGATGGCGCGGCGCGAGACCACGATATTGCCGCGGCGGCGGTCCATTTTCAGGATCTGGAAAGGCTGTTTCAGCCCCATCAGCGGGCCTGCATCGCGCACGGGGCGCACATCGACCTGGCTGCCGGGCAAAAACGCCACAGCGCCGCCCAGATCAACGGTAAAGCCACCTTTGACGCGGCCAAAGATCGCGCCATCGACGCGCTCTTCGTCGGCATAGGCTTTTTCCAGGCGATCCCAGGCTTCTTCGCGGCGGGCTTTTTCACGGCTGATGACAGCCTCGCCCCGCGCGTTTTCCACGCGGTCAAGAAACACCTCCACCTCATCGCCAACGGCAAGAGTCGCGGGTTCACCGGGATTTGCAAATTCTTTGAGATCGATACGGCCTTCCATCTTGTAGCCGACATCGATGATGGCCTGACCCGCCTCGATGGCGATGACGCGACCTTTGACAACCGAACCTTCTTCGGGGGTGTCAATTTCGAAGCTTTCGTTCAGGAGGGCTTCGAATTCCTCCATCGTTGTATTTTGAGCCATGTGGTCTCGGATTCCTTTATGTTCTTTTTACTGGCCAGACGGTTGTCTCCGCCGGTCTTGGATTTCATTGGCCAAAGCCGCGGGGCGGAAAACACAAAAGGGCCGGACACGTCCCGACCCTGCTCATGTCATCCGGCTCTTGCGGCCTGTAGACCCGGTTTCTATAAACCTGTTTCACCCGCCCCGCAAGCCGATTATCCCCCGCTGCCCTCGCCCCGGCGGCGGGCCAAAGCCGCGTCGATCGCAGCGATCGCCTGTGCCACGGCCTGCGCAATGCTCATATCCGACGTATCGAGAAACAGCGCATCGGGCGCGGGCAGCAGCGGCGCGGTGGATCTTTCGCGGTCGCGGGCATCGCGCTGGCGCAGATCGGCCAGCACATCGGCCACGGTCATATCTTCGCCCTGCGAAACCAGTTCACGCTGGCGGCGCACGGCGCGGATTTCATCGGATGCGGTGACAAACAGCTTCACCTCGGCATCGGGGCAGATCACGGTGCCGATATCGCGCCCGTCAAGCACCGCCCCCCCGGCCCGGCGGGCAAAGGCGCGCTGAAAATCGACCAGCGCCGCGCGCACCTGTGGCAAGGCCGCCACTTTGGACGCCGCCTCGGCCACCGTGGCCGAACGCAGATCGGCGCGGGCCAGATCATCGGGGCGCAGGCTGCGCGCGGCCTCAAGCGCATCTTCGCCATCCGACATCCGCGCACCGACCGCGCGATAAAGCAGCCCCGTATCCAGATGCGCATAGCCGAAATGCGCCGCCACCGCGCGCGAAATCGTGCCCTTGCCGGATGCCGCCGGCCCGTCGATTGCCACGCAGATGCTCATGCTTTGCCTTTCTCGATGCGCGCGCGCCAGCCCCGCCAACCGCGCCAGATGATCAGTTGCAACAACACCAGCCCGACCACGCCCCAGACCAATGTTTTTGTTATTACCCAACGGCTTGCGGTGGATACCTGATCCAATGTGACAGCATCGGCCCCTGCGCGCAGCATACCGGCCACGGCGATATTTTCCGCATAATCCGCCAGCGCGCCCAAGATCGCCAGAACCGCGAAAGGCCCCCCGATCCAGATGGGCAGCGGGCGCGATGCCCAAAGTATCGACCAGGCCATGACCAGCCCGAACAGGGCCGGAAACAGCAAATCCAGCCGTTGTTGAACATTCAGATAAAACTGCACCCCT
>JBBAGE010000062.1:0-12783 GCA_041655055.1 Paracoccaceae bacterium
GCGACGATGCCGACCACGCCGGGATGCCAATCGGGGCCCGCGGCCCAGACCAGCGGACCATCCAGCCCCCGGGTGCGGGCCTGGGCAAAGGCCTGGTCGCGCACGGCATTTTCGATTTCGCGCCGGTCGGCATTCAACTGATCAAGCTGGGCGGCGATCGCGCGGGCCTCGGCTGGGTTGGTGGTGGCAAGCAGGCGCGCGCCAAGATCGGGCGCGCCGATCCGCCCGCCTGCATTGATCCGTGGCCCCAGAAGAAAGCCCAGATGCGTGGCCGTGGGCGCGGTATTCATGCCCGCGACATCAGCCAGCGCCACCAGCCCGGGCCGGGCACGCTGCGCCAGCACCCGCAGCCCCTGGCGCACCAGCGCGCGGTTCACCCCAATAAGCGGCGCGACATCGGCGACCGTCGCCAGCGCCACCAGATCAAGCGAGGCCATCAGATCGGGCAGGGCGCGGCCCGGGGCGCGCAGGCGGCGATTAACCTCGACCAGCAGCAAAAACACCACGGCTGCGGCGCAAAGATGTGCCAGATCGCCGGTTTCGTCCTGACGGTTGGGGTTCACCACGGCGGCGCAATCGGGCAAGACCTCGCCGCCCAGATGGTGGTCGAGCACGATCACATCCGCGCCCTCGGCGGCGGCAATCGCATCATGGCTTAGCGTGCCGCAATCGACGCAGATGATAAGGCTGTGATCACGCGCCAGTTTCTGCATCGCGGGCACATTGGGGCCATAGCCTTCGGTGATGCGATCGGGAATATAGAGGCTGGCGCCATGGCCCATATCGCGCAGCCAGCCCATCAGCAGCGCCGCCGATGTCGCGCCATCCACATCATAATCGGCAAAGATCGCGATTTTTTCGCGCCCGTTCAGCGCAGCGATAAAACGATCCGCAGCAGGCCCCATATCGCGCAGCCGCATCGGATCGGGCAGCAGATCGCGCAGCGATGGCGCGAGCCATCCGGTCGCTTCGGCCGGGTTGATCCCGCGTTCGGCCATGATCCGGCACAGCGCCAGCGGCAGGCTGGTTTCCTGGGCCAGCGCCTCGGCCAGCCGATCCTGCGCGGGCGTGGGGCCGACCCAGCGCCGCCCGGTCAGCGAGGCATCGACCCCCAGAAAGGCAGCCTCGGACATCGCTATTTCGTCGGGTTGCGATAGACCATGCGCCGGACGGAACCGGTTTTCGACCGCATCAGGATGGTTTCGGTTGTCAGATACCCGGGTTCGCGCCGGATACCCGACAGGATCGACCCATCGGTAACGCCGGTGGCGGCAAAGATCACGTCCTGCGTGACCATGTCATCGCGGGTATAGATACGGTCGAGATCGGTGATGCCGGCCTTGGCGGCGCGGGCGCGTTCGTCATCATCGCGAAATTGCAGCCGGCCCCACAATTGCCCGCCCATACATTTCAGCGCGGCTGCGGCCAGCACCCCTTCGGGCGCGCCGCCCGATCCCATATACATGTCGATGCCGGTGATCTCGGCCTCGGCGCAATGGATGACGCCGGCGACATCCCCATCGGTGATCAGCCGGATCGCGGCGCGGGTTTCGCGCAATTCGGCGATCATGTCTTCGTGGCGGGGGCGTTCCAGCACGCAGACCGTGATATCATCGGTGCGGCAGCCGCGCGCTTTGGCCAATGCCTCGACCCGCTGGCGCGGGGACATTTCCAGGCTGACCACATCCGGCGGATAGCCCGGCCCGACCGCGAGTTTATCCATATAGACATCGGGCGCATGCAGCAGCGTGTTGCGCGGCGCCATGGCGATGACGGTCAGCGCATTGGGCATGTCCTTGGCCGTCAGTGTCGTGCCTTCGAGCGGATCGAGCGCGATATCGACGGCGGGGCCATTGCCTGTGCCCACCTCTTCGCCGATGAACAGCATCGGGGCTTCGTCGCGCTCGCCTTCGCCGATCACAACGACACCGGCGATATCGAGCATGTTGAGCTGTTCGCGCATCGCATTGACCGCGGCCTGATCGGCCGCCTTTTCATCACCCCGGCCGACCAGTTTGGCGCTGGCCATCGCGGCGGCCTCGGACACGCGGGCAAGACCCAGCGAAAGCATACGGTCGTGAAATTCTATCGTTTCGGTCATCGGGAAATCCTGTGCGGGAGGCAATATTTGCCTGACAGTTACCCCGCCGGGCCCCTGCGCACAAGCTGCAGGCAGCCCGCTTTCGTCGCTAACATGGTGCGCCGATCAGACCGCTTCGATGCGCAAAGCCACGGGCGCCTGCGCCAGAACGCCGGTCGCCGTCATCCCCGCAATCGCCAGATCAAGCGCGCTGCGCATGCATTTATGCGTCACGATCAACACCGGGGCGGCGGCATCGTCATGGCCATATTGGCGCATGCGGTCGATGGAAATGCCCTCAGCGCCCAGAACGGTCGCGATCTTCGCCAGGGCGCCGGGTTTATCCAGCAGCCGCATGCGCAGGTAATAGGGGGCGGGCACGCTGGTATGGGCGGCAGGCGTCTGGGTCAGCGTGCGGGCAGGCTGACCAAAGGTCGCGATCCGTGTGCCGCGCGCGATATCGATGATATCGGACAGAACGGCACTGGCGGTCGGCCCTTCGCCGGCACCGGCGCCGCGCAGCACGATCTGCCCGGCACTATCCCCTTCGAGCACGACCATATTCGTCGCGCCCTCAAGCTGTCCGAGGGGGCTGGATGCGGGCACCAGACAGGGCGACATCCGCTGTTCCAGCCCGCGCGCCGTCATTTGCGCGACACCCAGCAGCTTGATCCGATACCCCATATCGGCGGCATGTTCGATATCTTCGATGCTGATCCGTTCGATCCCTTCAAGCGCGATGGCATCGAAATTCACCTGTGTGCCAAAGGCGACCGCCGCCAGCAGCGCCAGTTTATGCCCTGCATCGATCCCGCCCACGTCCAGCTTGGGGTCGGCTTCAAGATAGCCAAGCCGGGCTGCGGCATCGAACACTTCGGCATAGGGCAGGCCTTCGTTTTCCATCCGGGTCAGGATGTAATTGCAGGTGCCATTCATCACGCCCATCACGCGGGTGATCCTGTTGCCTGCCAGGCCTTCGGTCAGGGCCTTGACGATGGGGATGCCGCCCGCCACGGCGGCTTCAAACCGGATCAGGCTGCCCTTGGCCTCGGCCGCTTCGGCAAGTTTCTGGCCGTGGATCGCCAGCATCGCCTTGTTGGCGGTGACCACATCCTTGCCGGTGGCAATCGCGGCCTCGGTCGCGGCTTTGGCCGGGCCATGGGTGCCGCCGATCAATTCGACGAACACATCCACATCGGGGCGGCGCGCCAGCGCCACCGGATCATCTTCCCAGGCAAAAGCATCAAGCGAGACCCCGCGATCCTTGTTGCGGTTGCGCGCGGAAATGGCGCTGATCGTGATATCGCGCCCGGTGCGGGCCGCCAGAAGCGCGCCATGACGCTGAACGATCTTGATCACGCCGGCGCCGACGGTTCCTAAACCGGCAATGCCAAGGCGCAGGGGGGCAGCGGTCATGTGAGTCTCCGTGGGATGGGCGCGGTGGGGTTCTGGCTTCTGTTATCCAAAGCCTGCGATGGGCGCAACTCACCCATCGCCATGTGCAGCACGAAGTAAATCACGCGTGGCCGGATCGACAACCGGCCCGTCAAGCCCGGCGGCGCGTTCGCGCAAACGTGCGGCGCGGCCGGCCAGCGACTGGGTGGATTCGGCGGCGCCACGCGGCGGGGCGGTCTGGGCGGTGATATCCGCCAGCGGCGCGATCGCCGGATAGGGCGCGGCCCGGGCTTCGGGGGTGATGGCGGCGTCGAGTTCGGGGAAAGTCGCACAGCCCGCCAGCGCCAGAATGGCCAAAAGCCCGGCAGGGCGAAGGGGGGGCATGCGGCACATCATCGGCGGGCTTTCGGCAGGGGCGCTTGCCCCGATATAGGCGTGCAAGGGCCGGGGCGGCAAGCCTAGGGATCGTCTGGCGTGTCGGGATCGTCGGGGTCGCCGGGCGGGGCGGGTTCGGGAATCAGAAAATCGCCAAAGGCCATCCAGCTATCGGAATCATTGGGATCTTCGTCGGTCAGGACGCCAGTTCCGCCATCGGCGTCGGCATTGCCGGTGGTGTCATCGAAATAGATCTGTGCCCCTTCCCAGGCCACCTGCGATGAAAAGCGCGGCGCGGTCGGGATGAAATATTCAAAGACGCGCCCATTCAGGCCGACGTTGAACACAGGCTCCCAGATCAGCTTGGCCTCGACCAGGATCAGCCGTTCGCCATGCACCAGATTGGGCAGCCGATCCTTGACCGCCGCAAGCCCGGCATTGGTCAGCTTGGGCATGCCCGCAGGCGCGTAGGACCAACTGATCTGGTAGCTGCCCGGGCTGTTTGTGTCATTCGGATCGTCCAGCACCCATTGGATTTCGGTCACGCGCATGGCGGTGTCATAGTCAGAAAAGGTCAGGTGATCGAAGAGCTTCTTCATCCCGTCGATATAGTGTTCATCCACCCCGTCCGTGACGCGGGTAAGCGCATCGGATACGGTAAAGGCCGCTTTCTCGGCGGTGTTCTTGGTGCGAAACGCGTCGAAATAGGTAAACATCGCCACAAAGGCCCAGGCCAGCAGCGGGAACATCAACACGGCCTCGACCGTGACGGCGCCGCCGGTGGCGCGGCCAAAATGGCGCAGGCGGGCAAGCAGGGGGCGCAGGCGTGTCATCATTGCGGCTCATTCACAAAGGCACTGGTGCTGACCAGTTGATATCCGCCCGAATCATCAAGCGTCAGTTGCGCCCCCAGGCCCGAGGTCGGAAACAGCGGATCGACCACGTAACAGGCGCGCACAATCATCAATTCGTTTTCCTGCCCGGCATTGAACAGGATATCGGGCCGGATGGTTGATGTGCGATCCACACAGGTGGCCTGCGGCGCGGGCATGGCAAAGGTGATATTGGAAATCGGCTGCAGATCCAGATGCATCGCATTCATGCAATCGGGCAGAACCCCGGCATAATCGCAAATCGCGCGGCGCACGTCGCTTTCATCCACTATGTCATCGGCGCCGCCGCTCATGATGCCAAGGCGCAGATCGCGCACCGCCAGATCGACACCGCGTTCCAGCATGGTCTGGCGCACCATCAACACGCCGATTTCGTAGCCCGACAGCAACAGCACGACAAAGGCGGGGAACAGGATCACGAATTCGATCGTGCTCGAACCGCGCTGATCGCCCCGCCAGCGGGCAAATAACCCGCGTAATCGCGTCATTGCACCAGCCTCAGCCGCGAAATCTTGTTGGCGATTTCGGCGAAAGCGGTGGCAAGCTGGGTTCCGGCGACGCGGTAGAAATGCGATTCGCTCGATGCGCAATTGGCCATATGAACGGCCGAGGCATTGGTGATCTCAAACCCGATGGAAAAGATCACGATGTCACGGGATTTGGCCTGGCTGCAGATCTGGCCCATTCGGGTGTTCTTTGTCGAACCCGACACCGTGTTGTTCGAGGTGGCATTGCGAAAACTGTTATAGGTGCTGTTGGAATTGGCTGCCCAGCCATGCAGCCGCGCGACATAATCGGTCGTATAAAGCGCCCAGAGATCGGGATAGCTCATCCGAACGGCCGCGTTGCCACCATCGGCGGTGTCATGATTTCCGCCGGCGCGCACGCGGTAGAAACATTTCGAATTGGTGGGCGTCGGGATCTTGTTGCAGGTGGACGTATCGCGCAGCACCGACAGCCGCCCGTTGGGATCGCGCCAAACGCGCGACATGCCACTGCTATAGCTATCGGATTGATACCATTGCGTGGTATTAGCGCCATCGGTCATCAGCACGATCACCTTGAGCGTCTGGCTGTCGCTGTAATTCACCGGGCGATGGGCGAAGTCGGCATCAATAACACCATCATGCACCAGCCCCTGGGTGACCGGGCGGAATGACGGATCGAGCAGCGCCGCGCCCCATTTTACACCGATCTCGGTCGAGGTGTTGCCCGATGCAATCAGTGATTCGATCGCATCTTTCAGATCGTCGCGCGACCCGGACAGCGGCAGCACCCGCGAGCTGGGGCGCGGATCGCAGGGAAACCAGCTTGGTGTGATGTTGTATTCCCCGTTGCGGTTCGATGAATATTGGCTGACCGGATCGAAATGCGCGGTCTGTTTCAGCGCCAGATTGGTTTCGATGATCACCGTCCGAAAATCGGCCGCGTCGAAATCGACGCAGTGCGAATGATCATGGCCATGCACGGTGGTGTAATGTTTCAAGATATCGCGGCCTACATTCACCTGGGTGTTATAGGGGATGATCGAAACCGCCACCGTGCCTTCCTGGGCGCTGTCAAAGATCGTGTCGATAAAATCGCGGGCGGCAACTTTGAGGTTTTGCAGCCGGCGTGATCCGTTCATCGAATTGGAAATATCCAGAACCAGCGAAATCTCGATATCTGAAATCCGTTCCTGCGCGCGCCCCTGCATCATGGCGGCCAACGTCGGAATCCCCAGATTTTTCATGAACATCGTCGGCATATTCGCCGTGGCCGTGGTGCTGACGGTGGAATAGGTCAGATCGTCGGTATCATCGGTCGTGACCGGGTTGAACCGCGACAGCCCGGCCTTGGCGAAATAATCATCGACCACGGTTTGCGCATCCACCGTCTGATCCAGCGAGGCGGCGGCCAGAATCGCGCGGTCGAGCGTGTTTTGCACATTGGTGCGCATGCTTTCATAGCGCATCAGATCGACGGCCATGCCGCCGGCCATCAGGATCAGCACGAAAATGAACAGCGAAAATATGATGAGCGAGCCACCCTCGTCGCGCCGAAAACGGCGCAGGCGTGTGAACATGCCAATACCCCTGAACCCGGATCTGTTCATATCTGATCCTTACCTTGGTCGCTGCCCGATCGGATGGGCAGAGTCGAGTGATTACAGTTAGCGTCTATCGGTGGCGAAAATGTGGCGTTAACGGAAATTAATGCCTGCCGCGTGACGCGGTGGCCCGGCTGGACTTTGGCGGTCGCGCACCCGATACTCACGGCATGAGTCTGCCACCCGGTTTCCTTGATGAATTGCGTAACCGCACCTCGCTCGCGCGGGTGGTCGGGCGCAAGGTCATGTGGGATGCGCGCAAATCGAATCAGGGCAAGGGCGATATGTGGGCGCCCTGTCCGTTTCATCAGGAAAAATCCGCCAGTTTTCACGTCGATGACAAGCAGGGTTTTTATTACTGTTTCGGCTGCCACGCTAAGGGTGATGCCATTGGATTCGTGCGTGAAACCGAAAACGTCGGGTTCATGGAAGCGGTAGAAATCCTTGCGCGCGAAGCGGGGATGCAGATGCCCGCGCGTGACCCAAAGGCACAGGCGCGCGCCGATCGGGGCCGCGATCTGGCCGAGGTGATGGAACAGGCGGTGCAATATTACCGGCTGGCTTTGCGCACGGGGGCGGCGGGGGCCGCGCGCGATTATCTGGCCGGGCGTGGGCTTGATGAGGCCGCGCAGGCGCGGTTTGAAATCGGTTTTGCCCCCGATCAATGGCGCGGGCTGTATCAGGCGCTGAGCGCCAAGGGAATCAGCGCCGATCTGTTGATCGATTCCGGGCTTTGCGCGCGCCCGCAGGATGGCGGCACCCCCTATGACCGGTTTCGCGGGCGCATCATCTTTCCGATCCGCGATGCGCGTGGGCGGTGTATCGCGCTGGGCGGACGGGCGCTTGATCCCGCCGCGCCGGCCAAGTATCTGAATTCGCCAGAAACGGCGCTGTTTGACAAGGGGCGCTCGCTCTATAACCACGGCCCCGCGCGCGAGGCGGCGGGCAAGGGCGCGCCCTTGATCGTGACCGAAGGTTATATGGATGTCATCGCGCTGGTGCGCGCGGGGTTTGAGGCGGCGGTGGCGCCCCTTGGCACCGCAATCACCGAGGCACAACTGCGGCTGATGTGGCGCATTCACCCCGAACCGATCATCGCGCTGGATGGGGATGCGGCGGGGCTGCGGGCGGCGATGCGGGTGATTGACGTGGCGTTGCCCTTGTTGGAATCGGGCCAGAGCCTGCGATTTTGCCTGTTGCCCGAAGGCAGCGATCCCGATGATCTGATCCGTGCCGGCGGGCCGGGCGCGATGCAGGCGCTGCTGGATCAGGCGCAGCCGATGGTGCGCCTGTTGTGGCAACGCGAAACCGAAGGCAAAATCTTTGACAGCCCCGAACGCAAGGCGGCGCTGGACAAGGCCCTGCGCGCGGCGATTCGCAAGATTGCCGATCCCTCGATCCGGGGGCATTATGGTGACGAAATCAACCGGTTGCGGCAAAACCTGTTCCGCGGTGGCGCGGGCAAGCCGCTGAATACGCAAGGTTTTACCCCATTTCGTAAACGCGGCGCGCCTGCACCGGCCACGCCATCCGCGATCAATTCGCCGCTGGCCCGGATCAGCGATGCCGGGATCGAGGAACGCCTGCGCGAGGCGGTGATTCTGGCGACGATTCTGGCCACGCCGCAGGTCGCCGCCGGATTTCTGGGCGCATTGGAAGAAACCGCCATGAGCACGCCCGAACATGACGCCATTCGCGTGGCGATTTTGCGCGTGATCGATCTGCCCCCGGCTGGGCTTGGCGATGCGGTGGCCCAGATTGTCGGGGCCGATGTCCTTGAAAAACTGTATGGGCTGCGCCATGTCCAGATAGCGCCCGCTGTGCGCAACCGTGGCGATCTTGAGATTGCGACCATGTGTCTTGCCGAGGAATTCGCCAAACTGGAAGCCGAGCGCACCGCCCTGCGCGAAATCAACGAGGCGATGCAGGATATCGCGCTTGAGGATACGGTCGATGAGGGGCTGACATGGCGGCTGCAACAGGCGTCCGAGGCGCGCGCCCGCACCTTGCGCGCGCAAACCGAGGATCGGGCCGAATATGAATTGGCGCCCAACGGGGCGCGGTTGAACCGTTCGGAGCGCAACGCGCTTGCCGCTCTGTTAGACAGCATCGCCGACGGACGCAGTCGGAAATTGCCCTGAATGGCCTATCTGGCGAACAGGGCCATAAAGAAATATGGGTTATCGCAGGTGCGAATCACTGATTCGCCTGTGATCAGTCGAAAAAGCTGCCGGGCCGCATGATTCGTTCGCGCGTTCCCGGTAATATCTCGATAAGGAGTGCCGCATGGCCGCCAAGGATAACGACGACCAGAAGCCGGAAGATCAGGACAGCGGCATGTCGCTCGATATGAGCCAGGCTGCGGTCAAGAAGATGATCGCCGAGGCGCGCGAACGCGGCTATATCACCTATGATCAGCTTAACGCCGTTTTGCCCCCCGAACAGGTTTCGTCCGAACAGATCGAAGATGTGATGTCGATGCTGTCCGAAATGGGCATCAACGTGATCGAAGATGAAGAAGCCGAAGAGGACGAAGCCGCCGCCGGTTCGACCGATCTGGTGGATGTATCTTCGTCGCGCGAAATTGCCGTCGCCACGACCGAAACTGAAAAGCTTGACCGCACGGATGACCCGGTGCGCATGTATCTGCGCGAGATGGGTTCCGTCGAATTGCTGTCGCGCGAGGGCGAGATCGCGATCGCCAAACGGATCGAGGCCGGGCGCAACACGATGATCGCGGGGCTGTGCGAAAGCCCGCTGACCTTTCAGGCGATCACCATCTGGCGCGACGAATTGCTATCCGAGGATATTCTGCTGCGCGATGTGATCGACCTTGAGGCCACATTCGGCCGCGGCGTCGAAGGCGAGGACGAAGAAGAACACGTGGTGGGCACCGTGGGGATCGATACCGCGCCCGCATCCAGCGCGGAAAAATCCAGCGATCCCGAACTTGATGCCGATGGCAATCCGATTTCATCGTCGCATGATGACGACGACGAAGACGACGAACAGGCAAACATGTCGCTGGCCGCGATGGAGGCTGCGCTGAAACCGCGCGTGCTCGAAACGCTGGAACTGATCGCCTATGACTATGCCGAACTTGCGGAAATGCAGGATCTGCGGATGTCGGCCACATTGAACGAAGATGGTTCGTTTTCCGACAAGGAAGAAGCCGCCTATCAGAAATTGCGCGCTGAAATCGTCGTGTTGGTGAATGAATTGCACCTGCATAACAACCGGATCGATGCGCTGATCGATCAGCTTTACGGCATCAACCGGCGGATCATGACGATCGACAGCAGCATGGTCAAACTTGCGGATCAGGCCCGGATCAACCGGCGCGAATTCATCGATGAATATCGCGGCAGCGAACTGGACCCGACCTGGCTGGAACGGATGGGCGCCAAGCCCGGCCGTGGCTGGGCGGCGCTGATCGAACGCTTCAGCCCGAAAATCGATGAATTGCGCGGGGAAATGGCGCAGGTCGGCCAATATGTCGGCGTGGATATCGGCGAATTCCGCCGGATCGTGGCCCAAGTGCAAAAGGGCGAAAAAGAGGCCCGGCAGGCCAAAAAGGAAATGGTCGAAGCCAACCTGCGGCTGGTGATTTCGATCGCCAAGAAATATACCAACCGCGGATTGCAATTCCTTGATCTTATTCAGGAAGGCAATATTGGCCTGATGAAGGCGGTGGATAAATTCGAATATCGCCGCGGCTATAAATTCAGCACCTATGCGACCTGGTGGATCAGGCAGGCGATCACGCGCTCGATCGCGGATCAGGCCCGCACCATCCGCATTCCTGTGCATATGATCGAAACGATCAACAAGCTGGTGCGCACCTCGCGCCAGATGCTGCATGAAATCGGCCGTGAACCCACCCCCGAGGAACTGGCAGAAAAGCTGCAGATGCCGCTGGAAAAGGTCCGCAAGGTGATGAAAATCGCCAAGGAACCGATTTCGCTGGAAACCCCGATCGGGGACGAAGAAGACAGCCAGCTGGGCGATTTCATCGAGGATAAGAACGCGATTTTGCCGCTGGAATCCGCGATTCAGGAAAACCTCAAGGAAACCACCACCCGGGTTCTGGCCAGCCTTACGCCGCGCGAAGAACGTGTGCTGCGGATGCGGTTTGGCATCGGGATGAACACTGACCATACGCTTGAAGAAGTCGGCCAGCAGTTTTCCGTGACCCGCGAACGTATCCGCCAGATCGAGGCCAAGGCGCTGCGCAAGCTCAAACATCCCAGTCGCTCGCGCAAGCTGCGCAGCTTTCTGGATTGATCAAGGCGCCTTCGGGCGCCTTTTTCACACCATCCGATATCGGCAAAAGAATTACTTCCCCCACCTTGCGCAACTGGCTAGCGTAGCGGTGCAACGCGAACCAAATATAGGGAGAACCAATAATGTCGGTTGTTGTCATGCTTACGCTTAAAACGAAACCCGAAGCCTTTGAGGGATTGAAAGAAGGGCTTTCCGCCTCGCTCGTGGATACCTGCAAATATGAGGGCTGCCTGGGGGTTTACGCCGCCGCTTGCCCCGATACGCATACGATCACGCTTTATGAGCGGTGGGAAAAGCCCGAAGATCAGCAAGCCTATATCGCCTGGCGCACCGAGCGCGGCGAGATGAACGCCACCGGCGAAGCCCTGCGCGAACCGCCGATCTTCCAAACACTGCAAGATGTTTTTGCCTGATTGATCTTGCCGCGCCCGGCGCCACACTGGCCCGGGTGCGGCGCATGATTATGGCGCCGTGGCACATCTGCCATAGCAGATTTCGCGGTTGCAATTCCGCACTACCCAAAGGCTGGGTGCCCATCTATAGTCTGGTGCAAAGGCCGGGGGCGGGCGCTATCCAAGGTGGTCGGCACGCATAGACGGCATAGACACAGGGGAAATGCCATGCGGTGCCCGTTTTGCGGAAATGTGGATACTCAGGTCAAAGACTCGCGCCCGGCCGAAGATCATGTAGCGATCCGGCGGCGGCGGTTCTGCGCGGCCTGCGGCGGGCGGTTTACCACCTATGAACGGGTGCAACTGCGCGATCTGGTGGTGATCAAATCCAGCGGCCGGCGCGAAGAATTCGACCGCGACAAACTGGAACGGTCCATCCGCATTGCGCTGCAAAAGCGCCCGGTCGAACCCGAACGGATGGATCAGATGATCTCGGGCATCGTGCGCCGGCTTGAAAGCATGGGCGAGACCGATATCCCGTCGAAAACCATCGGCGAAATCGTGATGGAAAGCCTGGCGCGGATCGATACGGTCGCCTATGTGCGCTTTGCCTCGGTCTACAAGAATTTTCAGGCCGCCGATGATTTCGATAAATTTGTCAGCGAATTGCGCCCCCCATCCACCGTGGACGAGTGAGCGATGCCACCCATATGGCCCATGCGCTGGCGCTTGGCCGGCGGGGTCTGGGCAATGTCTGGCCTAATCCGGCGGTGGGCTGTGTGATCGTGGCCGGCGGGCGAATCGTCGGACGCGGCTTTACCCGCCCCGGTGGCCGCCCCCATGCCGAGGTTGTGGCGCTGGCCCAGGCTGGCCCCGCCGCGCGCGGTGCGACGGCCTATGTCACGCTGGAACCTTGCGCCCACCACGGGGTCACGCCGCCCTGTAGCGATGCGCTGATCGCAGCCGGTGTGGCGCGGGTGGTGGTGGCGCTGGGCGATCCCGATCCGCGGGTGAATGGCGGCGGTATCGCGCGTCTGCGCGCCGCGGGGGTTGCGGTGACGACCTGTGTGGGCGCGGTTGAGGCCCGCCACGACCAGCGCGGATTTCTGTCGCGGATCACGCGGGGCCGCCCGATGGTGACGCTGAAACTTGCCACCAGCCTTGACGGGCGGATCGCGACCGCCGGCGGTGAAAGCCGCTGGATCACCGCGCCGCCCGCGCGCCGGATGGTTCATGCGATGCGCGCGCGCCATGATGCGGTGATGGTCGGCGGCG
>JBBAGE010000063.1:0-12323 GCA_041655055.1 Paracoccaceae bacterium
CTGCGGATCACCACCATTGCCGGGAATGAGCGCAGCGTCAGCGTGGCGGATTTCTCGATCCTGCCGGTGGGGGTGCGCCGGGTTCATGCCACCGGCACCAGCGCCAGCGGCATCCACGCCTTTTTGCTGGCGTAACATGGGGGCGTTCGACTTCGGCCTGACCAGCCTGGCGGCGCGCAGGCGGGGGGGCGGGGCCGCGTTTTCGCCGCTGCATCTGGCGCCGCTGGCCTGGTATGACCCCGCCAGCCCCGATACATTGTTTCAAGATGCGGCGGGCACAATCGCGGTGACGCAGGATGGTGATCCGGTGGGGCGGATCTGCGACCGGTCCGGCCATGGCCATGACCTGATGCAACCCGATCCCGCCAAGCGCCCGATCTGGCGGCAACAGGATGGCCGCTGCTGGATCGAAAGCGACGGGATCACGCAGATGATGGCGGCTGATACGCGGTTCGGGCTGGGGCCCAATCCCGATATCAGCGTGATCGCCGGGCTGCGGCTGATCAGCGCCACGCTTGGCGATCACCGGCTGTTTCACATCGGCGATGGTGCGGCGGCGCGCACATTGGGCGGATCGCTGGGCACGGATGGTTTTGCCTGGCGCTATAACAATGGCAATGCGATCTTTGCCCAGGCCAGCATCGGCGAAGATGCGTTGGCAAGCTGGGTGCGTCCGGCAGGCGGCACATATGCGGCGGCGCAGCTTTACCTGAACGGCGCGCAACATGAAGCCCGCTCGATCAATGGCGCAGCCAATACGCCCAATGCGACCCATGCGGCCTTTTCGCTGTTCGGGCGCGCTGGCCCCGCGCCGATTGCCACGCATTTGCGGCTTTACGGTCTGATCGTGGCGGGATTCGATGATGGCCCCAAACGCGCCCGGCTTGAAAGCTGGCTGGCAGCGCGGGCGGGCATCGCGCTTTAGGCACAAATCGCAAAGGCACGCTTTCGGGCGTGCCTTTTCATTTCGCCCTGCCATCGGATCTTGCGGCGCGCGGGCCGATCGCATAGCATTTTTCTGCCCGCATGGGGAGAATCTGGTCCACCCAGTGCCGAAGGAGCAATCGCCCCGGTAAACTCTCAGGCAAATGAACCTGTGCGCGGCCAACAAACTCTGGAGAGAGGCACAGCGTGCCCGCCGAAGGGATAACGATCTCAGGCGAAGGGACAGAGGGGGCATCGAAACGACGGCAATGGTGCCGGCGGGCGGTGCCGTTTGCGATGCGATTGGCCCGCCAGAAAATGGTGGTGGCATGGGCGATCTGAAACGCACTCCTCTGTATGATCTGCATCTTGAACTGGGGGCGCGGATGGTGCCCTTTGCCGGCTATGAGATGCCGGTCAACTACCCCGCCGGTGTGCTGCGCGAACATCTGCAGTGCCGCGACGGCGCGGCGCTGTTTGACGTGAGCCATATGGGCCAGATCATCGTGCAGGGCGCGGATGCGGCGTTGCGGCTGGAAACGCTGGTGCCTGCCGATCTTGTGGGGCTGGCGCCGGGCCGGCAGCGTTACGGTATTTTTCCAAATGATTTCGGCGGGATCGAGGATGATCTGATGATTGCCGCGCGGGGTGATCACCTGTTTTTGGTGGTCAATGCATCGCGCAAGACGGAGGATGTCGCGCGGCTGCGCGCGGCCTTGGGTGATGCGGTGCAGGTGATCACGGATCGGGCGCTTTTGGCGTTGCAGGGGCCCGGCGCGGAAACCGCGCTGGCGCGGCTGGTGGCTGATGTGGGGGCGATGCGCTTTATGGATCATGCGATTTTTGCGCATGAAAGCTATGGCGATCTGTGGATTTCGCGCGGCGGGTATACCGGCGAGGATGGGTTTGAAATCTCGCTTGCGGCGGAACATGCCGTGGATTTCGCCCGCGCCTTGCTGGCAGGGCCCGATGTGGCGCCCGCCGGGCTTGGCGCGCGCGACAGCCTGCGGCTTGAGGCAGGGCTGTGCCTTTACGGTCAGGATATCGATGCCACCACCACACCGGCCGAGGCCGCAATCGGCTGGGCTATTCCCAAGCTGCGCCGCAGGGGCGGGGTGCGCGAAGGCGGCTTTCCCGGGGCCGAACGGATTTTGGCGGAACTGGCCGATGGCCCGGCCCGCCTGCGCGTCGGCCTGCGCCCCGAGGGCCGGGCGCCGATGCGCGGAGGGGTGGAATTATTCGCAACCGACAGCGGCGGCAGCCCGATTGGCACCATCACATCGGGCGGCTTTGGCCCAAGTGTGAATGCCCCGATTGCCATGGGCTATGTCAGCGCGGAACATGCGGCCGAAGGCGGCCTGATCTGGGGCGAATTGCGCGGCAAGCGCCAGCCGCTGCGCATTGTTGCCCTGCCGTTTCATCCCCTGCGCTATAAACGATAACTGCTTAACAAACCGAAGGACATGCTGATGAAATTTACCGAAGAACACGAATGGCTGCGGATCGAAGATGATCTGGTGGTCGTGGGCATCACCGAATATGCGGCGGCCCAACTGGGCGATATCGTCTTTGTCGAACTGCCAGATGAGGGCGTGACCGTATCCAAAGATGACGAAGTCGTCGTGATCGAAAGCGTCAAGGCCGCATCAGATATCCTCGCCCCGCTCGATGGTGAAATCGTCGAGATCAACAGCCCGCTGGCCGATAACCCCGGCGCGATCAACGATGATCCGATGGGCGATGCGTGGTTTTTCAAGATGAAGGTCGAAGACCTGTCCGCGCTCGATGAACTGATGGACGAAGCCGCCTATCAGAAATTCATCGGCTGAGTTTTTCGGGGGCGCGGCGCTGCGCCCCTTTTGCGATGACGATCAACACAGGTGCATCATGGCCTATACGCCCACGACTTATGATCCATATGATTTTGCCAACCGCCGCCATATCGGCCCCAGCCCGGCCGAAATGGACGAAATGCTTGCGGTCATGGGCGTGGGCTCGCTTGAGGCGCTGATCGATCAGACCGTGCCCCATGCGATCCGGCAGGCACAGCCGCTCGATTGGGCGCCGATGACCGAACATGCGATTTTGGGCGAAATGCGCAAGGTTGCGGGCCGCAACAAGATGATGGTCAGCCTGATCGGGCAGGGCTATTATGGCACCGCCACCCCGCCCGCGATCCAGCGCAATATTCTGGAAAATCCGGCGTGGTATACGGCCTATACCCCTTACCAGCCGGAAATCGCGCAGGGGCGGCTTGAGGCGTTGCTGAATTTTCAAACCATGGTCAGCGATCTGACCGGGCTGCCGGTGGCCAATGCCTCGCTGCTGGACGAAGCCACCGCCTGCGCCGAGGCGATGACCATGGCGCAGCGTTCGGCGAAATCGAAGGCGGGGGCGTTTTTTATCGACGAAAATTGCCACCCGCAAAATATCGCGGTGATGCGCACGCGGGCCGAACCTTTGGGGATCGAACTGATCGTGGGCGCGCCGGCCGATCTGGATCCGGCCGCCGTATTTGGCGCGATTTTCCAGTATCCCGGCACCTATGGCGATGTGCGCGATTTCAGCGAAACCATCGCCGCTTTGCATGATGCGGGGGCGCTGGCGGTGTTGGCCACCGATTTGCTGGCGCTGACGATGCTTAAGGAACCGGGCGCGATGGGGGCCGATATCGCCGTGGGCTCGGCCCAGCGGTTTGGCGTGCCTTTGGGCTTTGGCGGGCCGCATGCGGGGTTCATGTCATGCCGCGATGCGCTTAAACGCGCGATGCCGGGCCGGCTGGTGGGCGTGTCCATCGATGCGCGGGGAAGGCGGGCCTACCGGCTGGCGCTGCAAACCCGCGAACAGCATATCCGCCGCGAAAAGGCCACGTCGAACGTGTGCACGGCGCAGGCATTGCTGGCGGTGATGGCCTCGTTTTACGCGGTATTCCACGGCCCGGCGGGGCTGCGCGCGATTGCGGAAATGGTGCATTTCAATGCGGTGCGGCTGGCCCATGCGCTGCGGGATGCGGGGTTCAGCGTCGCGCCGCGCCAGTTTTTTGATACGATCACCGTTGATGTCGGTGCAATGCAGGGCGTGATCATCCGATCCGCCGTGGCCGAGGGGATCAATCTGCGCGTCATCGGCAATACGCGCATCGGGATTTCCATCGATGAAATGGTGGATGACGATGTGCTGGCCAAGGTGATGCGCGCCTTTGGCGTCGAACCGGCGCAACTGCAACCTGCGCCCGGGCTTGGGTTCGATGATACGCTGATCCGCGAAAGCGATTATCTGACCCATCCGATTTTCCACATGAACCGCGCCGAGGCCGAGATGATGCGCTATATGCGCCGCCTGGCCGACCGCGATCTGGCGCTCGACCGCGCGATGATCCCGCTGGGGTCGTGCACGATGAAGCTCAATGCCGCCGTGGAAATGATGCCGATCACCTGGCCTGAATTCAACAGCCTGCACCCTTTTGCCCCTACCGATCAAACCGCCGGTTATGACGAAATGATCACCGATCTTTCGGGGAAACTATGCGAAATTACCGGCTATGACGCGATGTCGATGCAGCCCAATTCCGGCGCGCAGGGCGAATATGCGGGGCTTCTGACCATCGCCGCCTATCACCGCGCAAAAGGGCAGGGGCAGCGCGATATCTGCCTGATCCCGGTGTCGGCCCATGGCACCAACCCCGCCAGCGCGCAGATGGCAGGGATGAAGGTCGTGCCGGTGAAAACCGCGGAAAATGGCGATATCGATCTGGCCGATTTCCGCGCCCGCGCCGAGGCGGCGGGTGATCGGTTGGCGGCCTGCATGATCACCTATCCGTCCACCCACGGCGTGTTCGAAGAACATGTGCGCGAAGTATGCGCGATCACCCATGCCCATGGCGGGCAGGTGTATCTGGATGGGGCCAATCTGAATGCGATGGTGGGCCTGTCGCGCCCGGGCGATATCGGCGCGGATGTCAGCCACCTCAACCTGCACAAGACATTTTGTATCCCCCATGGCGGCGGCGGGCCCGGCATGGGGCCGATCGGGGTCAAGGCGCATCTTGCGCCCTTTTTGCCCGGCCATCCCGAAACCGGCGGCGCCTGCGGGCCGGTGTCCGGTGCACCCTATGGCAGCGCCTCGATCCTGCCGATCAGCTGGGCCTATTGCCGGCTGATGGGCGGCGCGGGGCTGACGCAGGCCACCAAAGTGGCGATCCTGAACGCCAATTACATTGCCACCCGGCTCGATGCCGCTTACGGCGTGCTTTACAAAGGGCAGGGGGGCCGCGTCGCGCATGAATGTATCATCGATACCCGCCCCTTTGCCGAAACCGCAGGCGTCAGCGTGGACGATATCGCCAAGCGCCTGATTGACAATGGTTTTCACGCCCCCACGATGAGCTGGCCGGTCGCAGGCACGCTGATGATCGAACCAACGGAAAGCGAAACCAAGGCCGAGCTTGACCGCTTTATCGCCGCCATGCTGGCGATCCGCGATGAAATCGCCACGATCGAGCGTGGCGAAATCGACCGCGAAAACAACCCGCTGAAACATGCGCCCCATACCGTCAATGATCTGGTGGCCGATTGGGACCGGCCCTATTCGCGCGAACAGGGCTGTTTCCCGCCCGGATCGTTTCGCGTGGATAAATACTGGCCGCCGGTGGGGCGCGTTGATAACGCGTATGGTGATCGCAACCTGGTCTGTATCTGCCCGCCGGTCGAAGCCTATGCCGATGCCGCCGAATAAATCGGCCCCGGGCTTGCGCGTTTTGCGCAGGCCAATATATTCTACACAAGGAATATATAATGAGGCAAGCAATGGCTGATGCAATGAAACTGACCTGTCTGGCCTGTGGGCAGGGCAACCGTGTGCCCGCAGACCGGCTGGGGGCCAAGCCCCGCTGCGGCACCTGCGGCGCGGATCTGCTGAGCAACAAGGTTGCCGAGCTTGACCCGGCCACATTGACCAAAGCGATGCGGGGCGATGATCTGCCGCTTCTGGTCGATTTCTGGGCGCCATGGTGCGGGCCGTGCCGGGCCATGGCCCCCGAATTCGCCCGCGCGGCCGGCACGCTTCACGGCAAGGCGCGTTTTGCCAAGATCAACACCGAAATGCATCCGGCGGTATCGCAACGCCACAGCATCCGCGGCATCCCGGCGCTGATCCTGTTTCAGCGCGGCAAGGAACGCGCCCGCCTAGCCGGTGCCCGCCCCGCCCGCGATATCGAAGCATTCGTGCGCGCGAATGCAGCGATCGCACCGTGACAAGCGCTTGACAAATCCCAGCGGATTGCGCCAAACATTCGCGCATTGGGGCCGTAGCTCAGATGGGAGAGCGCGTCGTTCGCAATGACGAGGTCAGGGGTTCGATCCCCCTCGGCTCCACCATCTCGCTTTTTGACGTGGAAATTGCCGCTAACACCTTGAAAGGAAAGGCAGTTTCGGCGGTTCGATAGCCTGATTTCAGTGAGTAGCGCAGAGGCTCTGAAAAGGCCAATCTAAGCACTGTTCTCTTAAGAGCTAAACTGCCATTTTCGTATAGATTCCAAGGGTTTCCCAGGAAATTCAGGGCCGGTTCGATAAACTCCTCTAGCCTGCCCTTCGGTGGCGCGATTCTATCGGCTTTTTCGGCTAGCAGCAGCTTTTCACGTTCGAGTTTGGCGATCTTGGCTTCATAGGCTTTGATGACGGTAGCATTCTCGGCCTCCATGATGCGTTCCAGCAGCGTTTCTATCTGTCGCCCCACATCCCGAAGCTGCTTTGCCAGCTCTTCCTTGTCCCGCTGCGCTTCGGCAAGCCGCAGGCTCCACGCGTCCGCGAACATGGCTTTCGCTATGCTGAATAGCTGGCGCGTTGGTTGCAGGCTTTGCAGGATATCGGCAAAGCCCCCTTCGATCTTGTCGCGTGGAATCGATTTGCGGTTGCTGTCGCAGCCCCGCGTATCGCAGAGATAATAGGGGTAATGTTTCGTGCGACCCTTTGACCAGCAGGAGGTCATGGGCTGGTCGCAGTCATCGCACAGCACGAAGCCGCGCAACGGAAAATCCTCGCTGATATCTTTACGTACCGGAGCCTTGGCCGTTCCGCGCATCCTCTCCTGTATCCGCTCGAAGGTTTCCAAGCTGATAAGCGGCTCATGATGGCCCTTGCGCGGTGGAACGCCCCATTTGGGGGCTTCTACGTACCCGGCATAGGTGATGTGCGATAAGAGCCGCTGTACCCGTTGCCAGCGGATTTCTCCGGCGGGCGTGTCCTTGGGAAAGCCGGGCTTAGCCTCAAGGAAGCGCTTGACCTCGGTCTGGGATTGCAAATAGCCGGAGGCGTAACCTTCCAGCGCTTGGGCAAGTATGGAGGCGGTAGGTTCATCCCGAACCAGAATCTTGCCATGCGCCCGATCCGACGCGTATTTATAGCCGACAGGCGCAGTGAACACCCAATAGCCCTTTTCAACGCGCGCCTGCATTTTCTGAATAACCTGACGGCGGTTTTGCTCACGCTCAAGCTCACCTTGTGCCGCAAAGATCGTTTCGACGAACTTACCTTCCGGCGAGTCATCCAGTTTAAAGTTAAGACATTCAATGCGCGCGCCCCGTGCCTGGAACTCACGCCGTAACTTGATATGGAACTCTGTATCACGAGCAAAGCGCTTCAAATCATCAAATATGATAACGTAATTCTTACCCGGCTGGGCATCGAGATAGCTTAACAGCGCCACCATCCCCGGACGGTTCATAAAATCACCACCGCCGGAAGCGTCATCGGGAAAGACCGCCTCAACCTCGTAACCATTGAGCGCCGCGTATTGGCGGCAACGATGCTCTTGGCTTTCAAGGCCGCTGCCTTCCAGTTTCTGTTTGGTGCTTGATACGCGGCAATATATGATTGCACGCCTATCTTCTTGATTACTATTGCTCTTGTTCATTTTACCTCCAGCCTGCCCTTAGGGGCTGAATCCATCTATTTTCTTGTCTTCTTCGGAGCTGTCACAGCTTACCGCATCGAACTCTTGCTTTATAGAGTCAGAGCCATTTTGCGCATCTTTTCCACAGACTTCTTGCACGGGATGGACACCGAAGCCGAGATCGACGAAGGTCACGATGATCGACCACAGGGCGTGCAGGAACTCCTGTTTCTGTTCATTCGACAGGCCAGGGTCGTCCAGATACGCTTGATATCGTTCGACATCGACTGTCAGCATGGGCTTGGCGGCTACAAGGTAGCTCTTGTGACCGCTCTTGTTGCGTCCCGCGACTGTAAAATCGTCCTTCATCTTCATCTCCACCTTTATTTTACCACCATACGTTGATTTTACGCAAATACTTGCCCTATCTGTTGCGCCCTGTGATCGGTTTGCTCCATGCGTTAGCGTAACATTCCCTTTAATTAACGGTTTAGTTTTCCGTATTGCTGGCAGCTATCTTGCAACCCACCATTGAGAACACTTCGTGCCTTTGGCGATCAGAACGGTATTTCATCATCGGATTCAGAAACTGCCCTCTCTGGCACTTGTCCTTTGTGTGTCTTTTCATTTCTGGCTTTATATATTTCTTGCAGCACCGATATATCATCCTCGTATATCTTATAGATTTGCGAATTCACCCATGCTTCGGCGTGCTGGATGGCATTGCAGAGCAATCCGGCGGCATAATCTTCAACATCATCATGGCCCCAGAATGCCGCCACCTTTTGAAGCGCTTTCCCATGCTCTTCACCAATATCGAGCGTGTAGAAGAATTCGCTCATTTCCAGACCCTTTCGATGGCTTTGCTCCAATCCAGCGGCAGCAGCGCTACAATCTTGCAGCGCTCATCACCGCGCGGAATTTCGATGCGGCGGCCTTGGATGCCGTAGTAAGAACACCATGAGGCTGAGCGGCAGGTGCCGATCCCGCGCATGGCGTGGCTGCATCCATAGTCCCAGCCGACATGCGGCGTGCCGATGAAGGATACGAAGCCGACCCCGCCCGCCAGAACGATGGTTATCGCGCCTATGGGCAGTGCCGAGATGGCGCGGGCGATAGCGCGGCGCAGTGCAGCCAGCAGCCCCTTGGGGCGCTTGCGCGGCTTGCCACCGATGACGCTAACCTGATATTTGTTCATGGTTCCTGCCTCACTGTTCAGGGGTTGCGTTGTAGCCGAGCCGGATAAGCGGCTTTTCTTGCGGGTAATCGCCTTCCACCGGGTTCGGGGTTGCCCACTGCGCCCATGGCGCGATGAACCAGAACGGCACGCGCTGGCCGAGGATCGGCTTCATGCCCTTGAGCAGCAAAAGTTGCTGGGTGGGTGCCATCTGGGTAATCTGTTCTGCCCGCATGAGCGGCTGGCCGGATTCGGACAGGCTTTCGCCGATCTCATCATTTTCCGAGCGGCCAAGGTTCAGGTTGAGGGTTTTGACGGTCTTCTGCCCGAGCGCTCTGGACAGCGCCTGCGCCAGCTCATCGCTGTTGACCGCGAAAAACTGCCGCACTTCGGCCTGTGATTGCACCGTTTTGGCGGTATGCGGGCCATAGATGCGGGTAATCTCGGCCAGTTCCTGCACGACCATCCAGACCCGCACGCCAAGGCCGGGCAGCGCGGTCAGGCTTTCCGCCAGCCCCGACAACTTGCCCAGTTTGGCAAACTCATCGAGCAGGAACAGCACCTCACCGCGTTCGGGCGCACGCGATACCGCCGTAATGGCTTGGTTGACGATCAAACCCAGCACCGCGCCATGCGATGCGATACGGTCCGGCGGGAAGGCTAAATACAGGCTGGTCGCGCCTGCCTTAAGACCGGCAAGGGCGATATCCGACCCGCTCACGGCATCGGCAAGGAAACTGCCCGGCTCGAAGATCGAAAGCCGCTGGACAGCGCCCGCGCGAAAATCACCGAACAGATCGGGGTTATCCTGCATCTGGTGCGCCAGATCATCGGCCAGATCAGCCAGCAAACCGCCCAGAGCCTCTTCGCGCTGCATGGCCGTGATGGTGCGCTCAAGACGCAGCGGGTTGGCTATGATGCGCCACATCTCCGGCAAGGTGCAGCGCTGCGGCGCGCAGAGAGCCAGATACAGCAACACCGCGCGCATGATCCCGCGCGAGCCTTCCCGGAAATATTGGTTCCGCGTATCTTCCGGTTCCGGGAAAAGCTGCATGACCACGGCCTTGACCTCATCGGTCAAGCCGCGCTGCGCGGCAGGATCGCCCGCCATCGTTACGAGGATTTCCAGTGGATTGATCCGGTGCCGGGGCAAACCATGCAGCCCCCACGGGTTGAACACCGCCACATCCTGGCCGAACCGCTCTTGGCGATGACTGGCCGTGACCGCCGCCAACTCGCCCTTGGGATCGGTGACGATCACCGAGCCTTGGTAATGTAGCAGGTTCGGGATGACGAAACCGATACCCTTGCCCTGCCGGGCTGGCGCGCAGGTCAGCAGGTGGGCTTTGCCGGAATAGAACAGCGGCTGGCCTTCCAGCAGGCCGAGATACAGCCCCGCCGGATCGAGCAGGCCAGCAGCCTCGCAGTTATCCAGCGTAGCAAAGGATGCCTGCCCGAAGATGCCCGATACCTGTTCACTTTCCTTGCGTTTTTGGCGCAGCCGCCATGCCCGCAAATGCCCGCCGACTCCTTCGAGGACAGCAACGCCGCCCATGAGCTTGAAGAACCCGCTATATAAATCGGTTGCCGCATCGGGCGTGCCGCCCATGATTTGCGGGAAGTAGCTCGCTACCGCAAAGAGCGATACGCCCAGCAACAGTGCCCCTGTCGGTGATCCGTTATTAGATGTGTTGCCAGCCATCTTGTTCCCCTTGCCGTCCCCGCGGCGGTTGACCTGCACTCATGTGCTGGCCTCTTATTGATCCGGGGAAGAGGGCTTTGTCTTGGACACAAGCTGGACACGGTGGCGATGACAGGGATTCAGGCAGGCTATTCCGATGATGAGCGCGCCCGGCTGCGCAAGGCGCTGGTAGACCATGCCGCGTATCTTTCGTTAAGCGCCCAGCAGCTTGCCGACCGAATTGCCGAGGCCACCAATTACGCGATCAGCCTTGATGCTGGCAGAAAGCGCGTGGAGCGGTTTCTGAAAGGCACACATCGCCAGACCGATGATTTTATCGGTGCGGTGGCCGCCTATCTTGGCAGCGTCCCGCCGCCGGATATCGAGCAAAGCGCAGCGATGCTGGTGCATTTCTTCACGCGCCATGTCCGGCAGGATGACGGAATCGAGACGCTGGCCGGGCGCTACCATGTTTATGCCAGCACCGACCGGCGCGCCCATGGGCATGACGGTTTTCGCGAAATCATGGTGATGAACCAGTGGGGAGAATTTACCGCAAAACCCGTCAAGCCGATGGTATCACGCGTTCCCTATGCGCTGATCGAGATGAAGCCCATGCCCAAGGAAAAAGCCTTGCTGGTATCCGAGGCCATCATCAATTTTAACGTCAATCCCGATATCGACAGCTTCCCGGATATAAAGCCGCGCGAGCAGGATTCCGGGGTGATCGTGGCCTTCGGCTATTCCGACCGCAACGTGCCGCGTTTCCTCATGGCAACCCGAACCGTTCTGGAAACACGCCTGTACCGCCTCTACAAGGTGGCCGACGACCCGCTCACCCTGCGCGGTGAGTTGAACTTCAACGGCGCAACCGGACGACCGGGTAACGCCACCCATTCCGACCCGCTGCATCCCGACTACGAAGTGGAACTGGTGCGGATCGAGGATGCGCAGGGCAGCGTAGCAGATACAGGATTCCCCGCCGCCGAAGGATAGGCTATCATGTCTGCATGAAAGTCTTGTTCGTTTGCACCGCCAACAAACTGCGCAGCCCGACCGCCGAGGACGTGTTCCGCGACTATCCCGGCATCGAGGCCGTATCCGCTGGCACAGGTGCCGAAGCGCCGCGCCCGCTCACCAAGGAACTGGTGGCCGGCACCGATGTGATCTTCGCGATGGAACCCCACCATCGCGAGCGCATCCGCAAGAAATTCAAACAGCGCCCCACCGATGCCCGCATCATCACCCTGCACATCCCCGATGAGTATGAACGCGGCGACCCGACCCTGATTGCACTCCTGAAAGAGAAGGTGGAACCGAGGCTGAACGGCCTGCTTGCTACCCCCTGATACCGTGACGACAAAGGAAGTGTGCTTGCGTGCTGCATTGCAGGAACGCTTTGTACTACAACCGCCCAGCCCAGCCGAAAGGTTCTACCGCCGCAAGATGTGTTTTGTAGTACAAAACTATCTTGGCAAGGGGGATCGCTGCGCGCCCCCGTTGCATCCCCCAGGCCGTGGCTCTGTCAGGTTGACCTGCCCCCAATAAACCGGGCCATTCAAAAGGAGAGTTTGTTCTTGTAACGTTCGTCAAAACAAGGAGAACAGACGATGCGCAAATCACGTTTCACCGAAGAGCAGATTGTGGGGATAC
>JBBAGE010000064.1:0-12201 GCA_041655055.1 Paracoccaceae bacterium
ATCTGATCATCGAAGATATTACCGGCGCTTTCCTGCGTGATATGATGGATTGGGTGGATGTGCGCGATTATGGCGCCATTGGCGATGGCGTTACGGATTGCCATGCCGCCTTTGTCGCGGCCAATGCGGCGGCAAATGGCCGAACCATTCTTGTGCCAGCCGGGCAATATTATCTGAGCCAGAATCTGGCGGTGCTGCATCACATCCGTTTTGAAGGCACGATTATCATGCCCGATGACAAACGTTTGACGCTCCGGCGGGATTTCCATATCAACGCCTATATCGCGGCTTTTGGTGATGAACAGCTTGCCTTTCGCAAGGCATTGCAGGCGCATTTCAATTACACCGATCATGACCGGCTGGATCTTTGCGGTCGTCGGATCGAGATTTATGAGCCGATCGATGTGCAAGCCACCGTCGGCAATATCACCAGCCTTGAGGTGCGCCGGGTGATATCCAATGGCCTGCTTAGCGCCGAGGAAAGCGAAAGCTGGGCGCCTACGATCACGACATCGACGGCAAGCTATAATGTCGCCAATCCCTATACGCTCAGCAACGTGGTCAATATTGCCAATGTGCCGGTGGGCGCATTGATTACCGGCGCCGGCGTCGGGCGCGAGGTTTATGTGCGCGCGGTTAATTTGGGCGCGATGAGTTTGACGCTGAGCCAGCCGCTTCATGCTGCCGCATTGAATCAGCAATATACCTTTACCCGTCATAAATATATGATGGATTTCACCGGTTTTGCCAAACTGTCGCAATTCACATTTGACGGGGTGGAGTTTCAAACCAATCGACGTGCCTCGGCCATTGCTTTGGCCCCGGATGGAGAAACTTTTTATATCAAGGATTGCCAATTTAAACAGTTGATCTATCGTGGGGTCAGTTCAATCGGGACCGGCTGTCAGGATTTGCAGATTGATCGCTGCAATTTCATATCGGGCGAAAGCCCGACTCCGGCGCCAGATCGTGGATCGGTTGGTTTCAATGTGAATGCGAATGATGCCAAGATCCGCAATAACCGGTTTCAGCATTTGGGGCATACCGCGATCCTGCATGGCAATGGCCATTTGATTTTGGGCAACCATTGGTTTCAGGGCGATCAAATCACAAGTGGCGCGCGCAAGGGCGGGTTGATCTTTACCTATCCCAATTTGAAATCGGTGATTACCGGAAATTACATCGACAATAGTTTCATTGAATGGACGAATGAACATGATGCCACGCCAGATTTCGCCAATGAATTTTCATTTGGCGGGCTGACGATCACCGGCAATATTTTTACCTGTAATGATGTTGCGCCGTGGTTTTCCTGGCTGGTGATCAAACCTTACGGCCCGGGCCATTTTATCCAGGGGCTTTCGGTGCAGGGCAATACGTTCAAATCGCTGAACGGGGCCATTGATCGGATCGAACGGGAGGATGATTCCATTGCCGGGCTAGATTTCGGGCGCGCGCGCAACGTGACGTTTGAGGGCAATACGTTCAATGCAATCAATCAGTTAACGGTCAATCCGGTGACACTGGAATTCAGCCAGAACACAGCAGCGGTGCATTGGTCGCTGGACGTGAGCGGCTATCTTCCCTTTGGCGGGCGCGCGCGGATCGTGCAATCGGTGGCGGTGCAGGGGCAGGCGGTGGATGCGTCGAATGCGCCGGTTTTTGCGCTGCCCTATGCGACGCCGAACCACGGGTCGCAGAATAATCTGGTGCAATTGACCTGGCCGCAGGCCACAAAGGGCACGGTTCAGGTTACCGCGCGGATGGATCGCCCGATTTAGGGCGGTTTTGTCACGTTAACGTGCATATGCGGGGGCAGGGGCGACTTGCGGGTGTTGGTCGAGGTGGCTAGGGTGGTTAACCCAGTTCACAGAGGCCGCGCGATGAAAGACGATATCCTTGCCCTTGCGACCCGCCCCGGATTGCCGGATGCGTTGCGGGTTTTGCTGAGCGACTATCCAAGGATCGGCTGGGAAGCCCATCCCAATTTCAGCGGGCTGGTCGAATTCTGGCTGGAACGGCATCTGATGTTTCGGCAGTTGTTGGAACATTTGAATGCGGATGTTAAGGCCCGGCTGAACCGCGATATTGACCCGGCGCGTTATGATGCACGGTTGGCGCGCTATGGCTCATTATTGGTTAATCATCTGCACGGGCATCATCAGGTCGAGGATAATCATTATTTTCCGCAGCTTAAGCAGCTTGATACGCGGCTGGAACGCGGATTTGATATTCTGGACCGGGATCATGATGCGATGGACGGGCTTTTGCATCGTTTCGGCACATCGGCGAACAAGGTGTTGCGCGCCGATGATGAAGCGGCGGGGCGCGAATATGCGGCCGCATTTCAGACGGAATTGGCCAGTTTCGGCCGTATGCTCGACCGGCATCTAAGCGATGAGGAGGAAATCATCGTGCCGGTGATCTTGAAAAACGGTGGCGCGGGGCTGAGTTAACGCGGGCTTCGTGTTACCCTGTGCAAGAGGAGGATCAGCCGATGCCCCGAATCGACAAAACCACCCCGCTGCAGACGGTTATCACCACATTTGAAGTCACGCCCGGCACCTGTCAGGATTTGTTGGAGGAATTGCAAGATGCTTATGCGCAATGCATTTCCAAACAGCCGGGGTTTATCGCCGCCGCTTTGCATGTGAATGATGCGCAGACGCGGATTGCCAATTATTCCCAATGGCAACGCCGCGAGGATTTTCAGGCCATGCTGCGCACCGCCGAAATGCGTGAACGCAATCGCCGGATCAATGCGTTATGCAAGACGTTCGAGCCGGTGATGTATGATGTGGCGGATAGCATCCACTGATCAGGCGGCTTCGGGGATAGTGCGCAGCAGATATCCGGCGCCGCGAATGGTTTCGACCATGCGGGGGTCGCCGCCCGCTGCCGAAATTGCCGCGCGAATGCGGCTGAGATAGACATTCAAAATGCGCGCGCCGGGTTCGTCGGACAGGGCATAAAGCTGATTCATCAGCGCATCGCGGCTGATCATGCGGTCATGGGCCAGCGCCAGCATTTCAAGGATTTCATATTCCTTGCGCGTCAGAGGCAAGGGGCGGCCATGGATGGTCACACTCTGATCGCCGGTGTCGATCTGCAGCGCGCCAAGGCCCAGCACGGGGGCGGCAAAGCCACCGGCACGCCGGATCGCGGCGCGCAATCGGGCCACGAGTTCGACGGCGGGCAGGGCGGCGGGGATCAGGTCATCGGCGCCATGTTCGAACAGGATCTTGCGTTCGGGCCAGTCCATTTTCGCGGGCACCAATACGAATAGCGGCATGCGCGGATGCAGATAACGCAGGCGTCGCAACAGGTGATGCGCCGGCATATCGGGCAGATCGTGATCGATCAAAATGGCACTTTGCGCGCCATCGGTGGCATAGACCAGCGTTTCGGCCCCGGTATCGGCGCGGGTCAGCAGGAAACCCGCCCGCGCAAGATCGGTTGCAATGGTGGCGCTGTGCCATGTGGTCTCGCTCATCAAAATTCGCATTTCTGCCCCCGGATGTATCCGCTTGGTCGCTGTCACACCCCATTGAAATGGTATGATGGGGTGCGCAAGCGGCCAGATCTGGGCCAGAATGTGACCTATAGAGCTAAAACATTGGTAAACGCCGGTGCTAAAATTTTCGCGTGGCCTTGCCGCGATAGCTGCGCGTGCCGCCGCGCCCGCCAGACGAGCGCCCGCGCGCAGGGGCGCTGGCGGCCTCGATCGCGGATTGGCGGGCCAGCGGATCATCGGCCACGGCCAATTCCACCGCCTCCAGCCGCTTGATTTCATCGCGGATACGGGCGGCTTCCTCAAATTCCAGATTGCCGGCGGCTTTGCGCATGGCGTCATTGAGCCCTTCGAGATGGGCCTTGAGATTGGCCCCCAGCAGCGGTTGTTCGATCGTGGCGGTCACGCGGTTCATATCGACATCGCCGGCATAAAGCCCGGCCAGCACATCTTCGACATTTTTGCGCACAGTTTGCGGGGTGATGCCGTGTTGGGTATTATAGGCCATCTGTTTTTCGCGGCGGCGTTCGGTTTCATTCATGGCGCGTTCCATGCTGCCGGTGATTTTATCGGCATACATGATGACACGGCCATCGGCATTACGCGCGGCCCGGCCAATGGTCTGGATCAGCGAGGTTTCCGAGCGCAAGAATCCCTCTTTATCGGCATCAAGAATCGCCACCAGCCCGCATTCAGGGATATCGAGCCCTTCGCGCAGCAGGTTGATGCCGATCAGCACATCAAAGGTGCCAAGCCGCAGATCGCGCAGAATTTCAATCCGTTCGATCGTATCGATATCGGAATGCATATAGCGCACGCGGATGCCCTGTTCATGCAGATATTCGGTCAGATCCTCGGCCATGCGTTTCGTCAGCGTGGTCACCAATGTGCGGTAGCCCTGCGCGCTGACGCGGCGCACTTCGTCGAGCAGATCATCGACCTGGGTTTCCACGGGGCGAATTTCGATCACGGGATCAAGCAGGCCGGTGGGGCGGATCACCTGTTCGGTGAACACACCGCCGGTCTGTTCCATTTCCCATGCCGCTGGGGTGGCCGACACAAACACCGATTGCGGGCGCATGGCATCCCATTCCTCGAATTTCAGCGGGCGGTTATCCATGCAGCTTGGCAGGCGGAACCCGTGTTCGGCCAGCGTGGATTTGCGCCGAAAGTCGCCGCGATACATGCCGCCGATCTGGGGCACGGTGACATGGCTTTCATCGGCGAAAACAATCGCATTATCGGGGATGAATTCAAACAAGGTGGGCGGCGGCTCGCCCGGGGCGCGGCCGGTCAGATAGCGCGAATAGTTTTCGATCCCGCTGCATACGCCCGTGGCATCGAGCATTTCCAGATCGAAATTCGTGCGCTGTTCCAGCCGCTGCGCTTCGAGCAATTTGCCCTCGGACACGAATTGATCAAGCCGGATGCGCAATTCAGCCCGGATTGCGTTGACGGCCTGTTTGATCGTGGGTTTGGGCGTGACGTAATGCGAATTGGCATAGACGCGGATCTGCTGAAACGTATCGGTTTTTGCGCCGGTCAGGGGATCGAATTCGGTGATCGCCTCTAGTTCTTCGCCAAAGAACGACAGCCGCCATGCCCGGTCATCAAGGTGGGCGGGCCAGATTTCCACGCTGTCGCCGCGCACGCGGAAACTTCCGCGCTGAAAGCCCTGATCGTTACGCTTGTATTGTTGGGCCACCAGATCGGCAATCACAGCGCGCTGATCATAATTCTGGCCGGTCACCAGATCCTGCGTCATCGCGCTATATGTTTCGACACTGCCGATACCATAAATACACGAGACCGAGGCCACGATGATCACGTCATCGCGTTCCAGCAGCGCACGTGTGGCCGCATGGCGCATCCGATCGATCTGTTCGTTGATCTGGCTTTCTTTTTCAATAAACGTATCCGATCGCGCGACATAGGCTTCGGGCTGATAATAGTCGTAATAGCTGACGAAATATTCCACCGCATTATCGGGGAAAAAGCCTTTGAATTCGCCGTATAGCTGCGCTGCCAGCGTTTTGTTCGGGGCAAGGATGATGGCCGGGCGCTGGGTTTGTTCGATGATCTTGGCCATGGTGAATGTCTTGCCGGTGCCGGTCGCGCCGAGCAGCACCTGATCATGTTCGCCCATGTCAACGCCTGCGGCCAGTTCGGCGATGGCCTTGGGCTGATCGCCGGCGGGCTGAAAATCGGTATGCATGACAAACCGCTTGCCACCCTCAAGCTTGGGGCGGTTCTGGGCGGCGGCGGGGGCAAGTTGATCCATCGGCTTCTCCGTGCTGGACTGCAGATTTGATCGCTTTTTGTTCCGGTTCAAGGGGGCAAGCGGGCACAATGGCCCAGATGTGATGATCTGTCCCATATAATCCGCCGTCCGGGGCGTGTTTGCAACCTAAGCGATAATAACGCTTGCCCGTTCCCCTGCAGCGACCTAGGCTAAGCTTGCAAGCAGCGAATGACTGTCGATTGGTGGTGCTTTGTGTTCGCTCCCCGCTGCCAATCGGCAGTCAGTTCATCGCAAGGATTCCCGGCAATTGCGGCGCAATGTCCCTTGCGCGGGGTTAGGGTTTTTCACATATATATCCAAACCGGTGAAGGAGTGTGCCATGCGTGCCCGTATCTATCAGCCCGCCCGCAATGCGATGCAATCGGGCAATGCCCGCAATCAGGGCTGGGTGCTGGAATTCATCCCCGCCGATGCGCGCCGGATCGATCCGCTGATGGGCTGGACCTCCAGCAGCGATACCCAGACGCAGGTGCGCTTGCACTTTGATACGGTCGAGGCCGCGATGGATTACGCCCGCGCCCATGGGATCGATGCCGTTGTGCGCCCCGCCCAGCCCCGCAAGCCCAATATCCGCATGGGCGGTTATGGCGAGAATTTCGCCACCAACCGGCGCGGCACCTGGACACACTAAGGTTTCGCTTGAAGCCCGCCGCAGTTTCGCGCAAAACGCAGGCCATGCGGTCCCGTAGCTCAACTGGATAGAGCACCTGACTTCTAATCAGGATGTTGGGGGTTCGAGTCCTCCCGGGATCGCCAAATTTCCGCGCGGGGCTTGGCATTGTGTGCCAGCGCTTTAGCTACCCCATAGAGCAGCATTTGGGGGATTTCATGCAGCCAGAGGCCGTTGCCGCATCCTATCGCCGTTGGGCGTCGATCTATGATCTTGTTTTTGGCCGGATGCTGGATGCCGGGCGGGCGCAGGCCGGGGAATTTGTCAATGCGCATAGCCGCAAGGTGCTTGAGGTGGGCGTCGGTAGTGGGCTGTCCTTGCCGAAATACCGGCCCGATCTTGAGGTCGTGGGGATCGATTATTCGCGCGACATGCTGGCGGTTGCGGCGCAAAAGCGGGCGCAGCAGGGGCTGGGCCATGTGGCGCTGGCGCAAATGGATGGCGGGGCACTGGCCTTTGCCGATGCCAGTTTCGATACGGTGGTGGCGGCGCATGTGTTGTCAACCGTGCCCGACCCGGGGCGGGTGCTGGCGGAAATGGCGCGGGTCTGCCAGCCGGGCGGGCATGTGATCATCATCAACCATTTTTCGGCCGATGGCGGGGTGCTGCGGATAATCGAACGCTCCTTGCAGCCGCTGCAGCATCAGCTTGGCTGGCGGGCCGATTTCCCGATCGCGACGGCATTGCAAAATCCGCATTTGGCCGAGGTCGAGCGCCGCAAACTGCCGCCATTGGGGTTGATGACCTGGCTGTTGCTGCGCCGGAAATAGCACTGGCGCGGGGGGAGACGCGCCAGCGCCATGGTTTATTCGACGATAAAATTGCCGGTAATTTCGTTTGGCGGCTCGGCGTGATCGCGCACGAGGAATTCATAGGTGCCGGTGCGCACCGGATGAAAGCTGAACCGGATCGCGCCTTCTTCGTCGCATTGCAGCGCGCGGAAGGTCAGGCCCTGCATGTAGATTTCCTGATCGCCGACGCTGATCACCCGCAGATGGGCGTTTGACAAAAGCGGTGTGGATTCGAAATGAAAGCCGCTGTAATCATCCAGATCCTCATCCGGGCAGACGAAATTCAGCCGGTAATAGCCATCAACCGACAGATTGAATTCGGTCTGCGAGACCGAGAATGTATCATCGTCGTTCTTGGTGACTTCAAGGTAAATATCTTCGAGCGGGCCGGCGCGTGAAATCTGGGCCAGATCCTGCGCGCCGCCGATATGGGGCAGGGCAAGGGCGATAATGGTAGCGGGGACAAGCGTTTTCCTGAACATCTTCGGCCTCTTTGCAATGAATGAATGCATTCATTGTGAACCTGACAGGAATGTGAACAACCTATCGGCGCGATAGGCCCCGTCTATGCAACGGGGCCGGGGCGGCTAGAGCTGGCTTTCCAGCGGCATGCCCATGACGTGAAAGCCGCCATCGACGTGGATGATTTCGCCCGTGGTGCAGGCGCCGTGATCGGATGCAAGATAAACGGCGGTGCCGCCGATGGCCTCAAGCGTGGCATTGGCGCGCAGGGGGGCGTTGGCTTCGGTATGGCGAAACATCTTGCGCGCGGAACCGATGGCAGAACCGGCCAGCGTTTTCATCGGGCCGGGGGAAATGGCATTCACCCGCACCCCATCGGCACCCAGATCGGATGCCAGATAGCGCACCGAGGCCTCAAGCGCGGCCTTGGCCACGCCCATGACGTTATAATTGGGCATCACGCGGTTCGCGCCATCAAAGGTCAGCGTGATCAGCGATCCGCCATTGGGCATCAGTTCCGCGGCGCGCCGGGCGACGTCGATAAAGGAATAGCACGAAATCGTCAGCGAATTGCGGAAATTCTCGGCGCTGGTATTGGTAAACCGGCCGGTCAGCTCGGCTTTGTCGGAATAGGCGATGGCATGCACCACGAAATCAAGGCTGCCCCATTCGCGCCCGATCGTGGCAAATGCCCCATCCATCTGGTCATGATCAAGCACATCGACATCGACCATCAGCGCTGATCCCACGCTTTCGGCCAGCGGTTTCAGCCGGTTGCCAAAGGCCTCGCCCTGATAGGTAAAGGCAAGCTCCGCCCCCTCGGCATGCAGCGCGCGTGCGATCCCCCAGGCGATCGAGCGTTCATTGGCAACGCCCATGACCAGCCCGCGCTTACCACTCATCAGTCCAGCCATTTGGTCCTATCCGTTATATTTGCTGAGCAACATCGAACCATTGGTGCCGCCAAAGCCAAAGCTGTTGGTCATCACCGTATCCAGCCCGGCATTATCCACCCGGCTGGTGGCAATTTCGGCCGGATCAAGCGCCGGGTCGAGCGTTTCGACATTGATCGACGGCGCGATGAAATCATGTTCCAGCATCAAGAGGCAATAGATTGCTTCCTGCGCGCCGGTGGCGCCCTGGCTGTGGCCGGTCATGGATTTGGTCGATGAAATCGGCGGCGTGGCGCCCGCGCCGAAAACGCGGCGCACGGCCTCGACCTCGCCGACATCGCCCACGGGGGTTGAGGTGCCATGGGCGTTGATATAGCCCACCTTGCGGCCCTCGGGCAGCGATTGCAGCGCAAGCCGCATCGCGCGTTCGCCGCCTTCGCCCGAGGGGGCCACCATGTCATGGCCATCGGATGTGGCGGCATAGCCGGTCACTTCGGCATAGATTTTCGCCCCCCGCGCCAGCGCGTGATCGAGATCTTCCAACACCACGATGCCGCCGCCGCCGCCGATCACGAAGCCGTCGCGTCCGGCATCAAAGGCGCGCGAAGCGCGTTCGGGCGTGTCGTTATATTTCGAGCTCATGGCCCCCATGGCATCGAACAGGCACGACAGCGTCCAGTCCAGTTCCTCGCCGCCGCCTGCGAACATCACATCCTGTTTGCCCAGCATGATCTGTTCCACCGCATTGCCGATGCAATGCAGCGATGTCGAACAGGCCGAGGTGATCGAATAGTTTATGCCCTTGATCTTGAACGCCGTCGCAAGATTGGCGGAAATGGTCGATGACATGCATTTGGGCACGGCGAACGGCCCGATCCGCTTGGTGGCCATGGTGGCCAGGACCGATTGATGCGCGGTAAACATCGCCGATGTGGATGGCCCGCCCGACCCGGCAATCAGCCCCGTGCGCGGATGCGAAATTTCCGACAGATCCAGCCCGGCATCGGCAATCGCCTGTTGCATCGCGATATGGGCATAGGCCGCACCCGGCCCCATGAAGCGCAGCGCGCGCTTGTCGATATGCTGGGTGACATCGATATCGGGCGCGCCGGCGATCTGGCTGCGAAAGCCGTATTCGGCCATATCGGCATTGGCGGTAATGCCCGAACGCCCGGCTTTCAGCGATGCCAGCACATCTGCGGCAGTGTTTCCGATGGACGAGACGACCCCCAGCCCGGTGATAACGACGCGGCGCATGATGCGGCCCTCCTTCGGTTCAGCTCTCGGAAAGAGCGACCTTCATATCCTTGACCTGATAGATCAACTCGCCATCGGCCTCGACGATCCCGTCGGCCACGCCCATGGTCAGCCGGCGGGTCTGCACGGCCTTGGTGAAATTGACACGATATGTCAGCAGCTTGCGGTCGGGTCGGACCATGCCGGTCAGCTTGACCTCGCCCACACCCAGCGCATAGCCGCGCCCCTGCCAGCCGCGCCAGCCAAGGTTGAAGCCGGTCAACTGCCACAGCCCATCAAGCCCCAGACAGCCCGGCATGATCGGATTGCCGGGGAAGTGGCAGGGAAAGAACCACAGATCGGGGTGAATATCGAATTCGGCAATCACATGGCCCTTGCCATGTTCGCCGCCATCCGCGCTGATATCGGTGATGCGATCCATCATCAGCATCGGCGGTTCCGGAAGCTGCGCATTGCCGGGCCCGAAAAGCTCGCCGCGCGCGCATTTCAGCAGGTCTTCCTTGTCGAAACTGGTCGGATATAGGGCCATATGGCCTTGCCCTCAACTTTTGCCGTTACAATCCATATCCTCTAACACCGTGGCTTGTGCGCTGGCAAGGGTGCCATCGGCCCATCGCAAGCCGATTTGGGAAAACGCATTGAAATCCGGGCGCATTGGCCATTATATTGTATTCAATGCAGTATCGGCATCTGCCTTTGCTGAAATGAAACGGTCCAAGGCAGGACAGGAAGACACAGATCCATGAGCGAGTTTGCAGGCAAACGCACCCAAACATGGCTGGCCCGCGCGGGGCTGCGCCCCACCCGTCAGCGCGTGGCCCTTGCAACGCTGTTGGTGGGCGACGGGCAGCATCGCCATGTCAGCGCCGAAAGCCTTTATGAAGCCGCGCGTGCGGCGGGCGGCGCGGTATCGCTTGCGACGGTTTACAATACCTTGCGCGCTTTTTGCGATGCGGGGCTGTTGCAGGAAATCACCGTGGATGGATCGAAAAGCTATTTCGATACACGCATCGATGATCACCCGCATTTCTATTGGGAAGACACATCCGAACTGACCGATGCCCCCAGCGAACAGCTTGAAATCGCCCGCCTGCCCGAAGCGCCTGCGGGCACGGAAATCGCCAAAGTCGATGTGGTGATCCGCCTGCGCCGCCGCTAGGGCCGGCGCGCGATCAGCATGCCGGGTTCCGGCGCGGCGATGCTGTCCAGCCCCCATTCGGCGCAAAGCGCGTCATAATCACCGCGCAGATCGGCCCGGCCCTGCAGCGCATGGCGGGTCACGATGATCTGGTGCGGCGGCCGGGGCAGGGTGGCGCGCAGCGTGTCAGGCGTCAGCATGGGATCGGAAATCAGCAAGCTGTCGGCATCCGCATCGGCCAGAAAATCGGCCAGCCCGCCCGCCCGGTGCATCGCCAGATCCAACCCGTTTCGGGCCCAGATCTTGGTCGCCGCCTGCGCAAGTGCCGCGTCACTTTCCCAAAGATATTGCGCCAGATCGGGATGGGCGCGCGCGATGATCGCCGCATGGAACCCGCAGCCTGCGCCAATTTCGGCATGGCGTTGGCTGCGGCCCGTCAGGCGCGGCAGATGCCGGGCCATGGCGCGTTCAAACTTGCCCGTGGTGATCAGCCCCAGCGCCTGCAGGGTAAACAACCCCGGATCGGCGGGCAGGTTCACCCCGTGATTGCTGTGCCAACCGGCACCATCGCCCAAAGCGCCCCCCACAACATAAAGCGGCTGTGGCGCCGCCAGCCCCGACGCCGCCGCCGTTTGCCGGGCCGCTTTTTGCCGCGCGCTTGCGGATTTTTCTACCCGCGACATCAGCGCCGCAATGCGCGCGGGGTCGCGCGGCTGGGGGGGCTTGGCCTCGACCGCGGCGATGGGCACCGCGCTTGCGGCCCGTAGCCCTGCGACCAATGCGCCATATTCGGGCGTTTGCCTGAATTCCGCCAACCGCGCCTCGGCCCGCGCAAGGGCGGCAAAATGCAGCCGGTTCAATTCCGGATCGCGCAGCAATGCGGCAAAGATCGCCTGCCGGGCCGGGGCGTGGCGCAAGATCGTGTCATCGCGCACCTCGTTACGATCCTGCAAGGCCCAGTAGTCGGAATTATATTTGTCTTTCTTGAAATTCACATTGCCGCGGAATTTGCGGATCGCATAGCTGTCGATGGATTTGACGGCGTAATGGTTCACCTGCGCCCAGTCATAGCCGATCGTGCGGGTGATCGAGCGCCAGCCACGGAATTTGAAATAATCCTCCATCGGCGCGCCGGATCCGTTGAGCCAGCGGATACTGTCGGGGAAATCGGTTTCCA
>JBBAGE010000065.1:0-12187 GCA_041655055.1 Paracoccaceae bacterium
CCCCTTCGAGCCCGAAACCAGCCCCGTCATGGCCGAACTTGCCGATCAACAGACGGCCTCGGTCGTGGCGGTGGCGGGGCATCCGCTGCATGCGGCCTCGGTGCATTTTCCGATCGCGCTGGCGGTGCTGACCTTGGGCGCTGATCTGGTGCTGTGGTGGGATGGCGACCCGTTCTGGCAGCGCGCGGGGCTTTGGGCCGCGGGGCTCGGCTTTGTGACCGGGGCGCTCGCCGGGCTGATCGGGCTTGCAGAATTGCTGCTGGTGGCCGGGATCAGGCTGCGGGTCACGGGCTGGGCGCATGGCGTGGCGGCGGTGATGCTGATCGCCGGGCTTGGGGCCAATTGGGGCCTGCGGATGTATGATCCCGATGCCGTGCTGCCGCATGGGCTGCTGCTCTCCGGCCTCGTTTTGCTGCTGACGGGGATTGCGGGCTGGCATGGGGGCAAGCTGGTCTTTCATCATGGCATCGGCCTCAAGGAACCTCAGGAAGATTGAACCCCGGCAGCGCGCGCGACAGCCCGCCCGGCTCCATCAATCCGTCGGGCAGGGCGAAATGCAGCGCCGGTTTCATCAACACCAGCGCGATCACCATGGTGATGGCCCCGCCTGCCAATGCCAGATGGCCCGCATGACGCCAGCCGGAATAGGGATGCTCGGCCTCAAACAGGCGCAGCACCTGCCGCCCGGTCGCCAGATGCAGCGCCACCATCAGCCCGACGAACAGCAGCTTGGCCGTGAACCATGGCGTGAATGTTTCGCGCAGAAACATCAGGCCGATGCCCGATATGATCGCCGCCAGCGCGGCGGGCGACATCAAGCCCACATAGATGAACCGCACCCCCCGGTGCACCCGGGTCTGGGCCGCGCCCGCCCCCGGATCGCGCCGCGCATAGAGCGAGGGCAACCCCAAAAGCCCCGCCGCCCAGATCGAGATGGCGGCGATATGGATGATTTTCAGCGCCGCGATCACACTGCGCGCCCCGGCTGGATCAGCGGCGCGATCCGCCAAAGCACCGCCGCAAGATAGGGCAGTGCCGCAGGCACCCACATCAATACGCCCGCCAATTGCTGATCCTCAGTCGCCGACAGGCCAAAGGGGGGTGCGCTTGCGAAATGCGCGGCGTAAAGCGGGCCCGATGCGAACACCAAAAGCGCCCCCAAAAGGCCCATTTGCATCGCGCTGCCCATCGCCACGCTGATAGCCGTGCCGACGCGCCCGGGCGCCATGATCACCGCCCAAAGCCAAATGGCCGATCCCAGCAGCGAAAGCTCCATCACCCAATAGGCCGGGTCCGATGACAACGCCCAGTGATAGGGCACAGGCGCATGCCAAAGCCAGACGAGCGCCATATGCAGCGCAAAGGCGGGCGATGCCGGCCCCCGGCCCAACACCTGCGCCAGGCGCGGCAGCGCCAGCACGATCAGGGGTGCGGCAAAGGCGATCAACAGGATATGGTGCAACACCCGCGCCGAAAACAGCGCCGAGGCCAGTGCACAAAGCGGCGAGACAAACGCCGCAAGCAGAACGAATGCCGCCGCAACCGCCCAACCGGGCCTTGTGCGCACGGCCAAAAGCGTGCCCAGCAATACCGGCCCGATCACCAGCGGATCAAGGTTCCATTGCGCAAGCCAGATTTCGGGCGTGGGCGCCGGGCCACAATAGGGATCAAGCGGGATCATCCTGCCCCCTTATTCAGGAAAAATCTGCAAACTCAGGACTAACCGCGCCGCCACGCGGAATGTTCCCGCAAACCAAAGCCGCACGGCGCAAACCGTGCGGCCCGGGCCCGGTCTGTGGCGCCCACGCCTGAGAGCCACAGGATGGCGGGGTCGCGTTACAAGCCAGAGACCGTATCGCAAAGCTGCGTCCAGACCGTGAGCGAGACATTGCCGCTGGTGATCTGTTCGAGCGGGGTGGTCAGGCTGTCGCTATCGGCGACTTCGGGGTTTTCCGCGCCCTCCTCGGCGCCAGCCGCATCGCCCATATCGGTTTCAAGCGATTGTTCCGCCGACATCGCGGTGCAATCCGCGCGGATCTGGGCGCGCTCGGGTTCGGACAGGTTCGCCCAATTGGCCTCGATCTCGCCGGTCGGGCGCAGGGTCATGGACCCGTCATCGGTGAAAAAGGCATTGGCAGCCCCATCCGACCAGGTCTGCCCCATCGCGCTGCCAGGCGTAATGCCCATACCATCTTGCGCCACGGCGCCTGTGGCGAGAAACAGCGAAACAACGGTGCCTGCCATGAATTTCATCTTGTTTGTCATCGGTTCATCCTTGCTTTGGCTGGTTGGTTTACAATTGGCTGCGCGCGGAACCCGGGATGTTGCCCGGATCACCCATTTGCACGCGCAGGTTGTTTTGCACATGGGTCACGCCCGATACATCATCGGCGCAATCCTCGGCCCGGCGCTTGGCATGTTTGGAATCGACCGTCCCGCTTAGGGTGACTTCGCCATCCTTGACCGCGACTTCGATCCCGGTGGCATCGACCAGCGGGTGATCCGAAAGCCGGTCGCTGACATCTTCGACGATGCGCGCGTCGGATCGCTTGTAACCCTGCGGACCCTTGCCGCGATGATCGGCTTCGCGGCGACGTTCGGCATCTTCGTCGCCGAACCACGATGCGACCTCATCGCTGGCGCGATCCCAAAATCCACGCTCATTATCGTGATCGCGGTCGGCCCATTCGCGCCGGCGGCGATGCGGCGTATCGTGCAGCCGCGCCGATTCCAGCGTGCCATAGCCGGGATAGACGCCCGCGGCCGGATTGGCCCCAAAGGGCGGATAGCGGCGGCCCCGTTCGCTTTCGCCATAGAAATGGTCGTAATTGTCGCGCCGCTGTTCGCGCTCGCGCTCCATTTCGTCGAAGCTGCGGTAATCCTCGCGCTCGTAATCATCGCCGCCCCGCCAGCCGCGTTTTGCGCGCTCGGGGTAATCGCGCGGATAGCGCGACGGGCGGCCTTGTCTTGAATCAGCCATGAGTTTCCTCCGTTATTAATGTCCTCACACCCGCGCGGTGATCTGCATCAGGGCGAGGCATCATGCCGGAAAAACCGATGCTGGGGCCAAATGTTCCGACCCGATTTCCGGGCGGTGGATTCGCGCCGGAACAATTCCTGCCCCCCGCGATTGAGAAAACAGATGCCATAACACGAGGCCGCCCATGCAAATCTTTGCCATCCGTGCCATCGCGCCCGGCCCGGAAAATCCGGTGCCGCCCAACCCGCCGCATCCGCCCGATCCTGGCCCCCCATCCCCGGGCGAACCGCCGGCCCCCGGCCCGCCGCCCGATCCCGGCCCGGGCGATCTGCCGCCCGACATGCCGCCGCCGGGCAGCGATCCGCCGCCGCTGCATGTGGGAACATAAGCGCCGGGCCCGCGTTTTGGCCCTATATCAATCGCCCCGCCCAGCGCGCGGGCTTATGCATGAGGCCCACAATGCCACGAAGATTGTTTTCAGGTTCTTTGCCACTGCTGGCGGTCGTCGGGGTCGGCTTTCTGGCGTCGCGCTATCTGATGGGCGGCTCGCACCGCGCCGGGGCGCATTGGCGCGATTATGGCCATGACGGCCAACGCTGGGTGCGCTCGGCAGGGCGCCGGGAAATGGCGTCGCCGCCGCGCAACTGGGACCGGGTGGATGAGGCGGCCGACGAATCCTTTCCCGCCAGCGACCCGCCCGGAAATTATTGACGTTTCATAAAGGATCTGACGCATGAGGAATTTACTGTTCAACACGGCCCTGATCACCGTGCTTGCGGCGCTGCCCGCCACCGCACAAGACACCCCGCCCCCCGCCGAGGCGGAGGCCCCCGTATCGGGCGAGATTACCCCGCCCATCGGCTATGAGGTTTATGGAAATGTCGCGATCACCGGCACCACATTACTGGGGGCCGATGTGCATGACAGCGATAACGCCAAAACCGCGGTGATCTCGGATATCGTGTTCATGCCTGATGGCCAGATCTGGCTAGCGGTTCTGGATGTGGGCGGGTTTTTGGGCCTGAACACCCACCGCACGGCCGTGGGTTTCGAAGAACTGCAGATCTATCGCAGCGCCGAGCAGGATTTCCACGTCATCGTGCCCCGCAGCGCCGATGAGCTGGGCGCCATGCCCGAATATGTGGCCGAACTGGTGGCCGGAACGGAACTGGATTACCCCCATTCCAGCAGCACCGAAATTCTGCGCGATGATGACGGCGCACCGGCCGGCGCGCAAGACACACCATCCGCGCAGGATGCCACCCCCGAGGATAATTCCGCGCCCGCGCCCGAGGCAGACGCCCCCGCCGATCCGGCCCCCGCACCGCAATAAACCCCACACCCCAGCGTCAGGAGTAAGCGATGATCTTGTTAACATTCATTATTTTTGGATTGATCGGTCTGGTTCTGGCGTTAGGGGGTGGTTGGCTCGTGATACTTGGGGGGAGCCCCTATTACCTGCTGGCGGGCCTTGGGTTTTTGCTTACCGCCGCGCTGATCCAGCGGCGGCAAGCGCTTGCGCTTTGGGTCTATGCGGCGCTGATCTTTGCGTCGCTGGGCTGGGCGCTGTGGGAAGTCGGCTTTGACTGGTGGCAACTGGCGCCCCGCGGCGGCGTGATCGTGCTTTTGGGGCTGTGGCTGTTGCTGCCACCCGTGCGCCGGCGGCTGGAACCGCGCCGCGCCATGAGCTTTCAGGCCAAAAGGCTGGTGTCGGCCTTTCCCATCGTGCTCGCGGTCAGCGTTTCGGGCGCAGCAGCGCTTTATGCCATGTTACAAGATCCCCATGGCATCCATGGCACGCTTAGCACCGATGCCGTGACCCCGGATGCGGCCAGCCATGATACCGTGCCCGATGGCGAATGGCATCAATATGGCCGCACCGATCTGGGGCAGCGCTATTCGCCGCTTGACCAGATCACCACCGAGAATGTGGGATCACTGGAACTCGCCTGGAGCTTTCAGACCGGCGATATCATGCTGCCCGAGGATGTGACCGAAACCACCTATCAGGTTACGCCGCTCAAGGTGGATGACCGGCTTTATCTGTGCACGCCGCATAATTGGGCGATTGCGCTCGATGCAGGCAGTGGCGCCGAAATCTGGCGGTTCGACCCGGAATCGGGAATGGAATCCGACCGCCAGCACCAGACCTGTCGGGGCGTGACCTATTGGCGCGACGAAGCGCGCACCGGCCAAAGCTGCGCCGAACGGGTCTATCTGCCCACCGCCGATGCGCGGCTGATTGCGCTCGATGCCGCCACAGGCGACGTGTGCACCTTTTTTGGCGATGACGGCATATTGCATCTGGAAGAGGGCATGCCCTTTACCCCGCCCGGCTATTACTATTCCACCTCACCCCCGGTGGCGGTTGCGGGCAAGATCATCATCGGCGGCGCGGTCAATGACAATTACTCGATCCGCTCGCAAAGCGGCGTGATCCGCGCCTATGATATCGATACTGGTGAATTGCTGTGGAACTGGGATGCGGGCAATCCCGACGACACCACCCCCATCGATATCGCGGGGGGCGAAACCTATATGCCCAATTCCCCCAATAGCTGGTCGGTTTTCGCCGTGGATGAGGATCTGGGCCATGTCTATATCCCCCTTGGCAATCAACAGCCCGACCAGATCGGCATCGGCCGGTCCGAGGCGGTCGAAACCTATTCCACCTCGATCACCGCGCTTGATATCGAAACCGGGGCGGCGCAATGGGTGTTTCAGACCGTCCACCACGATATCTGGGATTACGACATGCCCGCGCAACCGGCGCTGCTGGATCTGACGCGTCCCACCGGGGCCGTGGTCCCGGCGCTGGTCACCCCCACCAAACAGGGCGATATCTATGTGCTCAACCGCCGCGATGGCACGCCACTGCTGCCGGTCGAGGAAATCCCCGCCCCCACAGGCGCTGTTCCCGAGGATTACACATCCCCCACCCAGCCCGTATCCGCGCTAAGCTTTGCGCCCGACGATCTGCGCGAAGCCGATATGTGGGGGGCGACGATGTTTGATCAGTTGATGTGCCGCATCAATTTTCACCGCCTGACGCATGAGGGGCGCTATACCCCGCCCTCGGTCAACGGCACCTTGCAGCATCCGGGCAATTTCGGCGTGTTCAACTGGGGCTCGATCGCGGTCGATCCGGTGCGCCAGGTGATGTTCGGCATGCCCACCTATGTGCCCTTTACCATCCAGCTGATCCCCACGGATGATCTGCCCGTCGATGCACCACCGGGCGATCCGGATGGGGGGCTGTTTCGCAATGTCGGCATGCCTTACGGGGTGCAGGTGGGGCCGTTTCTTGGCCCGCTGGAAATTCCATGCACCGCGCCGCCATGGGGCTATGTCGCAGGCGCCGATCTGCGCACGGGTGAAATCGCCTGGCAGCATCGCAACGGCACCGTGCGCGACATGAGCGCGCTTCCCCTACCCTTCAAGATGGGCGTGCCTGGCATCGGCGGACCGATCATCACAGCCGGCGGCGTGGCCTTTCTGGGGGCCACGGTCGATGATTACCTGCGCGCCTATGACCTGACCACGGGCGAACAATTGTGGCAGGCCCGACTGCCCGCAGGCGCACAGGCCACGCCCATGACCTATACGCATGACGGCAAGCAATATGTGCTGATCGTGGCCGGGGGTCACGGATCGGTGGGCACGACGATCGGGGATTATGTGCTGGCCTTTGCCTTGCCATAAACGGCAAAGGCGGCGCATTCAGCAGGGATGCGCCGCCCCCAGGCCCGCCAAATTCGGCGCCAGCCAAAGCACCAAGAACCGCTGAATGAATTGAACGAGACCCGCCGTTGCTAGCCTACGGCGGCAAAGACCGGGCGGTTGCGGCGCACATCGGCATAGATGCGCAACATCGCCGCCGTCTGTGCCTGCGCGGAAAATCTGGCCGCGCGCAGCCGCGCCGCCGCGCCAAATTCGGCCCTGAGTTCGGCCGAGGCGCCAAGCCGGTTCACCAGTTGCGCCAAAGCGCCGGGATCATCGGGGCGAAAGAAAAACGCAACCCCATCCCATAATTCGCGGTAAGTCGGGATATCCGACAAAACCAGCAGCAGCCCGGCGCGCGCGGCCTCGACCACCGCAAGGCCAAAGGGCTGATAAAGCGAGGACGAGACAAAAATTCCCGCCCGCGCCATCTGGGCCAGCATCGCATCATACGGCAATTCGCCCAAAGCCGTCGCATTTTGCAGCTCCAGCGTATCGCCAGTCGGCCCGCGCATGGCCCCTGCCATATGCACGGGCCAGATCATATCGCGCGCGGCCTCGTCCAACAGGGCGCCGTTCTTGGCCTTGTCCCACCAGCGGGCAGCGGCCAGAACAAATGGCTCGTCGCGCGTGCGCTGTTCGGGCGCGCGGCTGGCGTGATGGACGACATAAACGCCCCGGATCGGCCCATAACAGGATTCGAGCAGCGCCGCCTGACTGCGCGAAGGCGCAATCGTCGCGTCGGCGCGGGCGAAACCGGCGGTATTGCGGCGCGCCTGCCATTCCCATTGGCGCGGCACGCCCGTGCCTTCGACCGCGGCAAACCAGCTTAGCGCGCAGGCGTGGGACACGGTGATGATTGGAATATCGACATCAAGCCCCACCGCCTGCGACGGCTGGTTCAGATGCACGATCTCGATCGCGTGGCGCGCAATCGTGGCGGTCAAAAGGGCGGGGACATGGGCAAGCGAGGCCTCATCACCAAGCATCCAGTCGAGCGGCGCATCCGCCCATTCCAGAATACCCAAACCCCGCGCCTCGCGCCGTTGGGCGGGACTGGGCTGCGGGCCAAAGCCCAGAAAGACCAGATCGACCCCCGCATCGCGTAGCCCCTTGGCCAGATCCATCGAATATCGCCAGACCCCGCCCACGGCATCAACCGTCATCAGCATCCGCAAACCTGCGGGATAATGGGAGTCACCCAGGGGAGTCGTGCCGTTCATGTCGCAAACCTCGCTGATGCGGCGTTGGTAACGCGCGGGGGCATTCACACATCGCTTGACGCCGGAACGCATGTCATTCGGTCCACCCCGTTGAACAAGAATTGTGTGGATGTGATCCAACCCGCGAACGGCCCAAATGTTCCCCTGCGACCTGCGCGCGCATCACGGAACAAAGCCTGTCAGCATGGGTTCGGTTTTCGACAAAACGCTTCGGAGTCCGACATGAGCAACCCCGACGACATGCGCGCCTGTATCGACGCCTGCCTTGATTGCTATCGCACCTGCACCGCCACTGCGATGACCTATTGCCTTGAAATGGGGGGTGATCACACTCCGCCCGGGCATTTTCGCCTGATGATGGCCTGTTCGGAAATCTGCCGCACGGCAGCGCATATGATGCTGATCCATTTTGATGGCCATGCACGTATCTGTCGCGAATGTGCCGAATCTGCACCAGATGCGCCGATGATTGCGATGCCATGCCGGGGATGGAGCCTTGCGCGGCCGCCTGTCGGGCCTGCGCGGCGGCCTGTTACCGGATGGCCGCCGTGGACATGAGGCCGCCAGCTTGACGCAGATCCCGCCCATCGACACCCGCGCCCAGATCGTCATCCTTGGTGGCGGCTTTGCCGGGCTTGCCTGTGCGCGGGCACTTGGCAATAGCGCGCGCGATGTGATCGTGATTGACCGGCGCAATCACAACCTGTTTCAGCCGCTGCTTTATCAGGTGGCCACCGCCGCCCTGTCGCCTGCCGATATTGCCGAACCGATCCGGCGCACGCTGGGGCGCTATCGCAATATCCGCGTCATGCTGGCCGAGGCCACGGGCATCGATGCCCCCCACAAATGCGTGACGCTGCAAGGCGGTGGCCGGGTGCATTATGACCGGCTGGTGATCGCGACCGGGTCGCAATACAATTATTTCGGCAATGACAGCTGGCGCACATGGGCGCCGGGGCTGAAAACCGTGCATGAAGCGCGGCTGATCCGCCAACGGTTGCTGATCGCGTTTGAACGCGCGGAAATGACCGCCGATCCGGCCCGACGGCGCGCACTTTTGACCACGGTGATCGTGGGCGGGGGGCCCACGGGCGTCGAAATGGCAGGCGCTGTCAGCGAATTGGGCCGTTTCATGATCCGGCGCGATTTTCGCAATCTGGGCGATACGCGGCTGCGGGTTCTGCTGATCGAAGCCGGGCCGCGGCTGCTGGTGGGTTTCCCGGCGGAACTGGCCAATTACGCCGCCCAGCACCTGACCAGCATCGGGGTCGAATTGCAGTGCGGCGCCCCGGTCACGGCACTCAGCGCGGGCAGCGTCACCACCAAGCGCGAACGGGTCGAGGCCGGCTGCATCATCTGGGGCGCGGGGATCACGGCTTCGCCCGCTGCAGGCTGGCTGGGGATCGAACCCGGGCCGGGCGGGCGGCTGCCGGTGGGCCCGGATCTGGCTGTGCAGGGCATGGACGGGATCTATGCGCTTGGCGATACCGCATTGGCCGCCGATCCCGATGGCGAACCGCTGCCCCCGCTGGCCCAGGTTGCGCGCCAACAGGGCCACCATCTGGGCAAAGCCCTGCGCAACGATGCCGCCGCCCCGCCCTTTCGCTTTCGCAACCGGGGCAATACGGCCGTGATCGGGCGCAATGCCGCGATCTTTGATTTCGGCAACTGGCAGATGAAGGGGCGGCTTGCATGGTTTCTCTGGGCGCTGATCCATGTCGCGCTTTTGGTCAATTTCGAAAAACGCCTGCTGGTGGGCATGCAGTGGAGCTGGCGCTATCTCACCTTTCAGCGCGGGGCGCGCGTGATCGACGAGACCACGCCCGAAGTGCCCGCCACCACCCAAAGGAGCGAAACATGAACACCGCCAATCCGCAACTTGAAGGGCTCTATCTTGCGCTGTCGGCCATTCTGACCCGGCTCGCGGACAAGGGCGTCCTTAGCCACCAGGAACTGCGCGAAACGCTGGCCGCGACGGAACCGCTTGCCTTGTCGGGCGGCGTCCTGCCATCGGATTCGGATGCGCATCGCAAGGCCATGGCCTTTCCCATCCGGCTGCTGATCCTTGCATCCGAGGCCGCCGAGCGGGGCGAGACCCCCGATTTCCGCAGCCTCGCGCGCGAAGTGGGGCAAACCAGCTAGGCGGGAACATCCACCCGTCGGCGGTGTTTCCCATGGCAGCCATCCCGCTGTCAGCGAAAGGAATGCCCGATGAGTGATGCGCCCAAACCCCCCTTCCCGCCACAAGATCAAGAGCCCCCCGGCCTGACCGAGCCGATGCAGCCCCGCCCCGATCATGGTGAAAAAAGCTATCGCGGCGCCGGAATTCTGCGCGGCAAACGTGCCGTGATCACCGGCGGTGACAGCGGTATCGGCCGCGCTGTCGCCATCGCCTATGCCCGCGAAGGCGCGGATATCGTGATTTCTTATCTAGATGAGGATCGCGATGCGCAGGATACCGCCCGACTGATCGAACAGGCAGGCCAAAATGCGATCTGCATCCCCGGCGATATCCAGTCGCCCGATCATTGCCGCGCCATCATCGATCGCTGCGTGCAGGATCTGGGCGGGATCGATATTCTGGTCAATAATGCCGCGCATCAGGCCCATTTCGATGATATCGCAGAAATCAGCGATGCCGAATGGGATAAAACCTTTCGCACCAATATCCATGCGATGTTCTGGCTGACCAAGGCGGCCGTGGCACATATGCAGCCGGGTAGCGTGATCATCAACACCGCCTCGATCAATGCCGACAAACCCAATCCCGGCCTGCTGGCCTATGCGACCACCAAAGGCGCGATCCAGAATTTCACCGCAGGGCTTGCGCAAATGCTGGCGCCGCGCGGTATCCGGGCCAATATCGTCGCCCCCGGCCCGATCTGGACCCCGCTGATCCCGGCGACCTTGCCATCCGATTCCGTGGAAAACTTTGGCAAGCAAAGCCCGATGGAGCGCCCCGGCCAACCGGCGGAACTGGCTACGGCCTTTGTCATGCTGGCCGATCCGCGCTCCAGCTATACCACCGGCGCCACCGTGGCGGTTACAGGCGGCCAGCCGATGTTGTGACGCCTAGGCGTTCAATGCTTGAGGCGTTGCGCCCTTGGCACGTGCGGGAGCCTCCGGCGGGGATATTTGGGTCAAATAGAAGCCGAGGGTGGATGCAGTCTGGCGGGTGCGGTGATGGCGGCAGACGCGGGATCGAGGGTTGAAGGGCAAGAGGCAATCGTCCAGGGGGAGTAGTATGTGACGCCGATGCAACGACCGCTGCCTCCTCTGCCTCGGTAAGGACCGTGGATCGAGGCTTCTTCGGCCTGTCTTGAGATCGTCAACCGTCGCGCGCTTGCGCCACTTCGCCACCGTTTCGGGTTAATGCTCAATCGCCGTATCGCAGCTAAGCCGGCGTGCGTGGTCGTGGCGCTCGCATGGCGAATTTGTCCCGTAGGGCATCCTTCCGGCGAAGGATCACACCGTCAGACCATGGGATCAAACAACTAGCGCGGGCGGGTCAGCATCCCGCCCAGTGCAAGCCCCGCCGCCATGGCGCAAAATCCCAGCGCCACGCCGCGCGGTGGCAGCGCCAGTTCCCAGCCCGGTGACAGGCGGCGCGGCATCAGCCCGTAATCGACCACCGCCGCGACCCCGGCCACAAGCGCCGCATCGCCAATGATCTGGGCGGGCGCGGGATCGCGCCGGCGCGATACCCAAGCCCCGAAAATCGCCCCCCAGAACATCGAGGCCGCGTAATGCGTGCCGATCCCCGTGGCCGTATGGGGAATATCCGCATCGCGCCTGTCCCCCGCATCCGACCCCCAGACCCAATGGCTCGTGGCATTGAACACCCGCCAGATCGAACCGCTTTGCCGCCATGACAGCGCCGCCAGAACTGCGCCCGTCACCTCGCCCGCCATAAGCCCGGTGCGCAGCGCAACCGCGCGCCGGCTGTGGCCGCTACAGATCCGGCGCATCCATGACAGGCCGGCACCCAGAATTGTGCCCGCCTGCGCCGTTATCTCCTCGAACTGTTGCATGGTCATCCTCATGGCTGGGGTTGGGGTATCCTTGGCGCAACCCCGGGCCGCAGGGATTGTTCCGCCAGGCAAAACGCCGGGCGAATGGCTCGCCCGGCGTCATATCTGTCAACGATGCCCGAAAGCTATCAGTCGCGGGTATATTCCGGGATCGTGTCCAGCGTGTCGCGCGTCACATCGACATAAACCCGCAGATCTTCCCAGTCGCCTTCGTGCATGACGGTGATTTCGTC
>JBBAGE010000066.1:0-11894 GCA_041655055.1 Paracoccaceae bacterium
GGGGCTGCATGGCGATCCTTTGGGTGGCGATTGTCGGTTGACAGGCAAAACTCGCGCGCGCGGGGCAATGTTCCCGCGCCTTGGCCTGTTGGCGGGGGTATTGGCGCTGGCGGGTTGCGGCGGGCACCGATCGGCGCTTGATCCGGGGGGGCCGGCGGCGGGGGCGATTGCGCAATTATGGTGGGTGATGTTCTGGGGATCGGTGGCATTGTTCGCGCTGGTGGTGGGGCTGTTCGCGCTGGTGTTGTTGCGCCCGGGTTTCGGCGCGCGGCTGTCGCCCCGAGGCTGGATTGTCGCCGGGGGGCTGGCATTGCCGGTGCCGGTGCTGGTGGCGCTGTTGATCGCGGGATTTGCGCAGGGCGAAACCCTGCTGCGCGCCGCCCCGGGTGCCCAGCCCCTGCGGGTCGAGGCCGTGGCCCGCATGTGGGAATGGGAATTTCGCTATCCCGACCACCCCGATATGCCCGCGGGCGTGAACCTGCTGCATATCCCCGCCGGCCAGATGATCGAGATCGTGACCCAAAGCGAGGATGTGATCCACAGTTTCTGGGTGCCGCGACTGGGGGGCAAGATCGATGCCACGCCGGGCAGGCAGGCATCGGTGCTGCTTATGGCCGATGCACCGGGCGAATTTGGTGGCGTTTGCGCCGAATATTGCGGCATTGGCCACCCGGATATGTTTTTCGAGGTGATCGCCCATGACGCGGCCACATTTGACGCGCTGGCGCAGGGCGGGGGCACACCATGAGCGATCACACCCCCGAGCGCGAAGCCGATACCCCCCTGCCGCCCGAGGATGCACGGACGCGTTCGGTCTATGCCGCCGGTGCGCCCGAAATGGCCGCGCGGCACCGCGCGCTTGAGGCGATCTGGGGCACGCCGCCGGGTATTCCGCAGTTTTCGGTGGTCAATCACAATATCATCGGGCGGCGGTTTATCGTCACCTCGCTTGCGTTTTTCGTGATCGGCGGGCTGCTGGCCATGCTGATCCGGGTGCAACTCGCATCGCCCGATGCGGCCTTCATGGAACCGGGGCTTTATGCCCAGGTGTTTACCATGCATGGCACGATCATGATGTTTCTGTTCGCCATCCCGCTGTTCGAAGGGATCGCGATCTATTTCCTGCCCAAGCTGCTCGGGTCGCGGGATCTGGCGTTCCCGCGGCTCTCGGCGTTTGGGTATTGGTGTTATCTCTTTGGTGGGCTGATGCTTTTGGGCGCGCTGGCGGCGGGGGTGGCGCCTGATGGCGGCTGGTTCATGTATACGCCGCTTTCATCGCTGCCGTGGTCGCCGGGGATCAATGCGGATGTCTGGTTGCTGGGGGTGACATTCGTTGAAATTTCGGCCGTATCGGCGGCGGTCGAACTGCTGGTCACGGTGCTGCGGGTGCGCGCGCCGGGCATGTCGCTGGACCGGATGCCGATTTTCGCGTGGTATATGCTGATCGTGGGCGGCATGATGCTGATCGGCTTTCCGCCGCTGATATTGGGCTCGATCCTGCTTGAGGTCGAGCGCGCCTTTGACCTGCCGTTCTTTGACCCGCTGCGCGGCGGTGATCCGCTGCTTTGGCAGCATCTGTTCTGGCTGTTTGGCCATCCAGAGGTCTATATCATCTTTCTGCCCGCCGCAGGCGCCATTTCCACCATCTTGCCGGTATTTGCCGGGCGGCCGCTGGTGGGATACCGGTTGATCGTTGCGGCGATCGTGGCGATGGCGTTTCTGTCGTTCGGGCTTTGGGTGCATCACATGTATGCCACCGGGTTGCCGCATCTGTCGCTGGCGTTTTTCTCGGCCGCAAGCGCGCTGGTGGCGGTGCCGACGGCGGTGCAGATCTTTGCCTGGCTGGCGACGCTGGCGCATGGCAGGCCGCGGCTGTCGATCCCGATGCTGCATATTTTCGGGTTTTTCGTGGTATTTGTCGCAGGCGGGCTGACGGGCGTCATGCTGGCGATGGTGCCCTTTGATCTGCAGGCACATGACACGCATTTCGTGGTCGCGCATCTGCATTACGTGCTGGTGGGCGGATTTTTGTTTCCGATGATGGCGGCGGGTTATTACTGGCTGCCGCATTTTTGTGGCCGCATGCCCGAGGGCGGGCTGTCGCGCATTGCCTTTTGGCTGATCTTTGGCGGGTTCAATGGCACGTTTTTCATGATGCACCTGACCGGGCTTTTGGGGATGCCGCGCCGGGTGGCGCATTATCCCGATGATGCCGGGTGGAGCATGCTGAACCTGTTATCATCGCTGGGCAGTTTCGTGATGGCGATCGGTATCGCGCTGGTGATCGCCGATTTCATCCTGACGATGCGTTTTGGCAAACGCACGCGGCCTGATCCGTGGCAGGCTGGCACGCTGGAATGGGCGGTGGGGCGCTTGCCGGCGCCATCTTATAATTTCGCGGCGCTGCCGGCGATTTCGGTGCGTGCCGACCAGATCGCGCCGCAAAATCTGGGCCGGGCGCTGGCGCTGGGGCAAGGTTATCTGGCCAAGGCCCGCAACCATTGGCAGGAAACCGCAGGAAGCGACATGATCACCGGCGCGTTCGAGCATATCATCATCCTGCCACGCCAAAGCTATGCGCCGTTTTTCTCGGCGCTGGCGGTGGGGTCGTTCTTTCTGGCGATGCTGTTCAAAGTTTACTGGGCGATTCCGCTATCGGTGCTGGCGATTGTGGCGACATTTCTGGCCTGGCCGCCGACCACGGCAGCCGAGCGTGACCGGGGGCTGATGCCCGCCCGGCAGGGGCTGGACCTGCCGCTACATCCCGAGGTGGCGCGCCCGCCGACATGGTGGGGGATGGTGTTCACGCTGGCCGCCGATCTGACGCTGTTCGTATCGCTGTTGTTCGGGGCGCTGTTTTTGTGGCTGGCCGCGCCGAACTGGCCGCCGCCGGGGAATGCGATGCCGCAGATGATCTGGCTGGCGCTGGCGGCGGCGGGGCTGGTTGTGGCCGCGATCGGCGGGCGCGTGGCGGTGCGGCAGGTGCCCCGGATCGTGGCGGGGCTGCTGATCTGCGCGGCGGGATATGCGCTGGCACTGGGGGCAACCTGCATGCTGATGGCAGGCGTGCCCGCGCCCACGGCCCATGCGGCGAATGCCGCGCGTTTCGTGGTGCTGGCGTATGGCGGATTTCACGCGGGCGTCGGGCTGGTATTCGTGGCGATCGGCTTTGTGCGCCGCTGGCAGGGGGTGGTATCGGCCCGGCGGGCGGGTGATTTGCGAATCGGGCAATTGTGGCATGATTACACGGCCGTTACCGGGATTGTGGCATTGGGATTTGTCGCGCTTTTCGCGGTGCTGGCGGGCGGGGGGGCAGGCTGATGCGCAGGGATCACGCCCCCGGATTCGCGCCGATCCTTGTGGGATTCATTCTTTGGGCCGTGGGTTTTCTGGCGCTTTATGCGGGCCATGCGACGGGTTGCGAATTGGGCTGGCATATGGCGCCGGCGCTTGGCACGAATCTGTTGCGGCTGGTGTTGATCGGGGGGGCGGTTGGCCTGTTGGCAGCCTTGCTGGCCACCGGCTGGTGGATGCGCCGCCATCCGGTGCAGGGCTTTGTCATCCGGCTGGGATATTATGCGTTGATCGCGGCCACGCTTAGCGCAGTGGTAAATTTCTTTGCGGTATTCTGGCTGCCATTGTGCTGAGGGAGAGACCATGACCAACCCCGCTGAAATCCCGCGCTATGGCGCCGATGCAAGCCTTGCCCTGTTGCGCAAGGGCTATGCCTTTATCCCCGATACGTGCGACAGGCTGGGCAGCGATGCGTTTCGCACCCGGATCATGGGGCGCGATGTGATCTGCATGCGCGGCCCGGCGGCGGCGGCGCTGGCTTACGGCGGGCCGGTGACGCGGGTAGGGGCGATGCCGGGTTTCGTGCTGCGGCTGTTGCAGGGCAAGGGCAGCGTGCAGCAATTGAATGGCGATGCACATCGCCACCGCAAGGCCATGTTTATCGCGCTGGCGGCCGACCCCGCGCGGGTTAAGGCGCTGATCGCCGATTTCCATGCGGCTTGGGATGCGGCGCTGCCGCGCTGGCAGGATGGCGGGCGGATCGTGCTGCTCGACGAACTGGCGCGCGTGTTGACCGAGGCCGCCTGCCGTTGGTCTGGCATCACGCTTGCGCCCGAAGCCATGGGGCAGCTTGCCGGTGATCTGGCGGCGATGGTGGATAATGCCGGCCGCCTGGGCCCGCGCAACTGGCTTGCGCAACTGCGCCGCACCCGGGCCGAGCGGCTGATGCAAAGCGTGATCGCGGCGGCGCGCAGCAGCGCCGATACCGGCACGCCGCTGCATATGATCGCGCACCATCGCGACCTGCAGGGCGATCTGTTGTCCGTTGCGGTGGCGGCGATTGAAATGCTCAATATCCTGCGCCCGATTGTGGCGATTGGGCGTTATATCGCCTTTGCCGCCGCCCAGATGCACCGCGAACCTTCGTGGTGCGCGCTGTTTCGCACCGGCGCCGATGGGGCCGAACGGCTGCTGGATGATTTCGTCGAGGAATTGCGCAGGCTTTCGCCGTTTTTTCCCTTTGTCGGCGCGGTTACGACCGGGCCGGTTACATGGCGGGGCCATGATATCCCCGCCGGGCAATGGCTGCTGTGTGATCTTTATGGCACCACCCATGACGCCCGCTATTTCCCCGATCCGCATCGGTTGATGCCTGCGCGGATGCTGTCATGGCGCGATGACGGGTTTACCTTTATCCCCCAAGGCGCGGGCGATATGGCCAGCACCCATCGCTGCCCCGGTGAAATGGTCACGGTGGCGGTGATGAAGGCGGCGGTCATGCGGCTTTGTGCGGTGGATTACGACATGCCCGCGCAGGATTTGGGCGTGCGGCTGAACCAGATCCCGGCGCGCCCGGCCAGCGGGGTGATCCTGGCGAACCTGCGCGCGCGGGCGGATGATTAGGCGCTGATCGGGCCGGCATCCGCGCCCAGATATTGCACCACCATCCGGCGGCCCCGGTTCACCCGGCTTTTGACTGTGCCGATGGCACAGTTGCACCGCGCGGCGGCATCTTCGTAGCTTTCGCCCAGCAGCACGACCAAAATCAGCATGTCGCGGTGATGCGGGGGCAGATGATTGATGGCGTCGATCACTTCGCGCCCGCGCAAGGCCCATTCCTGATTGGCCGGCACCACCGCGTGCAGTGATACGCAATCGGCCGCCCCTGTCACCTCGCGGGCCGAGATTTTCACCGAGGTAAAAAACGTATTGCGCATGATGGTAAAAAGCCAGGCGCGCAGCATGGTGCCGGGTTGAAACTTATCAATATTTGAAAAAGCCTTGAGCAAGGTTTCCTGCACAAGATCCTCTGCATTGGGCCGATTTTTGGTTAAAGACAGGGCATACGCGCGAAGAGCAGGAATAAGTTCCAGAACCTGATCAGCGACGTTCCCTTCCCGTAAATGGGGCATGGAAACTCCTCCGACTTGGTAACTTGATGCTCAGATAGTATCATATATCACGATGTCCACGAAAGCAGTTGATCGATCGGCAAAGCTCCGCCGATCGCGTGGGAACCTTCGACATGGGGGCAGGTTGTATCAGGCCAACTGGCAAACATGTCGGAAAAGGAACGCGAGATGAAAGACAAGACACTTGATGCGCTGTTTTATGACGGGCTGAAGGATATCTATTACGCCGAGCGCAAACTATTGAAGGCGCTGCCCAAAATGGCGCGCGGCGCGCAAAGCGATGATCTGCGTATGGCATTTGAAAAGCACAAGGAAGAAACCGAAGAACATGTCGAACGCCTGCAGCAGGTGTTCGAGCTGATCGACAAACGCGCACGCGGCAAAACCTGCCCTGCGATTGATGGCATTATCGAAGAAAGCGAAGAGATCCTTGATGAATTCAAAGGCACGACCGCGCTTGATGCCGGATTGATTGCCGCAGCCCAGGCGGCCGAGCATTGTGAAATCTCTCGCTATGGTTCGCTTAAAAGCTGGGCCGAACAAATGAATATGAAAGAGGTGGCGGCGCTTTTGGATCAAACCCTCAGCGAAGAAAATGCGACCGATGCCACATTGACCAAACTGGCGGAAAGCAAGATAAATCAAGCCGCTATGGGCGGCTGAACGCATGGCCCGCGCAGATTTGCGCGGGCCAGTTCATTCATAATCCATTGTCATGATTGCCGCAGACGCACCGACCGTGCCAAATATCAGCGCCACCTGTTAAAAAACAAAGGCGCGACCCACCCGCTTTGGGCAGAGGCAAGCAAAGTTCCCAGATTTCCCAGATCGATCCGGATCACGATCAGCGCCGTAACCCAGCCAATTGCCACGCCATTGGCGAAATGGGTCAGCAGAAAGCGGATCAGTTTGGGCAATGCATCCCAATAATATCGGATATAGTGGTCCATTGGATAGGCCTGTCTGGCGTCTGTGGCCCAACGAAACGCCATCGCGATTGTTCCGCACAGGAACAATTCGCCTGTTTCAGCGGTTTTCCTGTGGGCAGTTGTAATAGAAAGGCATCCTGATGACTGAACATGACAAAGACACCGCATCGCGCCTGCGCGCCGATATCGATGCTGGCCTTGCCCAAGATAAAGTGGCCTATCCCGACCCGGCGGCCGCGTCACTGGGCACGGATGATGAAGCATCGGGCCACCCGATCACGCCGGAACAAGCGCGCATGGCACATGAGGCCGAGATCGGCCGGCATGATGCAATGGCGCGCGGTGTCGAAGATCGCCCAATTCCGCCGACCCATCCCGATCATATCCCATCGGATCAGGAACGGGTTTATCCGCCCGAAACCCGGCGGCTGCGCAATATCGTGATCGTGGTTATTGCAGTTCTGTTGGTGATCCTGATTTTGGCGTCGCTGTAATCGATGCAGTTTGCGACAGACGATTTAGAAAATCGCGGCTCCAATCCATGACATCATATTCGCGTAGCCGCTGCATCATGACTTCCCACCGCTCAACGCGCTGGGATTGCGGCATGGACAGGGCGCGGCCAATGGCGCTTGCGACCTGATCGGTATCATAGGGGTTGACGATAATCGCGCCGGTATATAATTCGCGCGCCGCCCCCGCAAAGCGCGATAAAACCAGAACGCCGGGATCTTCGGGGTTTTGGGCGGCGACATATTCTTTGGCCACCAGATTCATTCCGTCGCGCAGCGGCGTGACCAGCCCAATACGCGCTTCGCGGTAAAGCCCGGCCAGAACCGGGCGTTTGATGGATTTGTTTACATAACGGATCGGCACCCAATCGACCGTGCCATGATGGCCATTCACGCGCCCGCATTGCACCGCCGTGGCATCCTGCAGCGCCTGATATTCGGGCACTTCGGTTCGGGATTCGGGGGATATCTGCAATAGCGTGACATTCCCAGTATCGGCGGGGTTATTGGTTAGAAACCGTTCAAACGCATCGATACGCTGGGTAATGCCTTTGGAATAATCCAGCCGGTCCACGCCGATGATCAGATCCTTGCCGCCCAGGCTGTGACGCATATCGCGCACCATGCGCTCATTCGTGGCACGTGCGGCAAGTTCGGCAAAATCCTCGGTCTCGATCCCGATGGGAAAGGGCGCGACGATGAATTTGCGCCCATAGGCTTGGAACAAACCATCGCCCAAAGGTTCGCCCGCATTTTCGCGCCGCAGACAGCTTGCAAAATTATCGAGGTCATAATCCGTTTGAAAACCGATCAGATCATAGGCGGATAAAGACCGCAGCAAAGTATCATAAACCGGCATGGCAAACAGAATATCCGGTGGCGGCCAGGGAATATGCAGGAAAAAACCAATTTTATTGGTAATCCCGTGTTTGCGCAATTCTGCGGCCAGCGGGATCAGGTGATAATCGTGAATCCAGATCACGTCGTCGCGGCGCAGCAAAGGCAATAGCCGGTCGGCAAACAGCCGGTTCACGCTGAAATAAGCGGCCATATCGCGCAGGGAATATTCCGCCAAATCCAGCCGCCCGTGAAAAATCGGCCAAAGCACCCGGTTGGCAAGCCCATTATAATATTCATTCACATCCTTGCGCGACAAATCGGTCAGCGCGTAACGGATAGGACCGTGTTCGATGATATTCAACGGGCCGGGTTCACGGTTGCCGATCGAGCGCCCCGACCACCCAAGCCAAAGCCCCCCACGTTCCTGCAGCGCCGCATGGACGGCCACGGCGAGCCCCCCGGCGGGCGGGTTGCCGGCGCGGTCGGGCAGAGGCACACGGTTTGACACGACGATCAGCCGCCCCATGTCAGGCGATCTCCTGCAACAACTGACGCAGGGCGGCGGGGCTGGGCAGGATCGCATCAGCATGCGTCGCATAGCCATCGGCGGCAATACGGATCGCGTGCCCACCGTGTTTTCGGGCAGCGGCGAACATGGCCTCGTCCGTTGTATCATCGCCGATGGCCAGCACACTGCGGCCCGCAAAAGCGGGGGTGGTCAGCCAGAAATCCACCGCCTGACCTTTGTCGGTATCGGCGGGGCGCAGTTCCAGCACCATTTTGCCATGCTGCACCACCCATTCGGGGCCAAGCAGCCGGGCGGTATCGGCCATCAACGCGGCCACGGTCCGGGCCTGGGCGGGGGCTTGGCGGTAATGAACGGCAAGCGTTCCGCCCTTGTCTTCAAGCAGCACATCTTGGGGTAATTTGGCGGCAATCAGCGCGCGGGCGCGTTCCACGGCACTGCGCGGCGGGCCAAGCGTGGCGTAATGGCCCGTGGCGTCCAGCCGCTCGGCCCCGTGCAGGCCCGAAATGGCGAATGGGCCAAAGTGATGCGCCGCCCAATCGCAGCGCCGCCCGGTAATCAGGGCCAGTGCCCCGCCCAATGCCGCGTTCAACCGGGCAAGGGCGGGTGGTAGCATGTGCGGGATTTCAACCGCCTCGGGCGTGGGTGCGATATCGATCAAGGTGCCATCGATATCCAGAAACAAGGCCCAATCCCGCGGCGCGCGGCCCAAATCCCGCAACAGGGCCGCGGCCATATTCGTGGTTGAAAGCTCTGCCGTCATTGCTGCTGCGGCGGCGTATCGACGGCAGGGGGCGTGGCTTCGGGGGTGACCGGTTCGACGGGGGCGGTTTCCTCGACGCCGAAATCATCACCGCCGGGGGGGATGACGCCCTCGGACGCTGGGGGCACGCCTTGCATCGGCGTCTCGGCTTCGGGTTCGCCCGTGCGGCCATCGATCTGGACTTCGGCACCGGCGGGCGGATCGGCCTCGGCCGCTTCTTCGAACAGCCAGTAAACGATCAGCAAAACGCCGAACAATACCACAACCGCCATCCCGATCAGCGGGCCGCGGTGGCGGCGGCGTTGTGTGCGGATATCTGTTTTCGGGGAAGACATGTGAATCCTCCATCATCCCAAGGTTCCGGGCAGCCACGCGCGCTACGCGCAGCACCATCTGGGGCATAACCCCAAATGTGGCCCAAAGTTCCCCCGCGTCGGCGGTTGGAACAAAGCCCCGTGCGGTCGGTTTGGCTGGGACATTTGCGAAAGTGAGTTGATCATGGCCGACGCCTTTCCCCCACAAACCGATCGCGCACCCAATCCCGGGCGGCTGGTCTGCACCTATGGCAGCCACGGGCGGCACGGGCACAAGGCGGCGTCGCATGAAATGCTGTCGCGACGGCTGGCCAAGGTGCTCGGGTTCAATTTCTGTGGCGCATTTGAACATAAACCGGCGGAAGTTGACAGCTATGTGATCCCGATGCAGGTGCTGTGCGGAACGGATACGCGGATCGCCTGCGCCATCGCGGGCGAGGGTGATCTTTTTGGCGGCTGGGTGGCTTGGGATTATCTGGCGGACAAGACGATCATGCATCCGGTGCTGGCCCGTGCCAAGGTGATCCCCGCCGGCTGGTCGCCCGCCTTTGCCCGCGATGCTGCACCCCTGACGCTGGGCGGGATAAGCGCCTTTTGCGCCGAGGATATCGTGCATGCCGCGCGCCAGATGCTGCGCCATGGGCCGGTGCGGCTGAAATCGGCGCAGGCCGACGGCGGTATGGGCCAGGTGGCGGTTGGCGATCTGATGTCGCTGACGCGGGCGCTGGATTTCGTCGGCGATGGTGCCTGCGTGGTTGAAGAAAACCTGACCGATGTGACCACCTATAGCGTGGGCCAGACGCGGCTGCCGGGAATGGTGATCAGCTATTGCGGGGTGCAGGAACAGACGCGGTCGAATAGCGGGGCGGTGGCCTATGGCGGCTCGCGGCTCTGGCTGGTGCGGGGTGGGTTTGATGCGCTGCTGGCGCGGCCGCTCGGGGCGTATCTGCGCGCGGCGGTCGAAATTTCCATGCGTTTCGATCAATTGGCCGATTTGCATCTGTCGGGGTTGATTGCATCGCGGCGCAATTATGATGTGGCCCATGGCACCGGCGTGGATGGCCAGCCGCGCATGGGGGTGATCGACCAGTCATGGCGCGCGGGCGGTGCATCGGGGGCCGAGCTGGTCGCGGTCGAGGCCTTTCTGGCCGATCCGGCCCGCCACGAAATTTTCGCCCGCACCGCCGAGGTTTACGGCCCGCAGGCACGGCCACCGGCCGGCGCGGTGGTCTATTACCACGGCGATGATCCCATGCTTGGCCCGCTGTTGAAATATGCCACCGAGGAGCCCGCCCATGCAGGTCAGATCCGTTGACATCCCCACCGATGACGCCACGCTTGCGGGCCAGATCGCCGAGCCCGGCACATCGATCCCCGGCGTGCTTTTCATTCACGGCTGGGCCGGCAGTCAGGACCGCGACAAGGACCGCGCTCGCAGGTTGGCGCAACTGGGTATCGTCAGCCTGACATTCGATCTGCGCGGCCACGGCGCCAATGCCGAATGTCAGGATACGGTGACGCGCGAACAGAATCTGCGCGATATCTGCGCGGCTTATGACCGGCTGGCCGCGCATCCGCAGGTAGACCCGGCTTCGATCGCGCTGATTGGCAGCAGCTATGGCGGCTATCTGGCGGCACTGGTGGCGGGGATGCGCCGGGTGCGCTGGCTGGCGCTGCGGGTGCCCGCGCTTTACCGTGACGAAGGCTGGACCATGGCCAAGGCCCGGTTCGATCGCAAGGATATCGACACCTACCGCCGCAGCCGGGTGCTGCCTGCCGATAACATGGCGCTGGCGGAATGCGCGCGATTTCGCGGTGATGTGCTGATTGTGGAATCCGAACATGACGACCTGATCCCGCATACGGTCATCGCAAGCTATCTGGCGTCATTTGTCGAGGCCCGATCCCTGACCTATCGTATCATCACCGGCGCGGATCATGCGCTGTCGGATCAGCCCAGCAAATTGGCCTATGACCAGCTTTTGCTGGGCTGGATGCGCGAAATGGTATTCGGCGCGCGTTAATTCACCGTTTCGATCACGGCGCAGGCGATGCGATCGCCGGCATCGCCACTGGGCTGGCTGATGTAGTCATCGGGGCCATCGTGGATCACCAGCGCGCGCCCGTCGATCGTGGCACCGCCTTCGCTAAGCTGGACGAAAGTGTTGAAAACCTCGCTGCGCAGGGTGCCGTCGGCGGCAACATGTTGGTTGGGCATATCGCCCGCATGGGGGCCGTTTTCCGCGAAATAGCCATGTTCGGTATCGGACAGGGCAAAATGGCTACCGGCGGATTCAAACGCATCCTCGGGGGTGCATTCGCCGGTTTCATGGATATGGAACGAAACCCAGCTATCCGCCGGCAGCCCTTCGAGATCGAGCATGAACAGCGTGCCATGCGGGCTGGCGCGCATCGTGGCACTGCCCAATGTTTCACCGTCCAGCCCGATGAAAATGGCGTCGCGGGTCAGCGGTTCGGCGCTGGCCTGTTGATCGGGGGCCTGTTGATCGGGCTGGGGCTGCTCGGTCTGGGGTGGTTGGTCGGTCCGGGTTTCCGGCGGTGGCGGGGTATCGGCGGGCGGCGG
>JBBAGE010000067.1:0-11660 GCA_041655055.1 Paracoccaceae bacterium
CCTATCTGATGCTGTTGGTATCGGGGGGGCATTGCCAGTTTCTGATTGCCCGCGGACCGGACGATTTCAAACGGCTTGGCGGCACGATCGACGATGCCCCGGGCGAGGCATTCGACAAAACCGCCCGGCTTTTGGGCCTGCCCCAACCCGGCGGCCCCGCGGTCGAGGCCGAGGCGACGCGCGGCGATCCCGCCCGTTTTGCCTTTCCGCGCCCGCTGCTGGATCGGCCCGGATGCGATATGTCCTTTTCGGGCCTGAAAACCGCGCTGCGCCGCGCGCGTGACGGGGTGATTGCCGAACATGGCGGGATCGATCTGCAAACCCGGGCCGATCTGTGCGCCGGGTTTCAGGCGGCGGTAATGGATGTGCTGGCCGAAAAATCCGCCCGCGCGCTGGTGGAATATATGGCGCTTGCGCCCACGCAGCCTGCCTTTGCCGTGGCCGGTGGTGTTGCCGCGAACAAGACCATTCGTGCCGCGCTAGAGACTGTTTCCACCCGCGCCGGCGCCCGGTTCACCGCCCCGCCGCTGGCGCTTTGCACCGATAATGCCGCGATGATCGCCTGGGCGGGGATCGAGCGTTTTCGCTTGGGCGCGCGCGATGACCTGACACTTTCGGCCCGCCCGCGCTGGCCGCTGGATAAAACCAGCCCCGCATTGCTGGGTTCGGGCAAAAAAGGGGCCAAAGCATGAGCGATGTGGCAATTCTGGGCGCGGGCGCCTTTGGCACGGCGCTGGCGATCAGCCTTGCGGGGGCCGGGCAAAGGGTGAGCCTTTGGGCGCGCGACGGGGCGCATGTGACCCAAATGCAGGCGGATCGCGAAAATATCGCCCGGCTGCCCGGATTTGCCCTGCCCGCATATGTGAGCCTGACACAGGATTTGGCCACAATTACCGCGCCTATCGTGGTGATCACCGTGCCCATGCAGGCATTGCGCGAGTTTTTGGCAGAAAATGCCGCATATCTTTCGCAAAAGACACTGATCGCGGCCTGCAAGGGCATTGATCTGGCGACCGGCGCGGGGCCGATTGCGCTGATCCAGTCCGCCTGCCCCGATGCCCATGCGGCCATGCTGTCCGGCCCCAGCTTTGCCGCTGATATCGCCGCCGGCCTGCCCACTGCGCTGACACTGGCCGCCGGGGATGACGCCACGGCCGCCGCGCTGCAAGACGCGCTTTCAACCGACAATCTGCGGATCTATCGCAGCACGGATCGCATCGGGGTGGAACTGGGCGGCGCGCTGAAAAACGTGATCGCGCTGGCCGCCGGGATGAGCATGGGCGCAGGGCTGGGCGAAAGCGCGCGCGCGGCGCTGATGACGCGCGGCTATGCCGAAATGTTGCGTTTTGCCACGGCGCAGGGGGCGCAGCCTGCCACGCTTGCGGGGCTGTCGGGGCTGGGCGATCTGGTGCTGACCTGCACATCGCAGAAATCGCGCAACTATTCCCACGGGCTGATGCTGGGCGCGGGCCAACCCCCGCAAAAGGCCACGGTCGAAGGCGTGGCCACCGCCCGCGCCGTGACGGATATTGCGAAAACGCGTGGAATAGATATGCCGATCGCGGCCGCCGTCGCGGCCGTTCTGGCCCAGGAACTGACCATCCCCGAGGCGATGAAAGCCCTGCTTTCGCGCCCGCTGAAAAAGGAATGACCCATGCGCTATGTGCTTATTTGCGCCGATAAACCCGGCGCGCTGCAAACCCGGCTGGATAATCGCGCCGCCCATCTGGCCTATATCGAGGCCAGCGGCATTGTCGAACAGGCGGGGCCCGTGCTTGATGATGATGGCGCTATGCGTGGTTCGGTCGTGATCTTGACGGCAGATAGCCTTGGGGCGGCGCAGGATTGGGCGGCGAATGATCCCTATAATCAGGCGGGTTTGTTTGAATCCGTGTCTATTCAGGCCTGGAACCGGGTGATCGGCTGATGCAATACTGGTTGTTCAAATCCGAATCCGAAGTCTGGAGCTGGGATCAACAGGTCGCCAAAGGCGCCGAGGGCGAAGAATGGGACGGCGTGCGTAATTATCAGGCACGCAATAACATGCGCGCGATGAAGCTGGGCGATCTGGGGTTTTTCTATCACTCGCGCGCGGAAAAAGAGATCGTGGGCATTGTCGAAGTCTGCGCCCTTGCCCATCCCGACAGCACCAGCGACGATCCGCGTTGGGAATGTGTCGATATTCGCGCCGTGCGCCCGTTTATCAAACCCGTCACGCTGGCGATGTGCAAAGATGATCCGCGTCTGGCCGATATGGTGTTGGTGAATAATTCCCGCCTGTCGGTGCAACCGGTGACCGAGGCCGAATGGCGCATCGTCTGCGAATTGGGCGAAACCGCGCCCTAGATGGTGGCCCCGCTGGGTGCGGGGCCAATCAGCCGATCAGGCATAGGCCGATTCTTTTTCAAAATGCTTGGTCAGCAGGTAATAAACCACCGCGCGATATTTGCGCGGTTCCGACCGGCCATAGGTTTCGATCACGCTTTCGATGCCATCCATCAATTCGGGGCCATCCGGCAGCCCGAGTTTCTTGATCAGAAAGTTGTTCTTGACCGTTTCCAATTCCGATTTGCTGGACGCAGCGACAAGCGCGCCATCGTCATTGTAAATCGACGGCCCGCAGCCGATGGTGACACTGGTCAACAGATCCATATCTGGTGTCACGTTGCATTTATTCCGCAGATCATCCGCATATTTGGCGATCAATTCGTCGCGTTTGTTCATGTCGCGTTGTCCCATGCTAGTAACCAATGCAGCAAGTTTAACAAGCCAGCGGTGCCTGCCAAGTCTTAACTTGTCCCAAGGTCAAGGAATAGGAGGGCCCGACCCCCCGGGAACCCTCCACCACCCCTATGCGCCCATGGGCACCCGCGAGTATGAATATCCGGCCTTCTGGCCCTGCCTTTACCCTAGCGCCGGAAAACCGCCCGCGCAAATCGCAAATGCCAACAATTTGGCGCAAATGCCGCGGGCGGGGCCGATCAATAGCGGTAATGTTCGGGCTTATACGGGCCTTCGGTGCTGACACCGATATAGGCGGCCTGTTCGGGGCGCAGTTCGGTCAGCTTGACGCCGATCCGATCCAGATGCAGGCGCGCGACCTTTTCATCCAGATGTTTGGGCAGGATATAAACGCCGGGCTTGTATTCATCGCCCTTGGTCCACAATTCGATCTGCGCAAGCACCTGGTTGGTGAAACTGGCCGACATCACGAATGACGGATGCCCGGTGGCATTCCCGAGGTTGAGCAAGCGCCCCTCGGACAGCAGGATGATGCGATTGCCCGAGGGCATTTCGATCATATCCACCTGTTCCTTGATATTGGTCCATTTGTGGTTTTTCAGGGCGGCAACCTGAATTTCATTGTCGAAATGGCCGATATTGCCGACGATGGCCATGTTTTTCATCTCGCGCATATGCTCGATCCGGATCACGTCGCGATTGCCGGTGGTGGTGATGAAAATATCGGCGGTGGCCACTTCGTCTTCCAAAGTGGTCACCTCGAACCCGTCCATCGCGGCTTGCAGGGCGCAGATCGGGTCGATTTCGGTCACTTTCACCCGCGCGCCGGCGCCGCGCAGCGATGCGGCCGAACCTTTGCCCACATCGCCATAGCCGCAAACAACCGCGACCTTGCCGGCCATCATCGTATCGGTGGCGCGACGGATACCATCGACCAGCGATTCCTTGCAGCCATATTTATTGTCGAATTTCGATTTGGTGACGGAATCGTTCACGTTGATTGCCGGGAATGGCAATTGCCCCTGTTTGAGCAATTCATAAAGCCGGTGCACGCCGGTGGTGGTTTCCTCGCTGACGCCCTGAATGGCATCGCGCTGGCGGGTGAACCAGCCGGGGCTGGCGGCCATGCGTTTGCGGATCTGGGCGAACAGGGCGACTTCTTCGTCGGATTGCGGATTGGCGATCAGGGCATCTTCGCCCGCCTCGACCCGCGCGCCCATCAGGATATAGAGCGTCGCATCGCCGCCATCATCAAGGATCATGTTGCAATCGCCTTGGGGGAAATCAAAAATCCGGTCGGCGTAATCCCAGTATTCTTCCAGTGTTTCGCCCTTGATCGCGAAAACCGGCACGCCCGCGGCCGCGATTGCCGCCGCCGCGTGATCCTGGGTGGAAAAAATATTGCAAGACGCCCAACGCACATCGGCGCCCAGCGCCACCAGCGTTTCGATCAAAACCGCGGTCTGGATCGTCATATGCAGACTGCCCGCAATCCGCGCGCCGGCAAGCGGTTTCATTGCGCCGAATTCATCGCGCAGCGCCATCAATCCGGGCATTTCGGTTTCGGCGATTTCGATTTCCTTGCGGCCGAAATCAGCCAGTGAAATATCCTTGACGATATAATCGGTGGTCACGCGGTGCCCTCCTGCGGGAATGGATTTCGCTTTGGATAGCATCGCCTTGGCGGCTCGACAATGGCGAGGCTTGTTGGATATCGTGCGCTGGTTAACAAGAGGCTGAAATGAAACAACCCCGCGCATGGCAAAGGATGCTTTCGGGCCGCAGGCTGGATCTGCTGGACCCGTCGCCTTTGGATATTGAAATCGAAGATATTGCCCATGGGCTGGCGTTTGTCGCGCGCTGGAACGGGCAGACAAAGGGCGATTATCCCTATTCCGTGGCGCAACATTCGCTGCTGGTGGTGGATCTGTTCACGCGGATCGCGCCCAGCGCGCCGGTGCGGTGGCAACTGGCCGCACTTTTGCATGATGCGCCGGAATATGTGATCGGCGATATGATATCCCCGGTCAAATCCGCCGTTGGCCCCGATTACGGCGCGCTGGATGATCGGCTGTCGGGGGCGATCCATATCAAATTCGGCCTGCCCGCGCATATTCCCGCCCAGACCAAAGCGCGCATTAAACGCGCCGACCGCATCAGCGCCTGGCTTGAGGCAACCCAGATCGCCGGTTTCGACCTGGCCGAGGCCAACCGCTTTTTCGGCCGCCCCGATCCTGCGCTGATCGATGGGATCACCATTCAGCCGCGCCCGCCGGTGCAGGTGCGCGATGATTTCCGCGCCCGCTTTGCGACACTGATCGCGCAGGTTTAGGGCCTATTTCGGGCTGCGCTTCGCCAAAATCCGCTGCAGCGTGCGCCGGTGCATGTTCAGCCGCCGCGCGGTTTCCGATACATTCCGATCGCAAAGCTCATAGACCCGCTGGATATGTTCCCAGCGCACGCGGTCCGCGCTCATGGGATTATCGGGGGGTGGGGGCAAGGCATCGCCGGTGGCCAGCAGGGCATTGGTGATGTCATTGGCATCGGCGGGTTTCGACAGATAATCGGTCGCACCGATTTTCACCGCCGCCACGGCGGTGGCAATCGCACCATAGCCCGTCAGCACCACAATGCGGCTATCGGGGCGCTTTTCGCGCAGGGTTTCCACCACATCCAGCCCGCTGCCATCACCCAGCCGCAGATCGACCACGGCATAGGCCGGCGGGCGGGCCGTGGCGATGGCCTTACCCGCGGCAACGGACCCGGCGCTTTCAACCTCGAACCCGCGCTTTTCCATGGCGCGGATCAGGCGGCGCAGGAATTGTTCGTCATCATCGACCAGCAACAACGAGCAGTCGGGGCCAATGTCACCGATTTCGGATTCTTCGCTTTCGGACACCGGGCATTCTCCGCGCTATTTCCTGCTGGCGCCACCTTATGCAGCGTGGCGGCAGGGGTCAAACTTTCTCAGCTGTTTTCGATGAAACAGGCGGTGCGATTGGCAATATCCTCGGCGCTGTCTTCGCGGCGGAAAAAAGCCTGAAAGCCTGTATCAGGCATCACAAGATAGGTGAAGGTCGTGTGATCGACCAGATAATATTCGGAATCTTCTTCGTCATGAATGCGGGAATAAACGCGATAGGCGCTGGCGGCGGCAGCGACCTGTTCGGCCGATCCGGTCAGCCCCATCATGTCGGGGTGGAACATGCCGGCAAATTCGCCCACCACTTCGGGCGTGTCGCGCGCGGGATCGACGGTGATAAAGGCCGCCTGCGCATCCAGCCCGCGATCGGTCAGAATATTCAGCGCCTCGGCATTGCGCGCACTATCAAGCGGGCAGACATCGGGACAAAATGTATAGCCGAAATAAAGCAGCGTCGGCTCGGTCACGACATCCTGATCGGTCACGGTAACGCCGGATTGATTGACCAGCGTGAACGGCCCGCCAATGGCGCCTGCGCCGCCTGCGATCACGCCTTCGCGGCATTGGGCGAACTGATCATCGCTGCCGCCGGGCTGCAACCAGATCCAGCCGCCAACACCCACCGCGACCGCCGCCGCAACCACAGCGCCCGAAATAATCCAACGCGACATGACACACTCCTTCAATTCCGGGTGCATTGATCCCGCAGATAGGCAAGAGTGACAAGAGCCAGGTTGACGCACAGAGAGCAAACACACACCATGCCCGATCACATATACGGCATCATCGACGAAGACAGCCGCAGCAACTGGGTGCGCCTGCGCACGCTGATCGTGCTGCGCTGGATCGCCATTATCGGCCAGCTTGCCGCCATCGCCTTTGCGACGATGGTTTATGATATCCGGCTGGAATTCGGCCCGGTGCTGGTGGTGGTGGGGGCGGCGGTCGTCGTCAATCTGGTGGCGATCTTTGTCTATCCCTCGACCAAACGGCTAAGCGAGCGGGCGATGGTGGGGATGTTGCTGCTCGATACGATCCAGCTTTCGGCGCTGCTGTTTCTGGCGGGGGGGCTGAACAACCCCTTTGGCCTGCTGATATTGGTGCCGGTCACGATTTCGGCCACCACTTTGCGCCCGCAATCGACACTGTTAGTGGGGGCGGCGGCGATGCTGCTGACCACGTTTCTGGCGCTGTTTCACATGCCGCTGCAAACCATCGATGGCCAGATACTCGCGGTGCCGCGGATCTTGATGTTCGGCACATGGGTGGCGATCATCATCGGGGTGATGTTTCTGGGCCTCTATGCCTGGCGGGTCACGTCCGAGATTCATTCCATGTCCGAGGCGCTGCTGGCCACGCAGATGGCCTTTGCCCGTGAACAGAAACTGACCGATCTGGGCGGGGTGATCGCGGCGGCCGCGCATGAGCTTGGCACGCCGCTGGCCACGATCAAGCTGGTCAGCACCGAATTGATCGACGATCTGGCCGATATGCCCGATCAGCGCGACGATGCCCGCCTGATCCGCGAACAGGCCGATCGCTGCCGCGATATCCTGCGATCCATGGGCCGCGCCGGCAAGGATGACCTGCTGATGCATCACGCGCCCCTTGCGGCCGTGATCCGCGAGGCCGCCGAACCGCATATGGAACGCGGCAAACAGGTGCAGATCGACATCAACCCCGATGGCAGCGACGATCGCCACCCCCATATCAAGCGCCGCCCCGAAATCATCCACGGATTGCGCAATCTGGTGCAAAATGCAGTGGATTTCGCCGCCACGACCGTCTGGATCGATGCGCATTGGACCGATGCGACCATCGTGATCCGCATCATCGACGATGGCGCCGGATTTTCGCAAAACGCGCTGGCCCGGATTGGCGAGCCCTTCATGCGCGGGCGGCGCAATGACCAGCCCCGCCCGGAATATGAAGGCATGGGGCTGGGCCTGTTCATCGCGAAAACGCTGCTAGAGCGATCGGGGGCCGAGCTAAGCTTTGCCAACGGCTCCGATCCGCATGATCCCGCGCGCCATTCCAGCCCCCGATCCGGCGCGATTGCCGAGGTCGTCTGGCCACGTCATGTGATCGAAGATCCCGATATTTCCGCCGCCTTGGGCGAAAACAAACCCATTGTTGCGTAACCTCCGCCGCGGTTAAGGGATGATTAACCAATCCAGCCGATGATGATCTCGTCCGATCATCGCAGAGTTGGGAATATGGATTCGGTTGATTACGCAATTTTGGGCATGCTGGCGGCCGTGACCTTCGCCATTGCGCTGCTGGCTATGGGACTGGTCGCGCTGGTCGATGCGCAGCGCAGGCGGCAGGCACGGCTGTTTTTGGGCAATGAGGCGGATGCCATCATCTTTTTGTTTGACGATGAATTTCTGGTCAATGCCACGGATGAAGCGCGGCAGATACTGGAATCCGCCCCCCGCGGCGGTTCCGACTGGCAGCGGTTTCTGACGCTGTTCCTGCCCCGTTTTCCGGCGCTGAAAACCGATATGGGCAAGCTGGCCGATGACGAATTGCTTACATTCGTGTCAGTGAACGAAGATACGACGCTTCGGGCCGAATGGAAGGCCGGGCTTGCGCGGCTGACGCTGATCGATCATGAAACCACCGATCAGCTTGTCGGGCTCGACAAACATTCGCTTGCCGCGATGGAACGCGAAATCGAAAGCCTGCGCGGCACCGCCGAACATGCGCCCTTTCTGGTCTGGCGCGAAATGGCGGATGGCACGATCACATGGGCCAATAATTCCTATCTGGAACTGTCCGATCAGCTATCGGATGCGCAGGTGCCGATCTGGCCGCCGAACCGGCTGTTCGATCTGCCCAAATCCGGCTCTGCCAAAGGGCCGCGCCGCGTGCAGATGGCGCAATCCGACGGCAAAACTGCGCGCTGGTTCGAATGCCACAAGGCCAGCCTTGGGGATGAAACCCTCTATACCGCGATTCCCGCCGACGGGCAGGTCAAAGCCGAAAACGATCTGCGCGATTTCGTTCAGACCCTGACCAAGACCTTTGCCGCCCTGCCCGAAGGGCTGGCGATCTTTGACAAAAACCGGCAATTGGCCCTGTTCAACCCGGCGCTGACGGATCTGACGACGCTGCCGGTGGATTTCCTGATCATGCGGCCCACACTTGCCAGTTTTCTCGACCGGTTGCGCGAAAAGAAAATGATCCCCGAGCCAAAGGATTACATGGCCTGGCGCCACCAGATCGCCGCGTTAGAGGCCGCCGCCACCGGCGCCACATATGAGGACACCTGGCATCTGGCAACCGGCCAGATTTACCGCGTGACCGGCAGGCCCCATCCCGATGGCGCGCTGGCCTTTTTGATCGAGGATATCAGTGCCGAAGTCTCGCTCACGCGCCGGTTTCGCGCCGAACTCGATACCGGGCAGGCGGTGATCGACAGTCTGGACGAAGCGATTGCCGTCTTTTCCGCCGATGGCACGCTGACCATGACCAATGCGGCCTATGCCACGCTTTGGGGCGATGATCATGAAAGCGCGCCACAGGATTTCAACGTGTTCGAGGCGTCGCGCATCTGGCATTCCAAATGCGCGCCCAGCCCCGTCTGGGCCGAAATGCGCGACTATGCCACCAGTTTCAGCAAACGCGCCGAATGGAATGCCGAAGCCCGGCTTTGGGATGGGCGCCGGCTGCATTGCCGCGCGCGCCCGCTGGCCGGTGGCGCCACGCTGATCGGTTTCGCGCCCCAGACCCGCACGCTGGGCGCCGCACCGCCCGCACAACCGCCCGCACCGGCGGTGTTGCACGGCGGCTAGCCGCTTCTGCACTTGCGGGTGGTCGCAGGGCGGCTAAAACTGGCGTGATGAACAACACGCTTGCCACCCTTTCCCTGCCCGATGAACAGGCCACCCGGGCGCTGGCCGCGCGGCTGGCGCCACTGCTGGCGGCTGGCGACGTGATTTTGCTGCACGGACCGATCGGGGCGGGCAAAACCGCCTTTGCCCGCGCGATTATCCAGTCCCTGCTGGCCCAAAGCGGCCAGCACGAAGATGTGCCCTCGCCCACATTCACGCTGGTGCAGGTCTATGAAACGCCCGCGCTGGATATCTGGCATGCCGATCTCTATCGGCTGCATTCGGCGGATGAGGCATTCGAGCTTGGCCTGACCGAAGCATTCACCACTGCGCTTTGCCTGATCGAATGGCCCGAACGGCTTGGCGCCGATGCGCCGCCCGATGCGCTAAGCGCCCATTTCGCCCAAGGGCCGCAGGATGATGCCCGCGAACTGGTGCTGGAATCCAACGCGCCCCGCTGGGCCGATATCATCGCCCGTATCACGCAAAGGGCCGAAAATGACTGACCGCGCCGCTGCTTTGACCGAATTTCTGCGCAATAGTGGCTGGGGCGATGCCCGGCGCAGCCCGTTGGCCGGTGATGCCTCGGCCCGGCGATATGAACGGCTTGCCCGCCCCGGCGCGCGTGCGGTGCTGATGGATGCCGATCCCGCCAAGGGCGAAAGCATCGACAGTTTCATCCGCATCGCCACCTATCTGGCGGATCACGGCTTTGGCGCGCCACGGATTTTTGCCACGGACACGGCGCAGGGCTTCATGATCCTCGAAGATCTGGGCGATGATCTGTTCGCCCGACATGCCGCACAGCATCCAAAATCCGAGGTCGCGTTATACGAGGCCGCGATCGATGTGCTGGCCGCGCTGCACCAGACCGCGCCGCCCGATGTGCCGCGCTATCAGCCGCGTATGGCCGAATTGGCGGCGCTGGCTTGGGATTGGTATCTGCCGGCCACCACCGGCCAGCATGGCGATGCCAGTGCCTTGCGCACCACGTTAGACACGCTTTTGACACGAAATTGCCAAGGCCACGAGGTGCTGATCCTGCGCGATTATCATGCCGAAAATCTGCTTTGGCTGCCCGATCGTGCCGGCCATGCCCGTGTCGGCCTGTTGGATTTTCAGGATGCGATGCTGGGGCATCCGTCCTATGACCTGATTTCCCTGACCGAGGATGCGCGCCGCGATGTGCCGCCCGCGCTGCGCGATGCGCTGCTTGCGCGGTATATTGATACCACGGGCCAAGATGCCGACACCTTTCGGACCGCCGCCGCAATTACCGCCGCGCAACGCAACCTGCGGATTTTGGGGGTTTTCGCCCGGCTGGCGCTGCGCGATGGTAAAATGGCCTATATCGACCTGATCCCGCGCACCTGGGGGCATCTGCAGCATGATCTGCGCCACCCGGCGCTGGCGGAACTGCGCGATATCGTGCTGACCGCGCTGCCGCCCCCGACCCCCGAAATTCTGAACCGGCTGAGGGCCGCATGCACGACCACCCTGACGCCTTGATGATTTTTGCCGCCGGGCTGGGCACGCGCATGGCGCCGCTGACCGCGACGCGGCCAAAACCCATGATTAGTGTCGCGGGCCGCCCGCTGATCGACCATGCGCTTGAACAGGCACCCGATGTGGCGCGGATCGTGGCAAATACGCATTACCTGCCCGATACGCTGCGCACCCACCTGCGCCCGCGCGGGGTGCAGATGGTGCACGAAGATCGGCTGCTTGATACCGGCGGCGGGTTGCGCAATGCCCTGCCCGCGCTGGGGACGGGGCCGGTCTTTACGCTTAATTCCGATGCGGTGTGGCACGGACCCCCCGCGTTAGAGCCGCTTCGCGCCGCATGGAACCCAGCCGTGATGGATACGCTATTGCTGCTGATCGCGCCCGAATGCGCGCTTGGCCATAGCGGCCGGGGCGATTTCACCCGATCGCCCGATGGTCGGATCACACGCGGGCAGGGCATGATCTATTCCGGGGCGCAGATCATCCGCACCGATCTGTTAGCTTTGATTACCGAGGATGTATTTTCGCTCAACAGGCTCTGGGATATCATGATCGCGCGCGGGCGGGCCCATGGCGTGATCTATCCCGGCCAATGGTGCGACGTGGGCCATCCGGGCGGCATCGCGCTGGCCGAAACCATGCTGGGTGCGGCC
>JBBAGE010000068.1:0-11511 GCA_041655055.1 Paracoccaceae bacterium
GGAATGGCAGGATCAGGGTGCAGTTCTGAACGTGCGGCGGCATGGCGAATCCTCGGCCATCATCGAGGTGTTCACCCCCCAGCATGGCCGGCACGCGGGGCTGGTGCGGGGCGGGGCCTCGCGCAGGATGGCGCCGATCTTGCAACCGGGTGCGCAGATCGCGGTGACATGGCGCGCGCGGCTTGAAGATCATATGGGCACATTCACGGTCGAACCGCTGCGCTCGCGCAGTGCCGATATTATCGGCGACGGGGCGGCGCTGGCGGGGCTGGGGGCGGTGACCGGGCTTTTGGCCTTTGCGCTGCCCGAACGCGAACCGCATCCGATGATCTATGCCGCGTCGCAACACCTGCTGGATATGCTGGGCCGTGACCCCGAATGGTCGCTGGCCTATCTGCGCTGGGAATTGGCGCTGCTCGAAGACCTGGGCTATGGGCTTGATCTGGGGCGCTGCGCGGTGACGGGGGTGCGCGATGATCTGATATGGGTCAGCCCGCGGACCGGGCGCGCGGTGTCGCGTCAGGGCGCGGGCGAATGGGCCGACCGGCTGTTGCCGCTGCCAGCCTGCATGTTGGGCCAGGCGCCGTTTGACATGGCCGATATACGCGCCGGTTTGCGCACCACGGGGCATTTCCTGCACCGATTGGCGGGCGAACTTGGCCCCCGCCCGCTGCCGCCCGCGCGGGATCGGCTGATGGCGCTGTTTGCGCGCAATGCGCCCAATACATGACATCCGCATCAAATCTGTTGCAGCCCATCGTGCTTGGTGGCAGACCTGTTGGATATGCGCCCGCAAGGCCGCCGCGATGTTTCACGAGGACAGGGAAATGACGACAGTGGACGTGCAGTCCGACGAAAGCAGACCACAATCGCTGACCTTGATCATGGTGGCCATCGGGATCACGGTGGTGCTCAGCTCGATGGGGCAGACGGTGGTGGGCACGGCGATCCCGGTGATCGTCGCCGATCTGGGCGGGCTGGATCAATTGACCTGGGTGGTGACATCCTATCTGCTGACCTCGACCATTGCGTCGCCCGTATTCGGCAAGCTGGGCGATCTTTATGGCCGCAAGATCATGCTGCAATTCGGCATCGTGGTCTTTATGATCGGATCGGTGATCAGCGGGCTGGCGCCGGATGTGCTGACCATGGTGATCGGGCGCGCGATTCAGGGGATCGGCGGCGGCGGGCTGATGGTGGCGGCAATGACGGTGATTGCCGATGTCATGCCGCCGCGCGAACGAGGCCGCGCACAGGGGCGCATGGGCGGCGCGCTGGGGATTGCGACGATTTTGGGGCCGACCACGGGCGGGTTCATCGCGCAATACATATCCTGGGAATGGATTTTCTTTATCAACGTGCCGTTTTCGCTGGCCTCGCTCGCGGTGATTTCCATCGCCTTGCCCAAGATCAAGACCGAAAGACGCCCCAAGATCGACTATGCGGGCGCCACGCTGATGACGGCGCTGCTGACGGCGATCGTGCTGATCGCCACGCTGGGCGGCGTGTCGCTGGCATGGGGATCGGCGGAAATCCTTGGCCTGACCGGCTTTGCGATCATCGCCACGCTGGCCTTTATCTGGGCCGAGCGGCGCGCGCCCGAACCGATGGTGCCGCTGTCGCTGTTTTCCAACGTGAATTATCTGGTGGCCAATACCACGGCATTCTTGCTGTCGGTCACGATGTTTTCGATCTTTGTGTTCATGCCGATTTATTACCAGTTGATCAAAGGCGTCGGCGCGATGGTGTCGGGGCTGCTGGTCATGCCGATGATGCTGACCTTTCTGACAACATCAATCTTTTGCGGGGCGCTGATCACGCGAACGGGGCGTTACAAGGCGATGATGACCTGGGCCTTTGTTTCGGTCACCATCGGGATTGGCGGGCTGTCATTCCTGACGCCGCAGACGCCCTATTTCCTGCCAGTGGTGCTGGTGATTCTGGTGGGGTTGGGCATGGGGCCGATCAACACGATCGGCATGACCGCGATTCAGAATTCGGTGCCGGGAAACATGGTGGGTGTGGCGACCGCCAGCATCAATATGTTCCGATCGGTGGGCAGCGCCATTGGTGTGGCGGTATTTGGCGGGGTGTTTGCCGCGGGGCTGATGCGGCGGCTGGGCGATGTGCTGCCCGCGGGGATGAGCCCGCATGAATTGAACCGCGCCTTTCTGGTGACGCTTGATCCGGCAGTGCAGGGGCCGGTGCTGGTGGGGGTATCGCAGGCGATCAGCCCGATTTTCATGCTGGCGGCGGCGGCCTCGGCGATCTGCGTGATCCTGAGCCTGTTCATGACCGAGGTGATGGACTGACAGGAAAAGGGCGGCGGATCACCCGCCGCCCGATGTGTGATCAGTCGAGCAACCGGCGCGCAATCACCTGCGCCTGGATTTCGCCCGCGCCCTCGAAAATGTTCAAAATCCGCGCATCGCAGAGAATCCGGCTGATCGTATATTCCAGCGCGAATCCGTTGCCGCCATGGATTTGCAGCGCATTATCCGCCGCAGCCCATGCCACGCGCGCACCCAAAAGCTTGGCCATGCCCGCTTCGAGATCGCAGCGTTCGCCATGGTCTTTTTGCCAGGCGCTGTAATAGGTAAGCTGCCGGGCGACCATGATTTCCACAGCCATCATCGCCAGCTTGTTCGACACGCGCGGGAATTCGATCAGCGGCTGGCCGAATTGCACCCGGTCGAGCGCATATTGCATGCCAACCTCAAGCGCATTTTGCGCGACGCCGATCGCGCGGGCGGCGGTCTGGATGCGCGCGGATTCAAACGTCTGCATCAACTGTTTGAAGCCCTGACCCTCGGACCCGCCCAGCAGGTTTTCGCCCTTGACCTTGAACCCGTCAAAGCCAAGCTCGAATTCCTTCATGCCGCGATAGCCCAGAACCTCGATCTCGCCGCCGGTCATGCCGGGGGTGGGAAAGGGGTTGGCATCATCGCCCGGCTCTTTTTCGGCCAGAAACATCGACAGGCCGCGATAGTTATCGGTCGCGGGATCGGTGCGCGCCAGCAGGGTCATCACATGGGCGCGGGCCGCATGGGTGATCCATGTCTTGTTGCCGGTGATCTCATAATCATCGCCCACTTTGGTGGCGCGGGTGCGCAGGCTGCCAAGATCGGACCCGGTGTTGGGTTCGGTAAACACCGCCGTGGGCAGGATTTCGGCGCTGGCGATTTTGGGCAGCCACTGTTCCTTTTGCGCATCGGTGCCGCCGACAAGGATCAGCTCGGCCGCGATTTCCGACCGGGTGCCCAGCGAACCGACGCCGATATAGCCCCGGCTCAGTTCTTCGGAGACCACGCACATGGATGCTTTGGACAGGCCAAGCCCGCCGAATTCCTCGGGGATGGTCAGGCCGAAAACGCCCAATTCGCCCATTTCGTGAATGATTTCCATCGGGATATATTCATCCTTGAGGTGCCATTCATGGGCGTGGGGGATCACCTTGTCATCGGCAAAGCGGCGGAATTGATCGCGGATCATTTCCAGTTCTTCGTCAAGCCCGGTGGCGCCGAATGTGGCGTGGCCGACATTATCGCGCATCAGCTCCACCAGCCGGTCGCGCGCGGCGGCGCTGTTGCCATGGCTGATCAGGGCAACCACGGCGGGCGCGAGCAGGGCGCGCTGATCGTCATCGGAAATGCCCATATTGCGCAGGCGGATGATTTCGCCCTGCGTCATCGGGATACCGCCCTCGATCTGGGCCAGATATTCGCCAAAGGCGATTTGCAGGATCAGCTTCTCGATCTCGCCCAGCCGGCCTTCGTCTTGCAGGCGGGTGGCCCAGGCATGCATCTGGCGCAGGGCTTCGTGATAGGTTGCAAGCCAGGCAAAGCCATGCGCGGCATGTTGCTGCGTATCGACCAGCTTGGCCGAAACCTTGCCATCCTTGAGCACGCGCACACGCACCGCATCGCGCGCGGCGGCGACGACGGCTTCGACCGGTGCAAGCGCCGCTTCGGTCAGCGACAACAGATCGTTCAGCAATGGCCCGTTCATGGCCTGTTCATGCGACATGATTTTCCCCTCATTCCTTCTTGTCATGTCACATATTTTGTTTGGATGCGCGGCGCAACGATTAGAGCAGTTCGCGCACCACATCCGTGCCGATGGTGCGCGCGATCTTGCCCCCTTCTGGGGTGCCGCGGGCCAGTGCCCGCGCCATATGCGCGGCCTGTTGCAACGTGGCTTTGGGGGGCATCGGGGGTTCATGCGGATCAACCACGGCTTCGATCACCACCGCGCCGGGGGCTGCCATGGCCTCGGCCAGTTGGCGGCCACAGTCGGCGGCATCGGTGATCGTGACGGCATCCAGCCCGAAACCGCGGGCAACGGTTGCAAAGTCAATGGGTTCCAGATCGCATTCATATTCGGGATTGCCCAGAAATACGATCTGTTCCCATTTGATCTGGCCCAGACTGTCATTCTTGATCACGATGATCTTGATGTTCAGCCCATAGCGCCGGATGGTCGCCAGTTCCCCCAGCAGCATGCTAAGCGCGCCATCCCCGATCACGCAGACCACCTGCCGATCGGGCCATGCCAATGCTGCGGCAATTGCATAAGGCACGCCGCAAGCCATGGTTGATAGCGTGCCGGAACAGGAAAAGGCCATTTTGCCGCGCATGGTGATATAGCGCGCAACCCATGTGGTCACGGTGCCGGAATCGGTGACGATGATCGCGTCGTCATCCAGCAGCGGGTCCAGTTCATGGGTTACCACCTGCGGTTTCATCGGGCTGTCGCGCCGGGTGCCGCGCTCGGCCAGCAGGGCGCGCCAATCTTCCATCCCGGATTGGGCCTTGGTCAGGAAACTGCGATTCTCGTGATGGGTCAGGCGCGGCATCAGCGCCTCGATCACGCGGGCGCTGTCACCGACAAGCCCGGCCTCGACCGGGTGGCGCAGGCCGATGCGGGCAGGGTTGATATCGATCTGAATGGCACGGGCCTGATCGGGGGCGGGATAATATTCGATATAGGGAAAGGAACCGCCGATGATCAGCAGCGTGTCGCAGGCTTCAAGCGCCTCTTGCGAGGGGCGCGTGCCCAGCAGCCCCGCGCCGCCGGTGGCATAGGGGCTGTCATCGGGGATCGCGCCCTTGCCCAAAAGCGGCGTGACCACCGGCGCGCCCAGACGTTCGGCCAGCGCAGAAATCTGGCTGCGCGCCCCCAATGCGCCCTGACCGGCAAGGATGCAGATCTTTTGCCCGGCGTTCAGCACCGTGGCCGCGCGCGCAAGCTGATCATCGGTAGGCAGCATGGCCGCGCCGGCCATCAGCGTGGCGGGATCATGGGCCACGTTGCGCGCGGAACGGGGATCATCGCGCATCGGTTCGGATTGCAGATCGACGGGCATGGTAACATGGGCCACCCCGCGCTGCGCCAGTGCCGTGCGGCAGGCAAGCGACACCACATTTTCCACATGCGCGCCACCCATGATCCGGGTGTTATGGACGGCCACATCCATGAACAGTTTATCGAGTTCGACATCTTGCTGGGTATGCGTGCCGATCAGGTCGTGAAACTGCAACCCCGTGATCGCCAGCACCGGCGCGCCGTCAAGTTTCGCATCATAAAGCCCGTTGAGCAGATGAATCCCGCCCGGCCCGGATGTCGCCAGACAGACCCCGAGCCGCCCGGTGAATTTCGCATGGGCGCAGGCCATGAAGGCGGCGGATTCTTCGTGGCGGGTCTGGATAAAGCGGATCTGATCGCGGCGAAGGCGCAGGGCCTCCATGATGCCATTGATCCCATCGCCGGGCATGCCGAAAATGGTATCCACCTTCCAGGCGATCAGCGTGTCAACAAGCACATCGGCGGCGGTCCGGGCCATGGCGGTTCCTTTGCGGTTGGATGTGCCAACCCAACGGCCGCGGGCGGCGGATGTTCCGGCTCAGGTCTGGGCTTCGCGCAAAGCCCCCCGGGCCGAAGCAAAGTTGAAGGCCGTATCGATCAGCGCGAAATGGGAAAAGGCCTGCGGGAAATTTCCCACCAGTGTTTTACCCACCCAGTCATATTGTTCCGACAACAGCCCCACGTCATTGCGCAGCGACAGCAGATGTTCGAACAGTTTTTCTGCCTCGTCCATCCGGTCTTGCAAGATCATGTTATCGGCCAGCCAAAAGCTGCAGGCCAGAAACGCGCCTTCGTCACCATCCATCCCGTCGGGGGCTTCGGTTGCGTCGTAGCGCAGCAACAGGCCGCCGCGCATCAATTCAGCCTCGATCGCCTTGACCGTCGAAACGATGCGCGGATCATCGGGCGGCAGAAACCCGTAGATCGGCATCAACAGCACCGAAGCATCCAGCGCCTTGGACCCATAGGCCTGCACAAAGGCGCCCTTTTCGCGGTCATAGCCGCGTTCACAGATTTCGGCGTGAATTTCATCGCGAATCCGGCGCCAGCGCCGCACCGGGCCTTGCAGCCCGAATTGTTCGGCCGAGGCGATACCGCGATCAAAAGCCACCCAGGACATCAGCTTGGCATGAACGAAATGCTGGCGCCCGGAGCGGACTTCCCACAGGCCCTCATCAGGTTCGCGCCAGACCTGTTCGAGATGCGCCAAAAGCCCCTGTTGCAAGGTGGCCGAGGCCTCGTTCAGCGACAGATCGAATGTCTGCGCTTCTAACAAGGTATCCAGCACGCTGCCGAACACGTCGATCTGCAACTGGAGATAGGCGGCATTGCCGATCCGCACCGGGCGCGAATCGTGATAACCGGGCAGCCAGTCGAGGATGATTTCATCGGCGCGATGTTCGCCGCCCACACCGTAAAGCGGCTGGATCTGGGCCGGATCGCCCGCAACCGCGCGCAAAAGCCAGTCGCACCAGGCCTCGGCCTCTTCGCGATAGCCGGCGTTGATCAGTGACAGCAGCGTAAAGGTCGCATCACGCAGCCAGCTATAGCGGTAATCCCAATTGCGCCCGCCGCCAATTTTTTCGGGCAGGGATGAGGTCGGGGCGGCGATGATGCCGCCGGTGGGGCGATAGGTCAGCGCCTTGACCGTGATCAGCGAACGGATGACCGCATCGCGCCATGGCCCGTCATATTCGCATCGCGCGGACCAGTCGGTCCAGTATTTCTCGGTCATCGACAGGGCGTCATCGGCCTCGCACAACTGGGGCGGGGGCAGGTGGGATGCCTCATACCCCAGCACGAAGGCCACGCGTTCGCCTTCGGCCACGGTGAATTCGGCCACGGTTTCCTGATTTTCATGCTGGGTCGGCACCCCGGTTTTCAGATAGGCGGCATGCGGCCCGGCGATGATCCGCAGCCCGTCGAATTCGGGGCCGTTGCTGACCCATGGCACGATGCGCCCGTAATCAAAGCGCAGCTTCATTTCCATGCGCATCTTGACCCGCCCGCGTTTGCCTACGACGATGCGGCAAAGATCCGATACTTTGCCCTCTTCGCGGATCGGCATGAAATCGATCAGGGTGACGGCGCCATCTTCGGTTTCGAAATCGGTTTCCAGAATCAGCGTATCATCCCGATAGCGGCGTGACTTGGCCATGCCTTCGCCCAGCGGCGCGATCCGCCAGCGGCCATGTTCGGGATTGCCCAAAATCGCTGTGAAACAGGCATCGGAATCAAAGCGCGGCCAGCAAAGCCAGTCGATCGACCCGTTCTTGCCGACCAGGGCCGCAGTTTCACAATCGCCGATCAGGGCGTAGTCGCTGATTTGCATCGCAAACCTCCTGCACGTGGAAAACGTTTAGCCGAGCGCGCAGGCCACGGTGGACAGCAGCGCAATATTGGGATGGCGGGAATCAAGCCGCGTGTGCTGCACGATGATCGGCACATCCGACGTGATAAGCGAGGCAAAATCCGTATCCCGCGGCACGGGGGCCGGATCGGTCAAATCGTTGAAACGCAGATGCAGGGTCCGGCGCGCGGCCACCTGCAGGCGGTAAGGGCCCACCGGCTCGCGGTCGGTGAAATAAAGGATGATGGCGACATTGGCTTCCTGATTGCCCAGATTCAGGATGCAAGCGGTTTCATGTGAAACAAAGGCCGGATCGTCATTCAGGCTGTCGCCGGGGATATAGCCCTCGGCAATCGCCCAGCGGGTCTGTCCCATGTTCATGTGCATCGTCCTTTTGTTAACGGCGGTGGTTTTTGGCGGCGATCATCGTGGCGGCAATACCACCCAGCCCCGCGGCAATGCCCGCGCCCAGCATCACCACGCCAATGCGCGCGACGGGGGCGGGGTAAAGCATCGCATGGCGGCGGGCTTCGCGCCCGAAGGGGCCATCGGTGCGGTGAATACCGGTGACGGGGGAATAAAGGTTATCGGGCCGGCCCTCGGGCTGCAGGGCCTCGCGGTCCTGCCCGGTCACGGCGTTGCGCGCCAGCACACCATCAAGCCAGCGTGGCGCCAGCATATTGCCCATGATCGTCAGCAAGGTGCTGGTGCCCAGCCAATATTCGCGGTGCGGGTGGCGGGTGGCCTGCAAAATGGCGCGCGCGGCGGCAGAGGCCGCATAGACGGGCGCCACCGGGCGGGGCAGTTTGCGCCGCTTGCTGCGCGCCCAATCGAATTGCGGCGTATTGACGGCGGGCAGGTTCACGGCGGTGATCGCCACGCCGCTGTTATCATGCAACAATTCCGACCGCAGCGCATCGGTAAAGCCGCGCGCCGCATGTTTCGCCCCGCAATAGGCCGATTGCAGCGGAATCCCGCGATAGGCAAGCGACGAGCTGACCTGCACGATCACGCCCCGATTGCGCTGGCGCATATGATGCAGCGCGGCCATCGTGCCATGGGCGGTGCCCAGATATGTAACCTCGGTCACGCGGCGCAATTCATCGGGCGACAGTTCGGCCACCGGGGCAAAAACCGTGGCCATCGCATTGTTGATCCAGATATCAATCGGGCCGCAGCGGGCCTCGATTTCCTCGGTCGCAGTGAAAACGGCGCTGGCATCGGCCACATCAAGGGCAAAGACCTCGGCCCGGCCGCCGCCTGCCAGAATTTCGGCCCGCGTGGCCGCTAGCGCATCCATATCGCGGGCGATCAGCGCGACCATGGCCCCTTTGCGCGCGAATGCCCGCGCGGTGGCACGGCCAATCCCGGCGGATGCCCCGGTGATGACGACGATCTGATCTGCGAATTCGTGCTGCATGGGCCCCGCCGCTTGATGACTGCTTGGCCCAACACGCGACCCGGCGGGCAGGTTCCCGCGCGGCCCTATCCCAGCGCGTAGCCCGCGCCGCGCACGGTGCGCATCGGATCGCTGCCGCCTTCGCGGGTCAGCGCCTTGCGCAGGCGCCCGATATGCACATCGACGGTGCGGGTATCGACATAGATATCCTGCCCCCAAACCCGATCCAGCAACTGTTCGCGCGACCAGACGCGCCCCGGCTTTTCCATGAATGTGGATAACAGGCGAAATTCCGTTGGCCCCAGCTTGACCGGGGTTCCGGCGCGAAACACGCGGTGGGTTTCGGAATCGAGCACGATATCCTCGAACTCCAGCCGCTCGCCCACGGTGGCGGGGCGGGTGCGGCGCAACTGGGTGCGGATACGCGCGATCAGCTCGACCAGCGAATAGGGTTTGAGCATGTAATCATCCGCGCCGGTTTCAAGGCCGCGCACCATATCGGCTTCTTCGGTGCGCGCGGTCAGCATGATGATCGGGATCTTGCGCGTCTGGCTGCGGGTTTTCAGGCGGCGGCAGATTTCGATCCCCGACACGCCGGGCAGCATCCAGTCAAGCACGATCAGATCGGGCAGATGTTCTTCGATCAGCATCAGGGCCTCGTCCCCGCTTTCGGCGGCGGAAACGGCGAAACCCTCGGCCTCAAGGTTATAGATCAGCACTTCGCGCTGGGCGGGTTCATCTTCGACGATCAATATATGCGGACGGTCAGCAGACATGGCAGGCTTTCATTCAGGCTATATCGCCCAGCGATGTCGAATCGCCCTTGGGGCGTTCATCGTCGGGCATCGAACCGGTGACCAGATAGATCACCTGTTCGGCAATAGAGGTCGCATGATCGCCCATCCGTTCGATGTTCTTGGCGATGAAATGCAGATGCATACAGGCGGTGATATTGCGCGGATCCTCCATCATATGGGTCAGCAGCGAACGAAAGAGCGTGTTATACATCTCGTCCACCTCCAGGTCGCGCTGACGCACATCGGTGGCCATGGCCACATCGCGCTGGATATATGAATCGAGCACATCCTTGAGCTGCTTTTCCACCATCCGCGCCATGCGGCGCAGCGCGCTGGTCGATCCCTCCATTTGGGGCAGTTCGGCCAGAATCGCGGTGCGTTTGGCCATGTTTTTCGCGTAATCGCCGCAACGTTCCAGATGGGTGCTGATATTCATCACCGACAGAACGGTGCGCAGATCGCTGGCCGTGGGGGAACGCAGTGCCAGAACCCGCGCGGTTTCCAGCTTGATCTGTTCATCCAGCCGGTCGATGGCCTTGTCATTCTTGCGCACCTGCTCGGCCAGTTCGGTATCGAGCATTTCCAGCGCCGTGGCGGCATCGATGATCGCCACTTCTACCAGCCCGCCCATTTTCATGACCAGCGCCTGGATCACCTCAAGATCACGGTCAAAGGCGGAAACGATATGTTGTTCGATCATGATGGCCTCCTAGCCGATCCGGCCGGTGATATAGGATTCAGTGCGTGGATCGGCAGGTTGGGTGAAAATCTGGCTGGTATCGCCATATTCCACCAGATTGCCGAGGTGAAAGAACGCGGTCTTTTGGCTGACGCGGGCGGCCTGTTGCATCGAATGGGTCACGATCACAACGGTATAGTTTTGCCGCAATTCGCCGATCAATTCCTCGATCTGGGCGGTGGCGATCGGGTCGAGCGCGGAACAGGGCTCGTCCATCAGCAAAACCTCGGGTTCGGTCGCGATAGCGCGGGCGATACACAGGCGCTGTTGCTGGCCGCCCGACAACCCGGTGCCCGGCGCAGTCAGCCGATCCTTGACCTCATCCCAGATGGCGCCGCGACGCAGGGCGCGTTCGACGATATCATCCATATCGGATTTGTTGCGCGCAAGCCCGTGGATACGCGGCCCATAGGCGATATTATCATAGATGGATTTCGGAAAGGGGTTGGGTTTTTGAAACACCATCCCCACCCGCGCGCGCAATTGGACCGGATCGACGCGGGCGTCATAGATATCTTCGGCATCGATGCGGATATCGCCCTGCACGCGGCAGCCGGGGATCGTGTCGTTCATCCGGTTCAGACAGCGCAGAAAGGTCGATTTCCCGCAGCCCGACGGCCCGATAAAGGCGGTGACGGTTTTATCGCGGATATCGACGCTGACATCCTTGAGCGCGTGGCTGGTGCCATAAAACACATCGACATTGCGGGCGGAAATCTTGGTATCGCTCATCTGGGTCACATCCGAATTTAACGTGGTCATAAGGTTCATCTCGGTGCCCTTTCACCAGCGGCGTTCAAAGCGGCGCCGCAGCACGATTGCCACGGCATTCATCAGCAGCAAAAAGCCCAGCAACACGATG
>JBBAGE010000069.1:0-11489 GCA_041655055.1 Paracoccaceae bacterium
AATATGATTGCCCAAAACGCTTGCGCCGCGCGCCGCTTTTGGCCATTCAGAGGGGATGAAAGCCCCGCTGATCTGCGCCCTTTGCCTGATGCCCGCGCTTGCCACGGCGCATCCGCATGTCTTTGTCGATGCCGAGGTGGTTTTTCTTGGCAGCCCTTCGGCGCTGGATGAAATCCGGGTGACATGGCGCTATGACGAATTTACCACGCTGTTTTTGATCGAAACGCTGGATCTGGACCGCGACGGCGATGGCGTGCTGGATGCCGAGGATGAGGCCCGGATCGTCGCGGGCGAAACCGATTGGCCGCCTGAATATGAGGGCGATATCTATATGCATGCGGGTGGCCAACACGTGGCCATGACCCGGCCACATAATGCCGATGCGGGGATGGTGGATGGCCGGATTTTCGTCACCTTCGATCTGCCGCTGGCCACGCCGCAGCCCCTGACGCCGGGCGCGCAGATATCGCTGAAACTCTATGATCCCTATTATTATTACGATTATGACATCCTGCCCGGCGCCGTGATCGACCCAGCGGCCCCCGGCTGTGCGGTGACGCTGGTGCCCTTTGCGCCCGATCGCGAAGATGCCGCCTTGCAAGAAGAGCTGCGCCTGTTGGCCCGCGACGAAGTGCCGGCCGAGGAAAATATCGGCGCGCGTTTCGCGGATGAGCTTGTGGTGCACTGCGACTAGGCGCTTGCATTTCGGGGGGCCAACCCGGCACAATCCCGCCATGAGCCGCCCGCCCCCTGATATCCGTGACAGTTCCGGCAGCAAATCCGCGCCGCGGCTGCGGCTGCGAATCCTTTTTGGGGCGGATGTGATGATGGGGCCGGGCAAGGCCGATCTGCTGGGCCATATCCGCGCGACCGGTTCGATTTCCGCCGCCGGGCGCGCCATGGGCATGAGCTATAAACGCGCCTGGATGCTGGTCGAGGCGATGAACACCGCCTTTCGCAACCCTTTGGTGGAAAGCACGCGGGGCGGCCAAAAGGGCGGCGGCGCGCGGCTGACCGATGCGGGCGCGGCGGTGTTGGAGCATTATCGCCGGATCGAGGCGCGCATCGCCGAGGCCAGCGCCGATGATATCGCCGCCCTTGGCGCGATGCTGCGCGAGGATGATTGATAATCAATCCGTATCAATCATAATAAGTTCGGCTTGGACAGGGCCGTCGCCGCGCCCTTACTAAGACGCAAATCTGATCAGGAGGGATTACAGATGCGAAATAAACTGACCGAGATGACGGGCGCGGAATTCCCGCTGTTCGCCTTTACCCATTGCCGCGATGTGGTGGCAGCGGTGACCAATGCGGGCGGCTTTGGCGTGCTGGGCGGCAGCGGGTTCACCCCCGAAACGCTGGAACAGGAACTGAAATGGATCGACGATCATGTCGATGGCAAACCTTATGGCATTGATATCCTGTTTCCCGAAAACATCCCCGCTTCGGCGCAGGGGGTGACCAGCGCGCAGCTTGCCGCCCAGATCGATCCGAAATATCTGGATTTCACCGCCAGCATCCTGAAAAAGCACGGCATCGATGCAACGCCTGAACAGATGGTCAACCTGAACGCCGGGCAAAACGTCACGCCCGAGCGCGGCAATGAGTTGATGGATGTGGCCTTTGCCCATCCGATTCGCTGCATCGTGAACGCGCTGGGGATCGCGCCGAAAAACATGATCGACCGCGCGAAACAGAACGGCGTGCCGGTGGGTGCGCTGGTGGGTGCCAAGGAACATGCCCTGCGGCAGGTCAATGCCGGTGTCGATTTCCTTGTGGCCCAGGGCACCGAAGCCGGCGGCCATTGCGGCGAGGTATCCACCCTCGTGCTGGTGCCCGAGGTGATCCGTGCGATTCGCGGCATGCGCGATGTGCCGGTTCTGGCCGCCGGCGGGATCATGACCGGCGAGCAAATGGCCGCCGCCATGGCCATGGGCGCGCAAGGTGTCTGGACCGGTTCGGTCTGGCTGGCCACGCATGAGGCCGAAACATCCGAAGCGTTCCGCGATAAAATGGTCGCCGCATCGTCGCGCGATACGGTGCGCCGCACCCAGCGCACCGGCAAGCCCAGCCGCCAGCTTCGTTCCGCATGGCATGATGCATGGGACAGCACCGACAGCCCCGGCACCCTGCCAATGCCCCATATGGGCATGGTCAGCTCGGCCGCATTCAACAAGATCGACGCTGCCGCCGGCGCGGGCAATGCCCAGGCGCTGGATCTGGTGTCCTATTTCGTGGGGCAGGGCGTGGGCCTTGTGGATGCGCGCCTGTCGGCCACCCAGGTCGTGCAGAACTTCAAGGAAGAATTCGCCGAGGCCTTTGGCACGCTGGTCGATACGGTCGAAGCCGAATAGGCCGACCGCGTTTCTAACCCGGGCCGGGCGGCATTGTCGCCCGGTCTTGCGCGCTGCGACACTCGCGCCCTTGCCAAAGGCGCTGCCCGTGGATATGAAATGGCGAAAATCTGGACCCGGTGCGATTCCGGGTGGCTCTTTCGGCCGCTGATCCGCCGGATAATCAAAACAATCCACATGTATGCGCCAAGCGCCGGTTGTTTGTCTGTCAGGACCGACCAAGATGACTCTGTTTCCCACACTCAATTTTCCTAACTACAAGAACGAATGGTTCGGCAATATCCGGGGCGATCTGTTGTCCGGGATGGTTGTCGCCCTTGCCCTGATCCCCGAGGCCATTGCCTTTTCCATCATCGCGGGCGTTGATCCCAAAGTCGGGCTTTACGCATCCTTTTCAATCGCGGTGATCACGGCGATCGTGGGCGGGCGTCCGGGCATGATTTCGGCGGCCACGGCGGCGACGGCGGTGCTGATGGTCACGCTGGTGCGCGATCACGGGCTGCAATATCTGTTGGCGGCCACGGTTCTGGCCGGGGTTTTACAGATCGGCGCGGGTATGCTGTGGCTGGGCAGCCTGATGCGGTTCGTGTCGAAATCCGTCATGACCGGCTTTGTCAACGCGCTGGCGATTTTGATCTTTCTGGCGCAACTGCCCGAACTCGACCCGACCAGGGTGACATCGCTAACCTATGTGCTGGTCGCGGCGGGGCTGGCGATCATCTATCTGGTGCCGCGCGTGACCAGGGCCATCCCATCGCCATTGATCGCGATCGTGGTGCTAAGCGCGCTGACCATGACCTTCGGCTGGGATGTGCGCACGGTGGGCGATATGGGCGCGTTGCCCGACACGCTGCCGGTGTTTTTGATCCCGCAAATCCCGGTGAACTGGGATACGCTGATGATCATCCTGCCCTATTCGGCGGCCATCGCGGTGGTGGGCCTACTGGAAAGCCTGATGACCCAAAATCTGGTGGATGATCTGACCGATACCAAAACCAGCCGCAATCAGGAATGTATCGGGCAGGGGATCGCCAATACCGCCACCGGTTTCATCGGCGGCATGGCCGGTTGCGCGATGATCGGGCAATCGATGATCAACATCAAATCCGGCGGGCGGGGGCGGCTGTCGTCGTTTGTGGCCGGGGTGCTGTTGCTGATTTTGGTCGTGGGGCTGGGCGATCTGGTGGCGATGATTCCGATGCCGGCGCTGGTGGCGGTCATGATCATGGTGTCGATCGGCACGTTTTCATGGGCCTCAATCGGGGATCTGCGCAAACATCCGCGCTCGTCCAATATCGTGATGCTGGCGACGGTGATCACCGTGGTTTATACGAATAACCTTGCAATCGGGGTGCTGGTGGGCGTGCTTTTGTCGGGGATTTTCTTTGCGGCCAAGATCGCGCAGCTTTTCGGGGTGCGCAGCACGCTGTCAACCGATGGGCAAACCCAGACCTATCGGGTCGAAGGCCAGCTTTTCTTTGGCTCGGTCGAATCCTTTGTGAATGCGTTCGATTTCCGCGATGTTGCGCCCCGGGTGGTGATCGATGTCAGCGGCGCGCATATCTGGGATATTTCCTCGGTGCAGGCGCTGGATAATGTGGTGCTGAAATTCCGCCGACTTGGCGCGCAGGTGCAGGTTCTGGGGATGAATGCCGCGTCGGAAACCATCGTCGACAAGCTGGCCGTGCATGACAAACCGGATCTGATCAGCATTGCGCCGTCCTAGCTGCGCGGGGTGACGGGGAATGAACTGCGCCCCAGCAGGTTACCGGCCTGATCCACGGTAAAGCGGCAGGCATGGGCGCCATGGATAAAGGTCAGCCGCCAGCGCCCGGCATCATCACCTTCGCCGCGTTCGGTGCGGGTGGTGATCTGGCCATCGCGCATCGCATCGCGCAGGGCGGCCTGTGTCAGCCCCAGCGCCTCGGCCAGCAGATCGGCGGGCACGGTGAAGCTATCGCCGTTACGCTCGATCACCATCCTGTTTCCAGTAATCATTCGCCGCCGCCACGGTGGCAAAATGCGTGGCGACCACCTGGCTTGAGGCAATCAGCGCATCGGCATCGGCGGCATAGGTTGCGCGCAACTTATCGCGCATATCGGCATCGGGCTGGGTCATTTTCACGGCGACGCGCGCCATTTTGACGGCCAGATCATAGCCTTCTTGCGGGGTCGCGGTCAGCAGGGTCGGCAGCCAGATCGTCATTGTCGTGTCCTTCGTCGGATGGGGGGTCTTGGGGGGTGATCACGCGCCAGGCGTTGCCCTCGGGGTCTTCGAACTGGCCCTTGCGCATCGCCCAGAAAAATGTGGCCAGCCCCACCAGCCCCATACCAAGCGAGACCGGGATCAATATGCCAAGCGCGCCGGTCATAGATCCGGCGCGCCGATCGCGCAGAAACAATGCCAGGTGCCATAGCCCAGCACCGGGAACACGATGATCAGCGCCAAAAGCCCCGTGATCGCCGACAAGGCCATGCCCGCCACGATGATCGCCGCCCACATCAGGCAGGGCGCCAGATTATGCGTGGTCAGCGAAAAGCTGAGCCCCATCGCCGTTAGCGCGTCGGTGCGTTCTGTTACCAGCATCGGGATCGAAAACAGGCTGAGCGCAAAGGCAAAGGCCGCGAAAATCCCGCCGACAAAGGTGCCGGTGACCAGCAAGGCCCAGCCGCGCGGGGTGAAAAAGGCATTCATCATCGCATCTTCGACGCCGGGATAGGGCACAAGGCCAAAGAACAGCGCATAAAGCAGATCGGCCGCGCGCAGCCATGACAGCACCAAAACCCCCAGCAAAAGCCCCGCATAGGCAAGCTGGCCCCCCGAAGCCGGGCGCAGGATCAACATTTCGCGCATTGGTGCGGATTTCCCGGCGCTCAGCCTGCGGCTTTGTTCGTAAATCCCCGCCGTCAGATATGGCCCGATGATCAGGAAACCCGATATCGCCGGCAGCACCAGATAATGCAGCTCAAGCAGCCACAGGCCGCCCAGCACGATATAGGACACCAGCGTCAGAAACAGCCCATAGGCAAGGCTTTGGCCCGGGGCGGCCATGAAATCGCGCCAGCCCTTGGCAAGCCAGCCAAAGGCGGCCGTGGCAGGCAGGCCGCGCGACAGCTTGTAACCGGCAGGTTGCGGGGGGCGGATGGTTGGAAGTGGCTCTAGCATCGGCAGACCTTTCAACAGGCGCGTTTGGCGGGCTGGGCGGCATCGGCAACCGCGACGCAGGCAGGTTGGGATTCAAAGGCCACGGCCACCAGATGCGCATTCGCAGCAAGAACGAACCCGACCGCCGCAAGCGCCCCGAAAGCCGCAAGATATTTCTGGCGGCGCGGCGTCATTGCGGGGGCCTTTGGGTGGTGTCGGGCAGTTGGGAAACATAAAGCGCCAGCAGGTTGATTTCCGCACCGCTCAGCCGGTCCGACCAATGCGGCATCACCCCGTTGCGGCCCCGGTTCAGGGTGACCATCACGCTGGCCGGATCCTGCCCATAGATCGTATTCGCATCATCAAGCGCCGGCGCGCCGTTCAAAAAGCCGCCTTCGCCGCGTTCGGCATGACAGGCGGTGCAGTTTTCATCGAACAACGCGGCGGCGGGGCTGGCGTGATCGGCGGCCCCGGTGGGCAGGGCCGCGACATAATCGGCCAGCGCCAGACGCTCGGAATAATCCAGCCAGTCAAAGGCGGGCATATTGGCCAGCCGGGTTTCAGGATGCGGGGCATTGATCCCGACGCGCAAGGTTTCGGCAAGCGTGGCGGGATCACCGCCCCAAAGCCATTGATGATCATCAAGCGCCGGGAAACCCGGCCCGCCTTCGCCATTCATCCCGTGACAGGCGGCGCAATTATCCTGAAACAGGCGATGCGCGGCCGGCATGGCCACCACCATCAGCGGGCCATCACCGCCCAACTGGCCGAATTCGGGCGTATCGAACCGCGACAGCCATTCGCCGCGCAATTCGGTCAGCCCGCCAAGCCGTTCGAGCGCCATTTCGCTTTGCTCCAGCCCCAGCAGGCCCCGGGTATAATCGCGCCCCAGCGGCCAGGCCGGCAACAAAATCCAGGCGATCACCGAATAGATGAACGTCGCCAGCAGCGCCAGATAGGCGATGCGCGGAAAGGGGGTGTTCAGTTCCTTGATACCCGCCCATTCGTGGCCCATCGTGTCATAGCCGGTCACCGGATCAACTTCGCGCTGGCCGGTATGCGGATCGGCACCGGGAAAGGTTTTGGGATCGGTGCTCATGGGCGGTCCTCGCGTGGTGTGCCGCCCAGGATCGAGCGGGCAATCCGTTCCTGTTCGGCCCGGCGGCGGGGATTATAGGCGCGGATGAGCACCACCAGCAAAAACCCCCCCATCCACAACGGCCCGACGACTTTGGCAATCAGAACCAGCGTTTCATAGCTCATGGCGCATCCTCCGCAGCAAGGTCATAGGGGGCAGATGTCAACGTGCCGAGCGATTGCAGATAGGCCACCATCGCATCCATTTCCGTCAGCCGTTCGGGATTGCCGTCAAAGGCACGCACCGCGATTCCGTCGCCATAACGCCCCATGAGATCGCCGGCGCCGGCGGAATTGGGATCGCTTTGCGCCCAGGCATCGGCCACCGCATTGGCGATCATGTCTTCGTCATAGGGCACGCCCAGTTGGGCCATCACACCAAGGCTGCCTTGCATCAGGCTGGTATCCAGCGGGCGCATCAGCCACGGATAGCTGGGCATGATCGACACCGGGATCACATCGCGCGGGTTGATCATATGCGCGACATGCCAGTCATCGGAATATTTCCCGCCCAGACGCGCCAGATCGGGACCGGTGCGTTTCGATCCCCACAGCATCGGCCGGTCATAGGCGCTTTCGGCGGCCAGCGAATAGGGGCCGTAGCGGTCGATTTCATCGGCCAGCGACCGGATCATCTGGCTGTGGCAGGCATAGCAACCTTCGCGCAGATAGATTTCCCGGCCAGCCAGCTCTAGCGGTGTATGGGGGCGCATATCCTCGGGGATGACGACGGTATCCTCGATCGTGAACAGCGGCGCGATTTCCACGATCCCCCCGACCGAGGCAACCACGATGATCGCCCCCACAAGTCCCATGGACACTTTTTCCAGATTGTAATGCAGCTTCAGCATGGCTTACTCCGCCGGTTGAACGGCAAGGGGATGGTCGGTCGCATCGGCCAGCGTCCCGGCACGGCGCATCGTGGCAAGGCAGTTCAGCGCGCACAGGATCGCGCCCGCCAGAAACAGCGCCCCGCCCAGGGTGCGTGCGGCGTAATAGGGCAGCATCGCCTCGACCGATTCGATGAAACTATAGGAAAGGGCGCCATTTTCGTCATAGGCCCGCCACATCAGCGCCTGCACCACCCCCGCATTCCAAAGCGAGATGATATAGACCAGCGTGCCCGCCACCGCCAACCAGAAGTGCCATTCCACCGCCTTGGGCCAGGCCATCGTCGCGCGGCCCGACATTTTTGGCACCAGCGTATAGATCGCGCCAAAGACGATCATCGCCACCCAGCCCAGCGTGCCCGAATGCACATGGCCCACCGTCCAGTCGGTGTAATGCGACAGCGAGTTCACGGGCCGGATCGCAAGGAACGACCCCTCGAATGTGGACAGGCCATAGAATACCGCCGCCACAAACATGAAGCGCAGCGTCGCGTCATCGCGCACTTTGTGCCACGCGCCGTTCAACGTCATGATCGCATTCGCGGCAGAGGCCCAGCTTGGCACCAGCAGCATCACCGAAAAGGTCATGCCCAGCGTCTGCACCCAATAGGGCAGGGCCGTGTAATGCAGGTGGTGCGACCCTGCCCACATATAGAAAAACACGATGCCCCAAAAACTCAGGATCGACAGACGATACGACCAGATGGGCCGCTGCGCGCGCACCGGCAGGAAATAGTAAAGCATTCCCAGAAAACCGGCGGTCAGGAAAAATGCCACCGCATTATGCCCATACCACCACTGGATCATGGCATCCTGCACGCCCGCCCAGATCGTATAGGATTTCGCCGCCGCAAAGCTGACGGGAATCGCCAGGTTGTTGACGATATGCAGCATTGCCACCACAAGGATAAAGGCCAGATAATACCAGTTGGCGACATAGATATGCGGCTCGACCCGCCGCGCCAGCGTGCGGATATAAAGCGCGAAATAGGTCACCCAGATCACGACCAGCCACAGATCGGCATACCATTCCGGCTCGGCATATTCCTTGGATTGGGTCGAACCCATCATATAGCCGCTGGCCGCCCAGATACAAAACAGGTTGTAGCCGATCAGCACGAACCACGGGCTGATGGAATCGGCCAGCCGGGCGCGCGATGTGCGTTGCAGCACATAAAGCGACGTGGCGATCAGTGCGTTGCCGCCAAAGCCAAAGATCACGCCCGATGTATGGACGGGGCGCAGGCGGCCATAGCTGGTCCATGGCCACGGCGGCGTCGCCTCGGGCCAATACATCAGCGCGGCAAGCCACACCCCCACGCCCATGCCCACCACTGCCCAGATCAGCGTCATGATGACACCAAATTCGATGGGCGCGTCATAATAGCGGGTCAGCCGGTCGGCGCCCGGCTCGTTGCGATCATAAAGCGATCCGGCCAGCAGAAACACAAGCCCGACGCCCAGCGCCAGCGCCATGCCCCCGTGAACGGCCATGATCCCCTGTCGCGCGGCAACGGCCATGATCAGGCCCAAAAGCGCAACCCCAAGCGCAAGCACGATACCGATCTTGCGCTCTGTCATCGTAAGTGTCGAAGTCATGGCCATCGGGACATTCCTTATATTCAGGCCGCGCGGGCCGGCTTCAAAGCGATATCGGCCAGCGTCGTGCGGTCGAGTTCGGCAAGAAAGGCCTGTTCGGCCGCGCGCAGTCGCGATTTCAGCCGACATTGGCAGGCAAGTGAACAGGTAGCATTGGCCGGATCGAAACATTCGACCAGCGCCTGCCCCTCTTCCAGCAGGCGCACGATCGTGCCCAGGCGGATTTGATCGGCGGGTCTGGCCAGAATGGCACCACCCCCGCCGCCGCGGCGCGTTTCAATCAAACCGGCGCGGGCAAGCCGCTGCATGATTTTGGCCAGATGGTTGCGCGACAGGCCCAGCTCATCGGCCAGCGCCCCCGCCGAAAACGCCTGTTCGGGATTGGCCGCCATGCGCATCAGCATGCGCAACCCGTAATCGGTGAAGGATGTCAGGCGCATGTGGTCGCCACCCCGTAATTGAATTGGTATTTCAAAAGCAGATTACCCGGACACGTTCCAAAGACAAGCAAAATAGGCGTGGCGAATTGGCGCGCCATACCACCCTGCATAACAGCAAAGCGGCGCAAAATTATGGCATGTAACGGGCAGATTGACGCCGCGGCATCAGGCGCCCGGCAGGGGCGCGCGGCGGCGATGTCAGATTATGGCTGGGGTGGTAGGATTCGAACCTACGGTACACGGTACCAAAAACCGTTGCCTTACCACTTGGCTACACCCCAACGATGGGCCGCTAATTACGCGTTGGCGTCTGGATCTGCAAGCCCCGAAAACACAAAAAGCTGCCAAACCTTATCCCGATGTTTTACCGGCAGGGAAATCGGTCAAATCGTCTGATCATAGGCACCGACCAGCGGTTCGGTGCGGATCACGGCATCCATCGCGGCAAAGATCGCGCGCATGTGCTGATCGCTTTGCGTGCTTTCGCAGACCACCACCAGATTGGGCGTGTTCGACGATGCGCGCACCAGCCCCCATGACCCGTCCGCCAGAATCACCCGCGCGCCGTTTACCGTGACGATCTGGGCAATCTTTTGGCCGGCGATGGGCGCGCCCGCATCGGCCATGGCCTGCAGCCGCGCGACAATTCGGTCAAGCACCGCATATTTTTCCGTATCGGGGCAAAAAGGCGACATGGTGGGCGTGGCCCATGTGCGGGGCAGGGCGCGGCGCAGATCCGACATTTTCATATCGGGATTGCGGTCCATCAGCTTGCAGATTTCCACTGCCACCCGCATGCCGCAGTCATAGCCCCGCCCGATAGGCTCGGCCAGAAAATAGTGCCCCGACTTTTCAAATCCCGCCAGCGCGCCCAGTTTATGCACGCGCCGTTTCATGTGGCTATGGCCGGTTTTCCAGTAATCGGCCTTGGCGCCAAGCTGCTGCAGCACCGGATCGGATGCAAAAAGCCCCGTCGATTTCACATCAGCCACAAAGGTGGCGCCGGGATAAAGCCGCGCCAGATCGCGGGCCATGATCACGCCCATCTTGTCGGCGAAAATTTCCTCGCCCTCATCATCGACTACGCCGCAGCGATCGCCGTCGCCATCAAATCCCAGCGCGAAATCGGCGCCGGAATCGCGCACGGTTTCGGCCATGTCATGCAGCATTTCCATGGCCTCGGGGTTGGGGTTGTAATGGGGAAAGGTGTAATCCAGCCGGTTGTGCGAGGGCACGACCTCTACCCCGATGCGTTCAAACACGCGCGGCGCAAAGGCGCTGGCGGTGCCATTGCCGGTGGCGCAAACGACGCGCAGCTTGCGGCTCATGCGAAAATCGCCGCACAGATCGTCGATATAGGCCTCCATCACACCATCGGCGAATTCGTATGACCCGCCGGGCCGGGGATGGCCGCGCCCTTGCAACACGATATCGCGCAGTTCGGCCATTTCCTGGGGGCCGTGGGTAAGCGGGCGGGCAAAGCCCATTTTCACCCCGGTCCAGCCGTTGGGATTATGGCTGGCGGTCACCATCGCCACTGCGGGGGCGTCCAGATGAAACTGGCTGAAATAGGCCATGGGCGACAGCGCCGGCCCGATATCGCGCACCCGGATGCCCGCCTGAATCAGCCCGATGATCAGCGCATTCTTGATCGCCAGCGAATAGTCGCGGTAATCATTGCCCACGGCAATTTCCGGGCGGATGCCGCGCAGATGCATCTGCGTGCCGATGCCCAACCCCAGCGCCGTCATGCCGGGCAGGTTGATTTCCTCGGGGTATTTCCAGCGCGCGTCATATTCGCGAAAGCCGGTAGGGGCGATCATCGGATCGCGCAGGAATCCCCATGTATTGGGGGTGCTTTGCGGCGCGGGGACGGTGGGGCGCATGATCGGCTCCTTGGTTACAGGCGGATGGGATCGGCCTT
>JBBAGE010000070.1:0-11286 GCA_041655055.1 Paracoccaceae bacterium
GACGGTCAATGGCACACCGATGCGGGTTTCGGCGCGCGACAGGCTTGACGGTGCCAGCGTGCTCAGCGCCAAGCCGAGCCTTGATCCCAAACACTGGCCCGGCGGCATCCCCCCGATCCGCCGGCATTTCCGGCCCTCGCTTGCCTATCGGCTGCGCTGGTGGCCGAGGGGCGGTTCGATGCGATGCTGACCCTGCATGACACATGGGAATGGGATGTGGCGGCGGGCACGCTGCTGGCGCTGGAATCTGGCGCGGTCGTGTCGGATAAACAGGGCGCCACGCCAGTGTTCAACAATCGCCACCCGGCGCTGAACGGGATTCTGGCGGGCGGCGCGCATGTGCATGCCGAAATCAGCGCCCGGCTGATGAACGGCCCCGCGCGCGCATAGATGGCCCGCTCGCTTGCCCTGTCGCTTTATCTTGCCACCGTGGTGCGTGGCGGCGCGGCGCGCAAACCGGGGCGTTTTGGCCCCCCGCTGGCCCGCGCAACCGCATTCCCCAATGAACATTTGGGCCATTACGACATGCCCCGCCCCACAGGGCCGCTGGTGTGGTTTCACGCCCCCGGCAATGATGCGCTGCGCCCGCTGGCCGAGCTGATTACCCTTTTGGCGGATGAACGGCCCGATTTCGGCTTTGTGATCACCGTCACATCCGCGGCGCAGCGCATGGCCGATCGCGCGGGTTTTCCGCCGCGCAGCGCCATCGTGCTGACCCCCGATGACAGCGCGCAGGCCACGCGGCGGTTTCTGGCGCATTGGGCGCCCGATATCGGGGTCTGGATCGGGTTCGATCAACGGCCCGCCCTGCTGACCGGGGCTGCGGCGCAAAATGTGGTGCTGTTCGCGCTTGATGGGCCGCGCGACATGGCGGATGCGCCGGGTTGGCGCTGGTTGCCGGGGCTGAACCGCGATCTGCAGGGGCTTTTTGCCCGCATCCTTGTGGGCGACAAGGCAAGCCACGCCCGCCGCCTGCGTCTGGGCGCGCCCGCCGATCGGCTCGAAGAGGCCGGTTTTCTGGAAGAAGGCGCCGCCCCGCCCCCGTGCGACGAAGATGAGCGCAGCATGCTGGCCGCGCAAATGGCCGCGCGGCCCGTCTGGCTGGCCGCCGCGCTGGATGATGCCGAGGTGGACAGCATTCTGGCCGCGCACAAGGCCGCGCTGCGCCGCGCGCACCGGCTGTTGCTGATCATCCTGCCCGCCGATCCCGCGCAGGGCGATGCTATCGCTGCACAGGCACAGGCGCAGGGCATGATCACCGCGCAGCGCGCGCTGGCACAGGAACCGGAACGCGAAGTCCATATCTATATCGCCGATAATCCCGATGAAATCGGGCTGTGGTATCGGCTGGCGCCCATCAGCTTTTTGGGGCAATCGCTGGCCGGGCCGGGCGGCGGGCTGTCCCCCTATGAGGCTGCGGCACTGGGATCGGTCGTCTTGCACGGCCCCGATGTCACCCGCCATCAGGCCGCCTATGCGCGGTTTTCGGCGGCGGGCGCGGCCATTTTGGTGCGCAAGACCGAAGATCTGATCGCCGCGCTGGAAATGCTGCAAGCGCCCGAACGTGTGGCCCAGATCGCGCATGCGGCATGGGAAGTGGGATCATCCAATGCCGCCGCGACCGACCGGATTACCGAATTGATCCTGAATGCCCTTGATACGCACGAGGATGGCTGATGCGCCCGCCGCTCTATTGGCATAACCCGCCGAACCGCCCCGGCTGGCAGGCGCGGGTGCTGGCGCCACTTGCGGCGCTATATGCCCGCACAACGGCGCGCCGGGTCGCGCAACCGGGCGCAAGGGTCGGCGTGCCGGTGATCTGCGTGGGCAATATCAACGCGGGCGGCACCGGCAAAACCCCCACGGTGATCGCGCTGGTGGGCCGGTTGCAGGGCTGGGGCTATAGCCCCCATATCGTCAGCCGTGGCTATGGCGGCAGCCTGACGGGGCCGGTGCAGGTGGAACCCCGCCGCCACAAAGCCACGCAGGTGGGGGATGAGCCGCTGCTGCTGGCCGCATTCGCCCCCACATGGATCGCGCGCGACCGCGCCGCGGGGGCGCAAGCCGCCGTGGCCGCCGGGGCCGATGTGATCGTGCTGGATGACGGGCTGCAAAACCCCGCGCTGGTCAAGGATGTGTCGATCATCGTGGTGGATGCCGCGCGCGGATTTGGCAATGGCCGCGTGATCCCCGCCGGGCCTTTGCGTGAACCCGTGGCCCGCGCCATGGCCCGCGCCGATGTGGTGCTTTCCATCGGGCCCGACCGCGCGCAGGCGCTGTTTGACGCCACCCATGCCGCCAGCGTCAGCCTGCCCCATATGCGCGGGGCGCTGATGCCGCTGGCGACCGGGATGGATTGGGAAGGGCTGCGGGTGCTGGCCTTTGCGGGCATCGGCCACCCGGAAAAGTTTTTTGCCACGTTGCGCGGGCTTGGCGCGCAGATCCTGCGGGCCGAGGCATTGGACGATCACCAGCCGCTGGGCGATGCGCTGCTCAAACGGCTGGAGCTTGAGGCCATGGCCCACCGCGCCCAACTGGTGACCACCGAAAAAGATGCCGTGCGCCTGCCGCCTTCGCATCGGCAAAAGGTGCTGACCTTGCCGGTGCGGCTGAGCATTGCCGATTGGGCGCCGATGGATGCGGCATTGGCCCGCGCCGGGATCACCCCGCCGCAGGCCGAGGGCTGATTACTCGCCCAATTCCTTGTCCAGAATCTCGGCAAAGGCCGCGTAGGACATGTTGGAATGCTTTTCCCCGTTGATGACAAAGCTGGGGGTCGCGCGGACATCATCGGCGGCGGCATTGGCCTCATAGACCGCGACCATCGCCTGCGCGGTGGCGCCATCGTTCAGACAGGCGGTCACTTCTTCGTCGCTAAGGCCAGCGGTGCGGCCGATACGTTGCAGCCCGGCGGAAATCGCCAGCGGATCGGTGCCGGCCAGCCATTGCTGCTGCTGCGTATAAATCATGTCGGCAATGCCGAAATACCGCTCGGGGCCACCGCAACGCGCAACCATCCCGGCCCAAAGCGCATAGCGATCAAAATACACCTCGCGGTGGATAAAGTTGATCTTGCCGGTATCGATGTAATTGGCCTTGAGCTGCGGAAAAACCGAGGCGTTGAACGTCGCGCAATGCGGGCAGGTGAAAGACGCATATTCGATCACCGTGACCGCCGCATCGGGATTGCCCATCTGCATATCGACGATACCGGATGTATCGATATCCGCCGCGTCAGCGGGCTGGGCTGTTTCTGCGCCCGCCTGACCGCCGGGGGCTGCGCGGTCGGAAAACATCCACCAGCCGCCGCCGACTATGGCGACCAGCGCCACGATGATAAGGATTGTGCGTTGCATTAACTCTGCCTTTTGGAAAGTTCGTTACGGGATAGGACATTCAGGGCCAGCATTTCAAGGGCCTGACGCAGGCCCGCGTCACCGGCGCCGGCGCAAAGGCTCTGGGCCGTGTCGCATTGCGCGGGCGAAGGTTTGGCCGCCACCTTGGGCGCGGCAATGAATTGGGCGCGCCCCTCGGCAAAGCCGGTGGGGGCCGTTTGGGTGATGCGGATCTGGCTGATGGCGTTATAACCGTAGCAGGCATTAACCCTTTCGCGGATCGATTCCTTTTGCATCGCCAGTTCCGGCCCGCGCGCCGATGTGGTCAGCAGCGTCAGCGTCGCGCCGATGCCCCCGCCGCGGCCATAGGTGATTTTCACCGGCCGCGCGATGGCGGCGGTATCGGCGCCGACGACATCGGGCCAATGGGTCAACAGCCGCGTGACGGCAAAACCGCGATCCTCGCCGGCTTTGCGGATCTGGTCATGCACCAGCCGCGCGGCCCGTTCAAACCCGCGCATCCGGCGCGGCCCGGCACCCGGGGTGGTTTTTTGTTTACCGCTCATTGCTGGCCTATCCTGAATTACGCAGTATTCTAGGCAAAGCCGGCACAGGTGCCAGCACAAAGACCTGAACGGGGCATAAAGATTGCGTGAATCGGTGCTAAGCGCGGAATTGCTGGCGTGGTATGATCGCCATGCGCGCGACATGCCGTGGCGGGTGGGGCCCGCGGCGCGCGCGGCCGGAATGCGCCCCGATCCCTATGCCGTCTGGCTGTCGGAAATCATGTTGCAACAGACCACGGTGGCCGCCGTGCGCGGCTATTTCACCCGGTTTCTGGCGCGCTGGCCCGATGTGGGGGCGCTGGCTGCCGCCGATGATGGCGATGTGATGGGCGAATGGGCCGGGCTTGGCTATTACGCGCGGGCGCGCAACCTGCTGAAATGCGCGCGGATCGTGGCGCATGATCTGGGCGGGCGGTTTCCGCGTGATCGCGCTGGCTTGCTGGCGCTGCCCGGCATCGGCCCTTATACCGCCGCCGCGATCGGGGCGATTGCCTTTGATCGGGCGGAAACGGTGGTTGATGGCAATGTTGAACGGGTCATGGCGCGGCTGCATGCGGTGGATATGCCGCTGCCCGCCGCCAAGCCGGTGCTGGTGGCCCATGCCGCGGCGCTGACCCCCGACACACGGCCCGGCGATTACGCGCAAGCGGTGATGGATCTGGGGGCCACGATCTGCACGCCACGCGCGCCTGCCTGCGGGATTTGCCCCTGGGCCGGGGCCTGCACCGCGCGCCCCACGGGCGATGCCGCCAGCTATCCGCGAAAGGCCGCGAAAAAGGCAAGGCCGCTGCGGCATGGCACGGTCTATCTGGCGCAAAACGGGGCCGAATGGCTGGTGGAGCGCCGTCCCGATGCGGGGCTTTTGGGCGGGATGCTGGGCTTTCCGGGCACCGACTGGACGGATACCCCGCCGCCCCCCGCCCCGCCGCTGGCCGCCGATTGGCAGCCCGTCGGGCAGGTGCGCCATGTGTTTACCCATTTCAACCTGATCTTGCAGGTGATGCGGACGCAAGCGGGCGGCACGCCGGAACGCGGGCAGTTTCAGCGCCTGCGCCCGTCCGATTTGCCCAGTGTCATGCGCAAGGCGTTCGATCTTGCCCAATCTGCCGAGTAAGCCAATGAACCAGCCCCGCCCGCCGATGCCCGGATTTCGCCATGCCGCACCCTTTTGGCTATCGCTGGGGTTGGTGCCGCTGGCGGTGATCGCGGCGCGGCTGGGGGGATGGTGGGTGCTGCTGCTGCCGGCCTATGCGTGGTGGCTGTTTAGCGCGCTCGATGCGCTGCTGGGCCTGAACCATGACAATGCCGATCCGCATACCCCCGATGCGGCGTTATTCTGGCACCGCGCGATCACGATCATCTGGGTGCCGGTGCAGGCGGCGCTGATCTATGGCATGATCTATTACGCTACCCGCGCCACCCATCTGGGCATCGCGGAAAAACTGGGGCTGTTTTTCGGCGTGGGCGTGGCCTCGGGGTCGATCGGCATGGTTTATGCGCATGAATTGCTGCATCAGCGCAACCGGCTGGAACGTTGGCTGGCCGATATCTTGCTGGCGATGGTGCTTTATTCGCATTTCCGCTCCGAACATCTGCTGGTTCATCACGCCCATGTCGCCACCCCCCGCGATGCCGTAAGCGCGCGCTATAACGAAGGGTTTCACCGCTTTTTTCTGCGGGTGCTGATCCGCTGCGGCCCATCGGCCATGCGCGCCGAGGCCGCGATGCTGGCGCGCCGCAATCTGCCGGCATGGCACCGGCGCAATCCGTTCTGGCGCTATGCCGCATTGCAGGGGGCAGCCCTGGCGCTTGCGGCGATCATCGGTGGCTGGCAGGGATTGGGCCTGTTCGCGGTGCAGGCGATTGTGGCCATCTGGCAGCTGGAGCTTACCAATTACGTCGAACATTACGGGCTGACGCGCAAATATCTGGGCGGGGGCCGGTTTGAGCCGGTCAGGCCGCGCCATTCGTGGAATGCCGCGCATCGCGCCACCAACTGGCTGCTGATCAACCTGCAGCGCCATTCCGATCATCATTACAAACCCGACCGCCGCTTTGCCCTATTGCAAAACCACGCGCCCGAAGATGCGCCGCAATTGCCCTTTGGCTATCCGCTGATGGCGGCAATTGCGATGATCCCGCCCGTCTGGCGGCGGGTGATGAATCCGCGCGTGCGGGCCTGGCGGCGGCAATTCTATCCCGAAATCACCGATTGGGCGCCCTATCGGGCCGGAAAACATCCGCCATCGCCCTAGGTAACGGATCGACCACCACATGCCAAAGGAGACAGCCATGCTCTATGTCGATCTGCCCACCCAGCCGGAATTGCGCAATCTTGCCGCTGCGCGCAACGATCCCAGCGTCAGCATCTATCTGGCGACCACACCCCAGACCCAGCATATCGATCAGGCCCGGCTGCAACTGGGCCATCTGTTGGCCGAGGCCGAGGCCCAGCTTGAGGCCGCAGGCACCCCCAAACGCAGCATCTGGCCGATTGCCGAACAGGTGGCCGATCTGATCGATGACGATGAATTCTGGCGGTTTCAGGCCAACAGCCTGGCGCTGCTGGTCACGCCCGACAGCATGCGCAGCTACCGGTTGCCGACACGGCTGGGCGATAATGTCCATACCGCCGACCGTTTCCTGATCGGCCCGCTGATGCGTGCGACCAGCGTGCAGCAACATGCCTTTGTGCTGGCGCTTGAGGAAAACGACATCCGCCTGTTTGAAATTTTCGCCGATCTGCCAGGGCAGGAAATCCGCGTGCCCGACATGCCAAAGGACGCGGCATCGGCCATTGGCGTTGCCAGCGTCAATTCGCGCACCGCATCAGGCAGCCAGCGCGGTTCCGAGGGGCAGAAAATGCGCCTGCGCCAATATGTGCGGATCGTTGATGCCGCGCTGCGCCCGATCCTGGCCGGCCGCGACGAGCCGCTGATCCTGGCCGCGACCGAACCGCTTGCGCCGATGTTTCGCGAAATCAATTCCTATCCCGAATTGGTGGCCGAAGGGATCACCGCGAGCCCGGCCCATATGTCGGCAAGCGATATCACCAGCGCGGCGCGGCCGATCCTTGACCGGCTGCACACGGCGCATTTGCACGAACTGGGCGAATTGTTCGCCGCCCGCCGGGGCGATGGCCGCGCGGTGACCGATCCGTCCCATGCCGCCCGCGCTGCTACATTCGGCGCGATCGACACGCTTTTGGTGGATATCAACGCCAGCCTGCCCGGCCATGTGGATGAAACCAGCGGGGCCATCACCTTTTCCGAACGCGAAAGGGCCACGAATCTGGATATTCTGGATGAAATCGCGGGCCGCGTGATCGCGAATGGCGGCAATGTTTACGGCGTGCGCGCCGAAGATATGCCCGAAAACGCCCAGCTTGCGGCGATCTTGCGTTTCGCGATCTAGCAAAAGGCCTCGCCCATTGGGCGAGGCAGGGGGCGCCATGGATGTCAGGCCCATGGCGCCGGCGGTAAGCGATCAGTTCATTTCGGCGCGGATCTGTTGGCGCAGCACATCGATGGGCACGTGCTGGCCTTCGCGTTTATAGCACCAATAGGTCCAGCCATTGCAGCTTGGCGCCCCTTCAAGCGCGGCACCGACCTGATGGATGGACCCGCGCTGATCATGGGCGATCAGCGTGCCATCGGCGCGCACCTTGGCGCGGTGCCGGCCGTTCATCGACACCAGCTCTTCGCCCGGGCGCAGCATCCCGCGTTCGACCAGCTGGCCGAATGGCACACGTGGTTCGGCGCGTCTGGATGTGGACACCTCCAGCGCCTCGCGGTCGAATTTGCGCACGCGGGCGATGCGTTTGGCGGCCACTTCGCGATATTCGGCTTCGCGCTCGATCCCGATGAATTCGCGGCCCAGCATTTTCGCCACAGCGCCGGTGGTGCCGGTGCCAAAGAACGGATCAAGCACCACATCGCCCGGATTGGTCGAACCCACCAGCACCCGGTGCAGCAGCGATTCGGGCTTTTGGGTGGGATGGGCCTTGTCGCCGGCATCGTTTTTCAGCCGCTCGTTCCCGGTGCAGATCGGCAGCACCCAATCGGATCGCATCTGCACACCTTCGTTCAGCGATTTCAGCGCCTCATAGTTAAAGGTATATTTGCTGGCCTCGGCCTTGGACGCCCAGATCATCGTTTCATGCGCATTGGTAAACCGCTTGCCCCGGAAATTCGGCATCGGGTTCGATTTGCGCCAGACGACATCGTTCAAAATCCAGTAGCCTTCGTTTTGCAACGCGGCGCCGACGCGGAAAATATTGTGATATGACCCGATCACCCAAATCGCGCCATTGGGTTTGAGCAACCGGCGCGCAGCCGCCAGCCAGGCGCGGGTAAATTTGTCATAGGCATCGAAACTGGCGAATTGATCCCAGTGATCATCCACCGCATCGACGCGGGAATTATCGGGGCGATGCAGATCGCCGCGCAACTGCAAGTTATAGGGCGGATCGGCAAAAATCAGATCAACCGAACCTTCGGGCAGGCTGTTCATGACCTCGATGCAATCACCGGCCAATATCTGATTGAGCGGAAGCGTCGCCGCTTCCTTCTTTGTTTTCGTTGTCATCGCTGCCTCTGAATTCTGCGCCTTTGTGGCGCCTGTTGTTGAGGACAAAGATGAGTCAAACGCGAATCAGCGTCAATTTCTTTTTTGAATCAGTAGGTTAACTATTCCACTTGATACAAGATATTGTGGACCGGTTTAAACGAACGCCTATGGTGTGGGGTCACCCCTAATGCGCGCAGCCCTTCGTGATGCAATTTTGTGCCATATCCGGCATTTGTTTCCCATCCATAGCCCGGATGAACTGTGGCAAGATCGCCCATGATCTGATCGCGCGTGATCTTTGCCACGATCGACGCGGCGGCAATGCTGACCGAACGGGCATCACCCTTGATCACCGGTTCGGCCGAAACCCGCAGCCCGCGCGGGATCATGTTGCCGTCGATCAGCACATGATCGGGGGCAATGCGCAGCGCGCCAATCGCGCGTTCCATCGCCAGATGGCTGGCGCGCAGGATGTTCAGCGTATCGATTTCCTCGACACTCGCATGGCCGATGCCGATATCGCCATGCGCCTTGATCGCGTCCAGCAACAAGGCACGCTGCGCGGGGCCAACCTGTTTGGAATCGTTCAGCCCAACGGGGATATGGGCCGGGTTCAGCCAGACGGCAGCGGCGGTCACGGGGCCGGCCAGCGGGCCGCGGCCCACCTCATCCACGCCCACGATGCGGCAAAATCCACGCGCGGCGGCAGCCTCTTCAAGGGCATAATCGGGCAAGATCTTTTCCATATCCCCCTAAAAGCCCGCAATACGCCCCGGTGCAAGAAAAAAGGCGGGCAGAACCCTGCCCGCCAGGTCAAGCGGCGCCAGATATTTGGGGACATCGCGCCGCAAGGGGGGCCGCGTTAACGGCGGCGCGGAGCCTCGAAATGATAGCCCGCGCGTGACAGGCAGGTGCTGTCGTAATAGCGCCCGTTGCCACGGCGATCACGCAAGGTGACTTGGCAGCGATCGGGCAGGGCATTCGCGCCGCGCATGTTTGAGCGCAGGCAGTTCTGAGGGATATAGCGCGCCACCTCGGCCCGGTGGCCCCGGTGCTCATAGGCGCAAACCGCCGGGATCGGCGCCGGGCGGGCGCTAGGCTGCGGGCGGTGATGGTGGCTTTGATTCGGGCGCTGCGGCGCGGGGGCCTTGGCCGCCTGATCCTTGCGGTCATCCATGGCGCGCCCGAACATGTAAAGCGCCAGCGCCCCGGCCAGAACGCCGGCAACCTCGGCCTCGTTCGATCGCGATTGTGCCGATGCAGGCGCAAGCCCGCCCATTGTCAGCGCGGCGGCGGCAACGGTTGCGATAATGAACTTTTTCATGGTGCTGTCCTTTCGTGGGGGCCGTCCGGTGGCCCGATGGGCAAAGGCTGGCCCCAACCGGCGGCGCCAGACAATATCACCGCGCCGCTAGCCGATAACACCGCGCCAAAGCGGCGATGTTATTGAATATCACCCGCCCCGCTGCCAGATTGGCGGCATGAAAATCATCGCGCATCTCATCGCGCCGCTGGCGATCACCCTTGCCCTTGCGGCCACCCCCGCCACTGCTGCCTGCTATGCCGATTACAAGGCTAAGCAGGATGGCCCGCTGCGGCTGCATTACGGCGTGGCCCAGGTTTCCGATACCGCCTGCGCCGACACCGGGCGCGCCGCCGCCGAGCTGACCCCGCGCCTTGCGCAGGCGGGCTGGACACTACTGACGATCATGTCCACCTTCGACGAAACCGCATTGCAGGAGAAACGCGCAGGTGCAGGCGACTACTTCCTCCGCTACTGACAGCCGCGCCGGGGCGCGCGTGGTGGCACTTGGGCTTGGGGCAATCGTGGCGATCTTGCTGATCGCAGCGGCGCTGCTGTTTGTGACCCTGCCCGATGCGAATGCGTTCAACGCGCGGGTCGAGGCGATTTTTGTCGCCAATAACGATCTGACATCGGGGGCGGAAATCAAACTGCTGGAAATTCTGGCGCAATCGGGCACGGCATTCGCCGATACGCTGACCAGCTACCGCGTGGCGATATTCGTGCTGCTGGTATTCGCCGCGGCGCTGCTGATCGCGGCGCTGGTGTTTTTGGTGATGATCGTGGCGCTGAACCGGCGCATGGGCGAAATCGAGCGCGCGGGGATTCAGATATCATCGCTGATGATTTCACGCGAACAGAATACGGTGTATCTCAATAACATGGAATTTCGCCTGACGCCCGCCGCGATCGAAACCCTGTCGCTGCTGGCCGAAGCGCGGATGGATGACGATGTGCTGTCGGGCGCGGAAATCGAAGGCATGATTTCGGGCCGCGACGCCGCCGATTGCGAAGAAGCCGCCGGCGCCACCCGCATCAAACGCCTGCGCGACGCGCTCGGCAACCAGATCGTGAGCGAACTGCTGGTGAAAAACATCGCCCGCAAAGGCTATATGCTGGCCGTCGCAAAAGACGTGATCCGGGTGATTTGAGAGGGGCCGGCAGCACCAATCCATCGGCAAGGAGCCGCTGGTGCAGGGCTTCACAGCGGCATTTTTTGTCATTCGTCCGCTTCAATATGACCCAAAAAATCGGCGAAATCTTGCTTCGCCTTCGGCCAGTCAAAGCGCCAACCCTCATCCGGTATTCGCCACATATCTCCATAATTAGATGCCAAAATCGCCTCAGGCTGGTGCGGCAGCATCAGGCCAGTCAGTGGATCGGTCTTAGGCTCAGGATTCATAACCAGAAGATGACGGTTGCTGCGAGGGCGATGGCAGAGAGGAAGACCTTGGGACAGCGGTCGTAGCGGGTCGCGACGCGCCTCCAGTCCTTGAGCCTGCCGAACATGATC
>JBBAGE010000071.1:0-11221 GCA_041655055.1 Paracoccaceae bacterium
GTCGATATTGATCCCGAGCGAACGCGCGGCCCAGCCCATATGGGTTTCAAGGATCTGCCCAACGTTCATCCGCGAGGGCACGCCCAGCGGGTTAAGACAGAAATCGACCGGCGTGCCATCGGCCAGGAACGGCATGTCTTCCATCGGCACGACCTTGGAAATCACACCCTTGTTCCCGTGACGCCCGGCCATTTTGTCGCCCGGCTGCAGCTTGCGTTTGACGGCCACGAACACCTTGACCATTTTCATCACACCCGGCGGCAGATCGTCGCCACGGCGGACTTTTTCGACCTTGTCCTCGAACCGCGCGTCGAGTGCGCGTTTCTGGGCCTCGAACTGGGCGTTCAGGGCTTCGATCTGGCTGGCATCGGCTTCTTCGCCCAGGGCCAATTGCCACCACTGGCCACGCGACAGGGTGGACAGCAGATCTTCGGTGATTTCCGAACCTGCTTTCACCGTACGCGGGCCTTTGACGGCCACTTTGCCCAGCAGCATCGTTTTCAGACGCGCATAGATATTGCGTTCCAGAATGGCCAGCTCGTCATCGCGGTCGCGCGCCAGGCGTTCGACTTCTTCGCGTTCGATCTGCAAGGCGCGTTCGTCTTTTTCAACGCCGTGGCGGTTGAACACACGCACTTCGACCACGGTGCCGAAATCGCCCGGCTTGACCCGCAGCGAGGTGTCGCGCACATCCGATGCCTTTTCGCCGAAAATCGCGCGCAGCAGCTTTTCCTCGGGCGTCATCGGGCTTTCGCCTTTGGGGGTGATCTTGCCCACCAGAATATCGCCCGGCTCTACATCGGCGCCGATATAGACGATGCCCGCCTCATCGAGGTTGCGCAAAGCCTCTTCGCCGACGTTGGGAATATCGCGGGTGATCTCTTCCGGCCCGAGTTTGGTATCGCGGGCGGCGACTTCGAATTCCTCGATATGAATCGAGGTAAACACGTCATCACGCGCGATCCGCTCGGAAATCAGGATCGAGTCTTCGTAGTTATAGCCATTCCACGGCATGAAGGCGACGACGACGTTCTTGCCAAGCGCCAGTTCCCCCATTTCGGTCGATGGGCCATCGGCGATGACTTCGCCCTTGCCCACGGCTTCGCCCACCCGCACCAGCGGACGCTGGTTGATACAGGTGTTCTGGTTCGAGCGCTGGAATTTGCGCAGACGGTAAATATCCACGCCCGGATCGCCCGGTTCCAGATCATCGGTCGCGCGCACAACGATACGGGTCGCATCGACCTGATCGATGATACCGGCCCGGCGCGCCATGATCGCAGCGCCGGAATCGCGGGCCACGACCTCTTCGATCCCGGTGCCGACCAGCGGCGCCTCGGCCTGCAACAGCGGCACGGCCTGACGTTGCATGTTCGAACCCATCAGCGCGCGGTTGGCGTCATCGTTTTCCAGAAACGGAATGAGCGAGGCCGCCACCGACACCAATTGTTTGGGCGACACGTCGATCAGCCCGACATTTTCCGGCGGGTTGAGCATGAAATCGCCCGATTGACGGGTGGACACCAGATCGTTGAGGAAACGCCCCTCATCGTCCAGCCGCGCATTGGCCTGCGCCACGGTGTGACGCATTTCCTCGGTCGCGGACATATAGACGACATCATCGGTCACCTGACCATCAACCACCTTGCGATAAGGGGTTTCGATAAAGCCGTATTTGTTCACCCGCGCAAAGGTCGCAAGGCTGTTGATCAGCCCGATGTTCGGCCCTTCGGGCGTTTCAATCGGGCACATCCGGCCGTAATGGGTGGGGTGCACATCGCGCACCTCAAAGCCCGCGCGTTCGCGCGTCAGACCACCCGGCCCAAGCGCCGAAAGACGCCGCTTATGCGTCACTTCGGACAGCGGGTTGGTCTGGTCCATGAATTGCGACAACTGGCTGGAACCAAAGAATTCGCGCACCGCCGCCGCTGCCGGCTTGGCGTTGATCAGATCCTGCGGCATCACCGTGTCGATCTCAACCGAAGACATCCGCTCCTTGATCGCGCGCTCCATCCGCAGCAGACCAACGCGATACTGATTTTCCATCAGCTCGCCAACCGAACGCACACGCCGGTTACCCAGATGGTCGATATCGTCGATATCGCCGCGCCCGTCGCGCAGATCGACCAGCGCCTTGACGCAGGCAACGATATCCTCCGACCGCAGCGTGCGCTGCGTATCCGGGGCATCCACATCCAGACGCATGTTCATCTTGACCCGGCCCACGGCCGACAGGTCATAGCGTTCGCTATCGAAAAACAGCGTGTTGAACAGGGCTGCAGCCGCATCGACCGTCGGCGGCTCGCCCGGGCGCATGACGCGGTAAATATCCATGAGCGCGGTTTCGCGGTTCATGTTTTTGTCGGCGGCCATCGTGTTGCGGATATAGGGGCCGACGTTGATATTATCGATATCAAGCACCGGAATATCGCTGATCCCCGCATCCAGCAGATCCTTGAGCGAACCCCCGGTGACATTGCCGTCCCGGTCCAGTTCCCAGGTCAGCTCATCGCCGGCTTCGACATAGATCGCGCCGTTTTCTTCGTTGATGATATCCTTGGCCACATATTTGCCGACGATATTATCAAACGGCACCAGCAGATCGGTGATCTCGCCGGCATCCTTCAATTGCTTGACCGTGCGCGGGGTGACCTTGTCGCCGGCCTTGGCAAAAATTTCGCCGGTCGCCGCATCGACCAGATCATAGGTCGGACGGGTGCCGCGCACGCGATCGGGAAAGAACGGCGTGACCCAGCCATTGGCCTTTTTGTCGAGGCTGTAGTGAACGGTTTCGTAATAGGCATCCATGATGCCTTCCTGATCCATGCCAAGCGCATAGAGCAGCGTCGTCACCGGCAGTTTGCGGCGACGGTCGATCCGGGCGAATACCAGATCCTTGGCATCGAATTCGAAATCCAGCCACGAACCGCGATAGGGAATGATGCGGCAGGCAAAAAGCAGCTTGCCCGAGCTGTGAGTCTTGCCCTTGTCATGGTCAAAGAACACACCGGGGCTGCGGTGCATCTGGCTGACGATCACGCGTTCGGTGCCGTTCACGATGAACGTGCCGTTTTGCGTCATGAGCGGCATATCGCCCATGAAAACATCCTGTTCCTTGATGTCTTTGACCGATTTGCTGCCGGTATCTTCGTCCACATCGAACACGATCAGGCGCAACGTCACCTTGAGCGGCGCGGCATAGGTCATGTCGCGTTGCTGGCATTCTTCGACATCATATTTCGGCTTTTCCAGTTCGTATTTCACGAATTCCAGAACGGCCGTTTCATTGAAATCCTTGATCGGGAATACCGATTGGAAAACGCCCTTGATCCCTTCGCCATCCGTTGGCTGGGGGGCGTCGCCGGAATTCAGAAACAGATCGTATGAGGATTTTTGAACCTCGATAAGGTTAGGCATTTCAAGGACTTCGCGGATTTTGCCATAGTATTTCCGCAAACGCTTCTGGCCGAGGTAGGTCTGAGCCACGTGGATCACCTTTCAGTTTTCGCGCACGCATCAGCCGTTGGGCTCCGGCGATGCGCCCTTACGAAATGGAGGGGTTCTGGCCTATTCCTGCGCGCCGTCCCACCGGCGCGCTCCCGACCATGAACCTACCCTTGGAAACCGCCCTGCGCATAAGGCGTTTTCCAAGACAGGTTCGGCTGGACCCGGAAAACCGGATCCAGCCTGAATTTCACATGACCCGACATGGGGCCATGAACACTTAGGCCAAATCGACCTTGGCGCCAGCTGCTTCCAGCTTGCCCTTGATTTCTTCGGCTTCGGCTTTCGACACGCCTTCTTTGATCTTGCCGCCAGCTTCGACCAGATCCTTGGCTTCTTTCAGGCCAAGACCGGTGATGGCGCGCACTTCCTTGATCACGTTGATCTTGGATGCGCCGGCGTCTTTCAGGACGACGTCGAATTCGGTTTGCTCTTCGGAAGCGGCGCCAGCATCAGCAGCGGGGCCGGCAACCATGACAGCACCACCGGCGGCGGGCTCGATGCCATATTCATCCTTGAGGATGGTTTTCAGTTCTTGTGCTTCGAGAAGCGTCAGACCAACGATCTCTTCAGCCAGTTTTTTCAGATCAGCCATTTTCTCTGTTCCGTTCTAATCAGATGTGTTCCAACGAGGGACGTTCCCTGCGCAGGTCCGGATTGCTTATGCAGCAGCCTTGTCCTCGATCGTGGACAGGATGCTCGCGATGTTCGAAGCAGGCGCGCCAATGGCACCGGCGATGTTCGAAGCGGGTGCGCCAATGCTGCTGACGATCGAGGCAATAAGTTCCTCGCGCGACGGCAGTTTGGCGACAGCTTTCACACCATCGGCATCAAGCGCCGTGCCACCCATCGCCCCACCCAGAACCACGAGCTTGTCGTTGGTCTTGGCATAGGCATCGACGACCTTGGCCGCAGCCACAGGGTCTTCGGAATAGGCGAGCACGGTCATGCCCGTGAGAAGATCGGCGATCGAAGCGTTCGGCGTTCCCTCAAGGGCGATTTTGGCGAGCTTGTTCTTGGCAACGCGAACGGAACCACCCGCATCACGCATACGCGCGCGCAGTTCCTGCATTTCGACAACCGTAAGACCTGCGTAGTGTGCAACGACGACCACGCCAGAGCTTTCGAAGATCTGGCCGAGTTCCTCGACCACTTTCTCTTTCTGGGCTCTATCCACAGTTTCACTCCAAGTATGGGGGTTCGCACCCCCGGCTCATGTTTGCCCCGGTTGCCCGGGGCGTTCGGGTCCGGTCAGGTTCCCGAGGCCAAATCGCCCGAAGGTGCAGGCACCTTGCGGAAATCCAATCTCGTTCCCCATCTCAGGAAGGAATTAAGACCTTGCGGTCAACCCTCCGTCTCGGACAGGTCAGGGCGGCGTTGGCCGCCCCACCATCTGACAGGCTTTGGGCCTGCCAAATCACTGTCGGGCCTAGTTGCCCGTGGCGCTATCGATCGCGACGGACACACCAGGGCCCATCGTGGACGATACGGAAACCTTGCGCAGATAGGCACCTTTGGCACCCGTCGGCTTGGCCTTTTGCACCGCATCGACGAAAGCGCGGATATTCTGGGCCAGTTGCTCGGCGCCGAACGACGCTTTGCCCACGCCTGCGTGAACCACGCCGGCTTTTTCGGCCTTGAACTGCACTTCACCGCCCTTGGCCGCTTTGACCGCGGCGGCGACATCCATCGTCACCGTGCCCACTTTGGGGTTGGGCATCAGGTTGCGCGGCCCGAGGATTTTCCCCAAACGGCCAACGATCGGCATCATGTCGGGTGTGGCGATGCAGCGGTCGAATTCGATCTTGCCCGACTGGATGGTTTCCATCAGATCTTCGGCGCCAACGATTTCGGCACCCGCAGCCGTGGCCTCGTCGGCCTTGGCACCACGGGCGAAAACCGCAACGCGCACATCTTTGCCGGTGCCGTTGGGCAGGGTGACGACGCCGCGCACCATTTGGTCGGCATGGCGGGGATCAACACCCAGATTGAGCGCGATTTCGACGGTTTCGTCGAATTTCGCCGAAGCATTGCCCTTGACCAGCGTGATCGCATCTTCGACGGTCAGGTTTTCCTGGCCGGCAAAGGCTTCGCGTGCTGCGCGGATACGTTTTCCAAGTTTTGCCATGGCGATTAACCCTTTACCTCAATGCCCATCGAACGCGCCGAACCCACGATGATCTGCATCGCCGCGTCAATATCAGTGGCGCTGAGATCTTTCATCTTGGTTTCCGCGATTTCACGGACCTGTTTCAGGGTCACCGTGCCAACATTGGACCGACCGGGTGTTTTGCCGCCCGAAGTCACCTTGGCCGCCTTTTTCAACAGATACGACGCAGGCGGCGTCTTGATATCCATCGTAAAGGATTTGTCCTGATAATAGCTGATCACGGTCGGGCACGGGGCGCCCGCTTCCATTTCCTGCGTGCGCGCGTTGAACGCCTTGCAGAATTCCATGATATTGATGCCGCGCTGACCGAGCGCCGGGCCAACGGGCGGCGACGGGTTCGCCTTGCCTGCCGGCACCTGGAGCTTCAGCGTGCCCACGAGTTTCTTGGCCATCTGGCCTCTCCTTCTTTCAACACCCCGACGGCGCGCCGGCGGGATTTTCGGTTGCGTGGTCGGGGTTGGGCATCGCGATGCCCGCGCCTCCCACGGTGCGCACTCAGGCCTGTTTGGCGACCTGGGTGAATTCCAGCTCGACCGGGGTGGCCCGACCGAAAATCGAAACGGTGACCTTCAGGCGCTGATTGGCCTCATCGACATCTTCGACCATGCCGTCGAAACCTTCGAACGGGCCATCGTTGACCGAAACCTTTTCGCCCACCTGAAAGCTGATCAGCGTGCGCGGCGTGGCTTCGCCTTCTTCGACGCGGTTCAGAATCTGGTTCACTTCTTCGTCACGCATCGGCATCGGCTTGCCCTGCGGCCCGAGAAAGCCGGTGACGCGGTTGATCGAGGTGATCAGGTGATAGCCGCGATCCGACATATCCATCCGCACCAGCACATAACCGGGCATGAAACGCCGCTCGGTCGTGACCTTTTTGCCGCGGCGCACTTCGATCACGTCTTCGGTCGGGACCAGCACTTCTTCGATTTCTTCCTCAAGACCGGCATCGATGACGGCTTGCTTGATCTGTTCGGCGATTTTCTTCTCGAAATTCGAGAGAACGCTCACCGAATACCACCGCTTCGCCATATGCCCTGCCCTTCAGCCTGCCCGGCACCTGGCCGGTTACTTTGTCAATCCGCGATGGCACGCCACCGACTTTCGAACAGAAATCGGCGCGCAACCCGAATCGATGCACGCCTTTTTCCAAGATTACCCACGGTGACTATCCCCGTTACGAGGCAAGTTCAACCCGTCACGCGGCCTTTGGATCAGACAAACATCTCCAACAGGCCCTGAAACCCCAGCCGGATCACCAGATCGACCAGAAAGAAAAACACCGACGCCAGCGCCGCCATGACAAAGACCATCACGGTCGTCAGCAGCACTTCGCGCCGCGTCGGCCAGACAACCTTGCCCACTTCGGCGCGCACTTGCTGAATGAATTGAAGCGGATTTGCCTTGGCCATGATATTCACCTGATCGGATTGCTTGTGCCCAGATACGCGTTCGTGCCCGTGAATTCAACCCGCCAATTGCGGCAGCATGCCGCGCCAGGCTTTGCGTTTTGCAAGAATACCGTCACATAAATTTGTTGCAATGCAACATTCGCCCTGTAACGTGACATCACGCTCACCACGATCAGCAAGGGAATCAGCCGAGCCAGACAGACCCGAAACATCGTGCCGCGTGGCAGCGCCAAAGGCGCGCCGCCTTGCCGTTAATGAAGCTGCCACAAGACAGCCTGACCGCAACGCCAGCTTGCACGCCGCACAGACATACAGCGCACATTCAGGGAGGAACCGTGCCAATGAAACAGACCGACACGAATGTCGGCGGAAAGGCATTCGCCTATCCACCCGGTATTCTAGCAGGCACCGCCGCGCTTGCATTTACCGCCTTTGCGACCCCCACCGCTGCTCAGGACGTTTCGGTGCCCTATGGCTCGCCGAAAGAGGCCTATATCGAGGCACTGGCCGACATGCGGCCCATCGAGATGTATCTGCAATCCACAGCCGCGCCGGGCACCGGCCCCAGCCGCTCGATCGAGCGGTTCGCCGCCGTGATCGAAGAATGGTCCGGCGGCAAGATCGTGCCTGAAATCTATTACGGCGCCGCGATCATTCAGGGCAATGCCGCCCCCGCGGTCAAGGATGGCCGTCTGAGCTATGGCATGATCATCGCCCAATATGACCCGTCGAACATGCCGGTGGGCGCGTTGCTTGTGGATATGACCTTTGTGTCCAACCCGGCACCGCTGATCGGGATCATGCACAGCTATGGCGCACTGTTGGAAACCGCGCAATTCACCCCCGAAGCCTGGGATGAACAGCGCGTTTACGGGGTCGAGCCCGGCTATCTGATCCTTGGCCAACCGCCAAGCGGCATTTTCTGCACTGAACCGCGCGCGACCCTTGCCGAGTTGCGGGGCAATCAGGTGTCCACCGGCGGGATCGTGCATGCCCAACAGGCCGAGGCGCTTGGCATGGCCAGCGTCGCGATCCAGTTTCAGGAAGTCTATGAAGGTCTGCAGCGCGGGATCATCGATTGCGCCGTGACCGCGATCAATGTGGCCGATACCACCGGTATCATCCCGCTCGCCCCGCATTTCACGCTGGCATCAGCGACCGGATTTTCGCAATCGAACGTGAACCACGCGTTTGACCCCCAATTTTGGGATGAACTGCCATTGGCGGGCAAACAACTGCTCTATGATCTGCAAAAGACCTATATCGCGGAATCGATTTTGTGGACCTGGGAATCGCTGGCCAGAGGCGTGAAGCTGCATATCGACTCGGGCGGTGGCGTGCTGACCATGGATCCCGAAGCCGAGGCGATGCTGCAAGCGCGCAATGACGCCATCCTCGAAGAAACCCGAACAAATCAATTCCTGAGCGATCCCAATGATTTTGTCGATCGTGTGATCGCCAATAGCGACAAATGGGAAAGCATCCTCGCTGAAATGGGCTACACTGACATGGATCCGGGCTGGAACGCCTTTGCCGAATGGTATGAGGACGGCAAAGTCGATCCCTATCCTTTCGTCGAACGCCTCTATGACGAGACCATGCTGCCCTTCCGTCCGGAGACTGAATCATGACTGTGACAGAGGGAAACACCATGAATGGTGCTGACACCATCGCCACATCGCCCGCGCGCCCGACCTGGACGCTGCGGCTGGTCGAAGGGCTTGCGACCTTCGCCGTCCTGTTGTTGATGTCGCATACGCTTTTGAACGTGTTCATGCGCTATGTCATGAACTCGCCCGTGCGCGGCACGAACGAAGTGGTGGCCTATTGGTATATGCCGCTGATCGCCTTTGCGGGGTTCATCTTTGCGCAGGCCTATGACCGTCATATTTCCGCCAACCTGATCTATGACATGCTGCCCGGCAAAGTGCAGCGCGAAGTGCTGCTGGGCGGGCTGCTGCTCAGCACCGTGCTTTGCGGCATTTTCGCCTGGTATACGCTGCAAGAGGCGCTTCACAGCTATTCGATCAATCGCCGCGTGACCGGCACCAATCAGGTGATCGTCTGGCCCACCACCTTTGCCGCGCCGATTGCCTATGCGGTCATGGCGATATTGCTGGGGATTACCAGCATCCGGGTGATGATGGGGCAGAATGTCGCCACCGCCGACGAATCCGGTATCGTCAAAACCCCCAAAACCGCCACGCCAACGCGGCAATGGGTGATCCGGGGTGCCATCGTGGCCGCGCTCGCGGTGGGTTTGGCCATCATCTTCTGGCCGGGTCAGCAACGCGAAACCATCGCTGCGGGCGCGATCCTGATGATGGTGATCTTGCTGTTTCTCAAGGTGCCGGTGGCCTTTGCGCTGGCGGGACCGGGGCTTTTGGGCCTGTGGGTGGTGCGCCCGCGCGCGGTATTCACCATGCTTGAGGCCAAACCCTATGAGGCCGTGGCAAGCTGGAGCTTCAGCGTGCTACCGATGTTCATCTTCATGGGGCTTTTGCTGTGGAAATCTGGCCTGACCACCCGGATCTATGAGGCCGCGCGCCACTGGCTAAGCTGGTTGCCCGGCGGGCTGGCGGTCAGCACCAATACCGCAGGCACCGGGCTTGCGGCGGTATCGGGATCGACGCTTGGCACAACCTATGCGCTGTCGCGGATCGGTATTCCCGAAATGCTCAATGCCGGCTATGACCGCCGCCTTGCCGTTGGCTCGGTGATGGTCGCAGGGCTGCCGGGGCAGTTGATCCCGCCCTCGACCTTTCTGGTCATCTATGCGGGCATCGCCGAAGTGCCGATCGGGCCGCAACTGATGGCAGGGATCGGGCCGGGGATGATGGTGGCGGCCGTGTTCAGCCTTGCCATGGTCATCGCCTCGACCTTCTGGCCGCGAATGGCCGGCAAAGGCAGCGCCGCCGAAGCCAATAAGGAAAAATCCACCTGGAACGACCGCTGGCGTTCGCTTGCGCCCATCTGGCCGCTGCCGGTGCTGATCGGCATCGTGCTGGGCGGGATGTATTCGGGCGTGCTGACCGCGACCGAGGCCGGTGCCGCAGGGGCCGGGGGCGCGCTGCTTCTGACTATCATCTTGCAGCGCAGCCAATCGCTGGGCTCGATCATCGAGGCGGGGGTAGAGACCGTCATCGCATCGGGCGCGATCTTCTTGCTGATCATCGGGGCGGAAATCCTGTCGTCGATGCTGACGCTGTCGGGGCTTGCGAACGGGTTCGCGGAATGGGTGGCCAATGCCGGCTTTACCCGGATCGAGTTCCTGCTGATCGTGATGGTGGCCTATCTCATCCTTGGTATGTTCATGGATCCGCTGCCGATGATGCTGCTGACCGTGCCGCTGCTGATCCCGATTCTGGGCAGCCTGGATGTGTCGCTGCTGTGGTTCGGTGTCTTTGCCGTATTCATGGCGGAACTGGGGATTCTGACTCCACCTGTGGGGATTCTATCGTTTATCATCCACGGGATCGTGCAGGATAAAAACGTGAACATGGGCCAGAACATCAGCCTTGGCGATGTGTTCACCGCCGTGGGGGCCTTCATGCCGATCGCGATCCTTGCGGCGATATTGCTGATCCTGTTCCCCGAAGTCGCGACATTCATCCCCGATTCAATGTCACGTTAGCGGCAATACCTGCCAACCATTGGGGGCGCATCATGCGCCCCCTTTTTATTGGGCCCGCACATAAAAAAACCCGCGGGGGCGGGCTGCATCTATCGGATCATCTGGGGAATCTGGTGCCTGACGGCGGCCCGGTCACATGCCGGGGATTATGGCAGGGGTTGGGGGACTCGAACCCACGACCCTCGGTTTTGGAGACCGATGCTCTACCAACTGAGCTAAACCCCTATGGCCATATGCGTAAATACGAAAGCCGCGCGGCTATTGCAAGCGGGAATCGGGCCAGGGCGCGGATTTCCCCGGCCAAGAAAAAGGGCGCGCCGTTTGCACAGCGCGCCCCATATTCGGCCAAGCCGTTCGGCTTACGCCAGGATTTTCGACACCACGCCGGCGCCGACGGTGCGGCCGCCTTCGCGGATGGCAAAGCGCAGACCATCTTCCATCGCGATCGGGGCGATCAGCTCGACCTCGAACTTCAGGTTGTCGCCGGGCATCACCATTTCCGTG
>JBBAGE010000072.1:0-11217 GCA_041655055.1 Paracoccaceae bacterium
TACCGGCGATGCGATGCGGCGCGATGAAAACGGCTGGTATTTCTTCGTGGACCGGGTCAAGGACGCGCTGCGCCGCCGGGGCGAGAATATTTCCTCGTTCGAGGTGGAAAGCGTGATCCGCACCTTCCCCGGCGTGGCTGAAGTGGCCGTGGTGGGCGTCAAGGCCGATGAAAAGGCCGGCGAGGATGAGGTGAAAGCCTGCATCATCCTGCGCGAGGGCCAGAGCCTTGATCATGCGGCGCTGATCGCCTGGTGCGATGCCCGGATGGGCGCGCATATGGTGCCCCGCTATATCGAGATCATGGAGAGCCTGCCGCAGACGCCATCGGAAAAGGTAAAAAAGAAAGACCTGCGCGAACGCGGCGTGACGCCCGAGACATGGGACAGGATGCAAGCCGGCGTGGCATTGGAATCCGAAGGAAAGGCGGTGCGTCGTGCCTGATACCCAACACGATAACGCTTTGGACGAAGTGATCATCGACCGCCACGGCGCCGTGGCGGTGATCACGCTGAACCGCCCCAAGCGGATCAATGCGATCAATGATGCGATCCGATCCGATCTGCCTGCGGCGCTGGCCGCGCTTGATGCCGATCCCGATGTGCGCGCGATCGTGATCCATGGGGGCGAGGCGCGGGGGTTCTGCGTCGGCGCCGATATCACCGAGCCGCGCGCGCCGCGCAGCCCGGTGGCCACCCGGCAGGATTTGATGGCGCGCTCCTGGATCGATGCGTTCGACCGCTGTGCCACCCCGGTGATTGCGGCGGTGCATGGTTTTTGCATGGGTGGCGGGCTGGAAATCGCGCTGGCCTGCGATATCCGCATCGCGGCGCCCGATGCGGTGTTTTCGCTGCCCGAAACCGGGCTGGGCCTGATCCCCGGCGCCGGCGGCACCCAAAGGATGCACCGCATTTTGGGGCTGGGCCGCGCGCTGGATCTGTTGCTCACGGGCGATCGGATCGATACGGTCGAAGCCTATCGCATCGGGTTGATCACCCGGCAGGCCGAAAGCCGCGAAAGCCTGCTGGCCGATGCGCTGGCACTGGCCGAACGCATCGCCGCGCGCGCCCCGGCCGCGACCCTTTACGTAAAGGAAGCCGCCCGCTCCGGCGCGGATTTGCATCTGGCCGCCGGGATGGCGCTGGAACGCAGCCTTTTTGCGCTGCTGTCGGGCACCACGGACAAACAGGAAGCGGCGCAAGCCTTCGCCGAAAAGCGAACCCCCCGGTTCACCGGGGAATAAGGAAACCAAGGAGAATATCGTGCCGACAAAAGATCGGATCACAGTCGTTGGCGCAGGCCAGATGGGGCTCGGGATTGCCCATGCTTTCGCCGTATCCGGGCATCCGGTGGCGCTTGTCGATGTCAATGCGGGCCAGCTTGAAAAAGCGCGCAGCGCCATTTTCGGGATCATCGACGAAGGCGTAAAGCGTGGCAAGGTCGATGCCTCCGTGCGCAGCGAAGCCGAATCCCTGCTGAGTTTTTCGGATGATCTGGCCGGTGCCGCGCCCGGCTCGGCGCTGGTGGTCGAAACCGCGACCGAAAATATCGGCATCAAGATCCAGATCCTTGAAACTGTCGCCAGCGCTGTGGCGGCCGATACGGTGATCGCCACCAACACATCGGCGCTGTCGATCACCGAACTGGCGGCGGCGGTCAGCAATCCGGGCCGCGTGATCGGGATGCATTTCTTCAATCCCGTCCACAAGATGAAGCTTTGCGAGGTCATCCGCGGCCTGCAGACCACGGATGAGACCGTCACCCGCACCCGCGCCTGGGCCGAGGCCATCGGCAAGACCCATATTCTGGTGAACGAGGCCCCCGGCTTCACCACCAGCCGCATGTCCGCCATGCTGGGCAATGAAGCGATGTGGATGCTGTCCGAAGGCGTGGCCACGGCGGAGGATATCGATACTTCGCTGCGGCTGGCCTTCAACCACCCGATGGGGCCGCTGGAGCTGGGCGATCTGACCGGCTGGGATACGCGCCTTTCGGTGCTGCAATACCTGCACCAGACCTTGGGCGAAAAATTCCGCCCCTGCCCGCTGATCTCGAAAATGGTGAAGGCCGGGCGCTATGGGCGCAAGGTGGGCCACGGAGTTTACCGCTATGAAGACGGGCAGAAGGTGGTCAGTTCCGGCCTGAGGCCGTTCTGATGCGCGGGGTTGTCATTGTAGATGCCGTCCGCACGCCGGTTGGCAAGTTTCGCGGCGCGCTGGCGCCGGTGCGGGCCGATCATCTGGGCGCCGTGGTGCTGCGCGCGCTGGCCGAGCGTAATGATCTCGATCCGGCGCTGGTGCAGGATGTGATCTTTGGCTGCGTCACCCAGATCGGCGAGCAGAGCGCCAATATCGCGCGCACCGCGCTGCTTTCGGCGGGCTGGCCCGAACATGTGGCGGGGCTGACCATTGACCGCAAATGCGGGTCGTCCGAAGTGGCCGTGCATCTCGCGCAGGCGATGATCGCCACGGGGCAGGCGGATATCGTGGTCGCTGGCGGGGCCGAAGCCATGAGCCGGGTGCCCATGGGGTCGAACCGCGATATCCACGGCGAGCCTTTCGGCCATAAATGGCTGGATCGGTATGAACTGACCTCGCAGGGTGAAGGGGCAGAGCGGATCTGCGATCTCTGGGGGCTGGACCGCGATGCGCTGGATGATTTTGCGATCCAGAGCCATCAGCGCGCCGCCGCCGCCGCCGATGCCGGGCGCTTCGATACCGAAATCATCCCCGTCGATGTGACCGAATGGGGCGAGCCGGGCAGCAATCCGGAAATCCCCGTGCTTGGTGCCGATCAAACCATTCGCCGCGATACCAGCCGCGAAAAGCTTGCCACGCTCAAGACCTCGTTCCGGCCCGATGGGCGGGTGACGGCGGGCAATGCTTCGCAGATTTCCGACGGGGCTGCGGCGCTGCTGATGATGGATGAGGATACGGCCAAGCGGCTTGGCCTGCGGCCCCGCGCGCGGGTGGTGCAGGCGCTGACCGTGGGTTCGGACCCGGAATTGATGCTGACCGGGCCGGTGGCCGCCACCGCCAAGGTGCTGGAACGCGCCGGGCTTACCCATGACGATATTGATCTTTATGAGGTGAACGAGGCCTTTGCCCCGGTGCCGCTGATGTGGCTGAAAGAGACCGGCGCCGATCCGGCGAAGCTGAATGTCAACGGCGGGGCCATCGCGCTCGGCCATCCGCTGGGCGGCAGCGGCGCGCGGCTGATGACCACGCTGCTGAACGAGCTTGAGCGGCGGCAGGGGCGCTACGGGCTGCAAACCATGTGCTGCGCCGGCGGGCTTGGCACCGCCACGATCATCGAGAGGCTTTGAGGGGGGAACGGGAATGAGACAGGTCAGACTGGGCGCCTCGGGCGTCAGTTGCGGGGCGCTGGGCCTTGGCTGCATGGGGATGTCCGAGTTTTACGGGCCGCCGCAGGATGAGGCCGAATCGCTCGCCACGCTGGAGCGAGCGCTGGAGTTGGGGGTGACGATGTATGACACTTCCGACATGTATGGCCGCGGCCATAACGAGTCGCTGGTGGGCCGTTTCGCGCAGGGCAAGCGCGACCGGCTGGTGATCGCATCGAAATTCGGGATCATCCGCGACCCCGATGGCCCCTCGGGCAGCCTCTATGACCGCGAGTTGGACAATTCGCGCGACTATATGCGCAAAAGCCTTGAGGCGTCGCTGAAGCGGCTGGGGACGGACCGGATCGATATCTATTACGTGCACCGGATGGACCCGAACCGCCCCGTTGAGGATATCATCGGCGATCTGGCCGATCTGGTGAAAGAGGGCAAGATCCGCGGGATCGGGCTGTCCGAAGTCAGCGCCGATACGTTGCGCCGCGCGGCATCCGTGCATCCGGTTTCTGCGCTGCAATCGGAATATTCGCTGTTTCACCGCGATGTAGAGGCCGAGATTCTGCCCACCTGCCGCGAGTTGGATATCGCCTTCGTGCCCTATAGCCCGCTCGGGCGCGGTTTCCTGACCGGCGCGATCAAATCCACCCAGACGCTGGATGCGAGCGACCTGCGCCAGAACGCCCCGCGTTTTCAGGGCGAGAATATGGATCGCAACCTTGCCCTGCTGGAACAGGTGCAGACGATCGCGGCGGCCAAGGATTGCACCTTGGGGCAGGTGGCGCTGGCATGGCTCTTCGCGCAGGGCGATGACATCGTGCCGATCCCCGGCACCAAGCGCATCCGCTATCTCGAAGAAAACGTCGGCGGTGTGGATGTGCATCTGAGCGCGGAAGAGGCCGATTCGATCAGCCGCATCCTTTCGCCCGACAATATCGCCGGCTCGCGCGAGTGGACGGCGCCGGAAAACCGATGAGCCCGGTATGAGCGCCCCGCGTTTCACGCTTTACGGCAGCCTGAGCCCGAATGTGCAAAAGATCATCCTCATGCTGGAGGAGGTCGGCGCACTATTTCGGCTGGTGCCGATGAACGTGCACCGGGGCGATCATTTCGGCGCGGAGCTTACCCGGCTGAACCCGTTGCAGCGCCTGCCGGTGCTGGTGGATCATGCCCCGGATGAGCCGCTTGTGGTGTACGAATCCGGCGCGATCCTGATCCATCTGGCCGAAAGCTTCGGCTGCCTGCTGCCCGAGGCGCCGCGCGCGCGGGCCGAGGTTCTGCAATGGCTGATGTATCAGATGAGCACGGTCGGGCCGGTCTGGGGGCAGTTCAACCATTTCGCCCGCGATGGCCGGGATGATGCCTATGGGCTGGCGCGGTTCACCTCGGCGGCGCGGCTGGTCTATGACCGGCTGGAAGAGCGGATGGCGGTCAGCCCATGGCTGGGCGGGGCGGACTATTCCATCGCCGATGTGGCGGTCTGGCCATGGGTCTCGATCGAGGCGAAGCTGTTTGGCGCGACCCATCCCCACATGGCCGTGGACGCGCCCGCGCATCCGCACCTGACCGACTGGTTCCACCGCATCGCCGAACGCCCCGCCACCCGGCGCGCGTTGGCCCATATCGCCGCGCTGCCATCGAACCGCGACAGCGGCACGGCGGAGCAGGAAGAGCGGCTGATGGGTCGCGGCGCCTTCGCCCGGACGCTGGACTGAGCGGCGGCGGGAAGGCGCTATCCTCTCCACCATCCCGCCCGGACGATAGTCCGGGCAGCGCCCGACCCGCCCCCGTCACGCCGAAGGCGTGCTTTCGGCACACCTCTGTGGCGTGCCTTCGGCACGACGGGCGGGCGCTGCCCTTCGCGCTCTTCCGCAGTGGTGGGTAATCCCAAGGTCCAACCGGCCCTTAATTCGGCAACGCCCGCGCGGCCTGCTCTGAGAAGGCTTCCAGATCGCGCACGATATTGACCGTGCGGCCGGGGTCATACTGGCCGGTGAACATCGTGGCGGTGACGGCGAGCGCGGCATTGCCATCGGCGGAATAGATCGGGGTCGAGACCAGCACCGTCCCTTGGGCGAAATTGCCGGTATCCATCGCCCAGCCCTTTTCGCGCGCCTCATGCACCTGCGCCATGTAATCCGTGAAGGCGATCGGCCCGTTCCAGCGGATCTGGTCGAACTGGTCCTTGATCTCGGCCTCGTCCATGTCCGAGAACGCCGCGAAGATCCGGCCGGTGGAGCCGATCAGCAGCGGCAGGCGCTGGCCGATGGCCATCTGAATCCGCATCGGATTGCGCGGCTGTGCCGTCATGATCAGGATTTTCCGATCCCGCGCCGTGGGCTGCCAGAGCGTCACGGTTACGCTGTGTTCCTGCGCGATCCGTTCCATCGCGGGGCGCACGACGCCGATATCGCCGCCGATCGCCATTGCCGCCTGCGCGATCTCTAAAATCCCGAGGCTGAGGATATAGGTCTTGGACAATTGCTCGAACTGCACGAAATCATAAAGCATCAGCGTGCGCAGGATGTTGAACGTGGTCGAGGTATTAAGCCCGGTTTCCTTGGCAATATGCGACACACCCAACGGTTCGCGCACCGCCGCCATGAATCGCAAGATCTTGATCGCGGCCACGACCGCGCCCACCATCTTGCCCGACGACATGGAATCGGCCAATTCCCCATCGACGGGGCTGCTGCGACGTTTGCGGCCTGCGGCCGCGCCTTTGGCCGGGACGGCCGCGTTGTCGTTCATGGTGCTCATGCGCTCCTTGTTATACTGTTTCCTATATAACAGCCTTTTCTATCGAGAAAGACCAAATCCGAAATTGCAATGAATTCGTGATCAAGAATGATCATCGCTATACAGAATTTATCATTGCCCTCGCTGGCCCGCTTCCGTATGGCTAGCAAAAGCCTTGTTCCTTGGGGGGAGAGATGACCCTTTCGCGCCTGTTTCCTGCGCCGGATGCCAGTCCGGTGCCACATGATCCCGCCACCGCACTTCGCGCCGAAGTGCGGGCATTTCTTGACGAAGAACGCGCCAGCGGCGGTATTCGCCCGGGCCGTCAGGGCTGGACCACGTGGGATCGTGGCTTTTCGCTGCGCGCCGCCCAGCGGGGTTATATCGGAATGACGCTGCCGGTCGAATATGGCGGGCACGGGCGCACGGCCTGGGAACGTTACGTGGTGATGGAGGAAATGCTGGCCGCCGGTGCCCCGCAAGGCTCGCACTGGATCGCCGACCGCCAATCCGCGCCGCAGATCCTGCGCCATGGCAGCGAGGCTTTGCGCCGCCGCATTCTGCCCGCCGTCGCGCGGGGCGAGATCACCTTCGGCATCGGGATGAGCGAGCCTGACAGCGGGTCGGATCTTTCGTCGATCCGCACCAAGGCTGATCGGGTCGAGGGCGGTTTCCGGCTGGAAGGCCGCAAGGTCTGGACCACGAACGCCCAACATGCCGAATATATCATTTGCCTGTGCCGCACCGCGCCGCGTGGCGAAGGTCGCTATGCCGGGCTTTCGCAGCTTGTGGTGCCGATGGATGCCAAAGGCATCACCGTGCGCCCCATCCCCAATCTTGCGGGGGATGAGGAGTTGAACGAGATCACTTTCGATAGCGTCTTCATCCCCGAGGATCACCTGCTGGGCCAAGGCGGCGATGGCTGGGCGCTGGTGAATGCAGAACTGTCGTTTGAACGCTCGGGGCCGGACCGGATTCTATCGTCCTTCGGGCTGCTGGCCACCATGGCGCGGCTGTCGGCGGATAGCCGCGATCCGCGCGGCATTGCCGAGTTGGGCGGGCTGGTGGCCCGTATGACGGCGATTCGCGAATTGTCCTTGCAAATCAACGCGCTGCTGGGCCGGGGCGAAGGGGTGGGGGCGCTTGCCACGATGATGAAGGATATCGGCACCGGGCTGGAACAGGATATCCCCGAAATCGCGCGCAGGCTGATCGATATCGTCCCCGCACTCGATGGCGGGCCCGAGGCCGCGACGCTGGCGACCGCGATCCTGAACGCGCCGTGTTATTCGTTGCGTGGCGGCACGCGCGAGATTTTGAAAGGCATCATTGCACGGGAGCTTGGCCTGAGATGAGCGATAATGCACGTATGTTAGAGGATCTGGCCGAGCGGCTTTTTGGTCAGGCAATGGCCGATCCCGCCGCACGCAAGGATGCAGAGCTGCCCACGCGCCTTGCCGCGATGGCCGAAGAAGCGGGCCTGCCGCTGGCCCTGATCCCCGAGGAAGAGGGCGGCATGGGCGCCACGCTGGAAGATGCCGCGGTGCTTGCCTGGCGCGCGGGCTATCACGCCGCGCCGCTGCCGATCGTGTCGCTGATCCTTGCGCCGACGCTGGCGGGCGCGGATGGCGCGGTGCTGGCAGCCCCCGGCACGCGCCAGGCCGAAGGCCCGGCGGATCGGATCGCGGTGGTTGCGGGCGATACGCTGGCGATCCATGCGGCAGAACCGGCGTTCGAGGCGCTTGATCACCGGCCATGGGTGCGCGCCACGGGCGATGCGCTTGCGACATATACCACCCCGGGGCTTGCCGACAGGCTGGCGGTGCAGGGGGCCTGCCTGACCGCTGCCGCGATGCTGGGCGCGATGCACCGGGTCAGCGAAATTACCATCGATTATGCCAATACCCGCAAGCAGTTCGGCCGCCCGCTTTCGGCCTTTCAGGCGCTGCAACACCGGATTGCCGAGGCGGTTTCCGAATATACCGTGGCGCAGGCCGCCGTGGCGGGGGCGATCCGCGCCTTTGATGGCGGCTGGCTGCGCCCGCTGCACTGGCAATCGGCCAAGGTGCAATCGGGCCGCGCTGCCACCACGATTACCGCAGCGGCGCATCAGATCCTCGGGGCCATCGGCTTTACCGAGGAACATGAGCTGCATCATTACAGCAAGCGGCTTTGGATCTGGCGCGATAGCTGGGGCCGTCAGGCCGCGCTTGAGGATGCCATCGGGCAGGCCGCGATTGACGCGCCCGAAGGACTGTGGTCGCATATCGTTGATTCCAAAGGAGAAACCGCATGACTGATGCCCCCGTCCTGATCGAGCGCGAAGGCTCTATCGCCCGCGTCACATTGAACGAGGCCAGTTCGCGCAATGCCCTTTCGGGTCCGGTGCTTGACATTTTGTTGCCGTTTCTTGAGGGCGCGAATGCGGATGAAAGCCTGTCGTGCATCGTGCTGACCGCTAATGGCCCGGTGTTCAGTTCGGGTGGCAATGTCAAGGAAATGCGCGACGGCACCCATCCGATGTTCACCGGCGCCCCGCATGAAATGCAAGAAGCCTATCGCCGCCATATCCAGCGCCTGCCGCGCGCGTTTCTCGCGCTTGATGTGCCGATCGTCGCAGCGGTGAACGGCGCGGCGATTGGCGCAGGGTTCGATCTGGCCTGCATGTGCGATATCCGCATTGCGGCCCCCGAGGCCGCTTTTGCCGAAAGTTTCCTGCGTGTGGGGTTGATTTCGGGCGATGGCGGGGCCTGGTTCCTGCCGCGTCTGGTGGGGCGGTCCAAGGCGATGGAACTGGCGCTGACCTGCCGGATGCTGAACGCGGCGGAGGCTGAAAGCTGGGGCATCGTCAGCCGTGTGGTTCCTGCGGACAGCCTTGTGGATGAGGCCATGGCGCTTGCGCGGCAGATCGCGGCTTTCCCGCCCAAAAGCCTGCGGCTGAACAAGCGGCTGCTGCGGCTTTCGGCGGAAAGCGATCTTGATACCGCGCTGGAACTCGCCGCCGCCTATCAGGCCATCGTGCAAAACACCGAAGATCAGCGCGAAGCCGTGGTGGCATTGCTGGAAAAGCGCGCGCCGCAATACAAGGGCGGCTGATCGCGCCAACCGACCGGCGCGGATCGACAGGGCCGGGGGCGCTGCAGCGCCCTTGGCTTGCGTGCCGGGGTAGCCTGCATTCCCTGTCGTGCGCTGTGTTTTCCAGCCTGCGCGGGTCTGATCATCCATCATCAAACAGTTGCAGATCGCCTGATGAGCGGCCGATGCGATATTTCTCGCTAGGCATCTGGCACCGCGTATGTCGCGGTCGCGATGCTTTCAAAGCAGTGTCATCGCACCATCGCCACGCGGTAATTTCGGGTGCGAAACTGGTTGCCGGCGCGATGGCCAGGCAGTGATGCGTAATCGATTTCCCTCGTTAACCTTTCCGCCACGAAAAACCCCGCCGATTTGATGCGGCGGAGTTCAGGCACATTTCCGGCGGTTCAGAACTTTGCGATCAGGTTCAGCGAAACGCCGCGGTCGTCATGGGTCAGATCGCTCAGATCGTCCGAGAACCGGCCGAAGTTGTAATTCACGCCCATCATCACATGTTCGCCAAAGTGGCGATAGGCGCCCAGCACCAGCCCGGTTTCGGTCGTGCCGGCCTGGCGCAGGCCAAGCTGGCGGGCCTCGATCAGCAGATCCCAGTTATGCACCACGTGATAGCGCGCGCTGATCACCGCAAGCCAGGCATCATTGCCGGTAAAGGCCGCGCCTGTGCCCGGCGATGTTTCCGACAGGCGCAGGCCGATCTTGCCGCCCAGCGTCCAGCGCTCGGTCAGATCATATTCGGCATCGATGCTGAAAATATGACTTTTCTGACGCGGGCCGCGGGTGTCGGTGCCGTCAAGCCGCTGGCCATAGAGGTCATGCAGATACTGATAGCGCGCCAACACGTTCAGCCGGTCGTTATCCGTGGGCCGGAACGCATAACCCAGATCATAGCGCAGATAATCGCCTTCGGGCAGGGCGGCGGTGCCATCGTTGCGCGGCAGCACGAATTGCAGCCCGGTCACGACCCGTGCGGCATCGTTGATCTCATGCGTCAGCGCGAAATTCCCCATGATCGTGTGGGAATCGCGGATGGTGCCGCCATAGCTGCCCCGGTCGCGACGCAGTTCCAGCCGCCCGCGCATGGTCAGCCCGGCATCATCTTGATAGCGCGCGCCAAGTGAAAGCGCCGCGCGGTCCAGATCGCCGCTGGCCGCATCGGTGACACGGCCGAATTCCACCGCGCCGGTATAGGTCAGATAATTGCTTTGGACATATTCCACCCCGTAAGCGGTGGCGAGCGTCCGGCGTTCGCCAAACAGATCATAGCTGTTTTCGCCAAAGACCGTCAGATGTTCGGCAAAGCGTTTGCGCGCCCCGGTGATGAATTTACCCCGGTCGCGACCCGTCAGGACCACGTCATCAAAGGCGCGGTCGGGATCAAGCGTATAGCCGAAATAGCCCGATGTATCCGCGCCCTCAAAGCGGAACATCAGATGCCCGCCCGGCCCGGTGGCCCCGGCAGATACTTCGCCCGCGACGCGCCATTGATCGTTCAGGGCGTAATCCGCACCGATACCGATCCGGTCGCCCCGGCTGATCTCGCCTGAATGCGCCAGCGTGGCCTGTCCGAACACATGCCATGCCAACCGGTCGGATACATCGCGCGCATAGCGCAGGCCGATATCATGGCGCCTCCCGGTGCGGTCGGCGCGCAGCGGGTCGATCCGGTCGATGAAGCCATAGGCCAGCGTGACCTCGGACCCGGCCGATAGCTGGTAAATCCAGGCAAGCCGCGCCTCATCCAGCCGCTTGCCGCTGTCGGATTTGTAATGTTCGAAACTAAGCGCGACGTCGGAACGCGCCGACAGGGCGAATTCGGTTTCCGCGCCCCAGTTTTCCTCATCCTCACGCGTCTGGTGATCGAGCGAGGAAAACCCGGCGGTGCGCTTTTCATACCATGCGGCGGCATAACCTTCGGTGCCGGGGATCACCTCGGCCAGATCGGCGCGGGCGCGCAGGCGGTAAGCTTCGCCCGTGCCCGCCGCGGGCCCGGTAGTATCGAGCGTCAGCCCCCCGTCGATGGAATGGG
>JBBAGE010000073.1:0-11183 GCA_041655055.1 Paracoccaceae bacterium
CGCGCCGCCGGGATCAAGGAATTCATCTTTGTCACTTCACGCGGCAAGGGCGCGCTTGAGGATTATTTCGATCACGCCCCCATGCTGGAACAGGATCTGCGCAAAAAGGGCAAGGATGACCTGCTAGAGGTGCTGAAATCCACCAATATGGACAGCGGCGCCATCGCCTATATCCGCCAGCATCGCGCGCTGGGGCTTGGCCATGCGGTCTGGTGCGCGCGCCGCTTGCTGGGGAACGAACCTTTCGCCGTGATCCTGCCCGATGACGTGATCGCCGCCGAAGTGCCCTGTTTGCAACAGATGGTCGAGGCCTATCAGGAAACCGGCGGCTCGATGGTCGCCGCGATGGAGGTGCCGCCGGAACGGGCGTCGTCCTATGGGATTTTGGACGTCAAGGATGACATGGGCGCGCTGGTTTCCGTGGCCGGCATGGTCGAAAAGCCCGCGCCCGGCACCCAGCCATCCAATCTGGCGGTGATCGGGCGGTATATCCTGTCGCCCCGGATCATGCAGAACCTGAATCAGATGAAAACCGGCGCGGGGGGCGAAATTCAGCTTACCGATGCGATTGCCGAAGAAATCGCCAAGGGCCGCAATGTCTATGGCTACCGCTTTCGCGGGCAGCGCTTTGATTGTGGCTCTAAGGCGGGGTTTTTGCAGGCGACCGTGGCCTTTGGCCTTGCGCGCGATGATCTGCGCGAGGAACTTGCCGCCTATCTTGAAGAAATGGTCGCCCTGCGCAAAGCTGCGCAATAGGCTCTGGTGGAACGGCCGATCTGCCTTGATCTGACGCGGCTGGTCAGCCGCGCGGGCGCGGGCCCGATGACCGGCATTGACCGGGTGGAATATGCCTGGCTTTTGCATGTGCTGACCCTGCCCGTGCCGGTGACGGCGCTGGTGCGCACCGCGCCGGGCTTTGCACTGCTGGACCGTGCCGGAATGGCGGTGCTGGCGGGCAAATTTGCCCGTGACGATTGGGGCCGCGCCGATATTTCGGGGCATCTGTCGCGCCGGATTTCCCCCGCCCGCCGCAGGGCCGAATCCGATATCCGCAGGCTGGCATTTGCCCGCTGTTCGCGCGTGGGGCTGGGGCGGATGTTGGCGCGGCATTTGCCCCGGATAAGTGCCTATTTCAACACCGGCCATAGCAATCTGTCGGATCGCACGCTGGGCGCGATGGCCCGCGCGGGGGCAGAAATTGCGGTGCTGGTGCATGATTTCATCCCGCTGGAATATCCCGAAATGCAACGCGCGGGCACCGTGGCCGGATTCCGCGCGCGCATCGATGCCATTGCCCGCCATGCCGATCGCGTGATTTATACCAGCGCCGCTGTCGCGCGCGCCGGCGCGCGCTGGCTGCCCGACCTGCCCGCCGTGATCGCGCCGCTGGGGGTTGCGCCCACGCCCCCTGCCCCGGTGACAAGGCCCGCCAGAGCCTATTTCGTCACAATAGGCACGATCGAGCCGCGCAAGAACCATGCCCTGTTGCTTGATATCTGGCAGCGGCTGGATGCGGAACTGGGCGATGATGCGCCGCATCTGTTGATCCTGGGGCAGCGGGGGTGGAATAACGCCGCCGTTTTTGCCCGGCTTGATCGCGCGCCGATGATGGGGCGCAGCGTGTTTGAATTGCCCGGCCTGCCCGATGGCGACATCGCCGGGCTGTTGCAAGGCGCGCGGGCGCTGCTGTTTCCCAGCCTGACCGAAGGCTTCGGCCTGCCCCCGCTTGAGGCCGCAGCACTTGGCGTGCCGGTGATCTGCGCCGATCTGCCGGTTTATCACGAGACCTTGGGGAATTACCCCGTTTACCTGCCAGCGCAGGATAGTTATGCATGGCAGCGGCATATTCTGGCTTTGGCAAAGGGTGCGGGCGCGCGCAAACAACCGCCCGCGCTGCCGACATGGCAGGATCATTTCACGCGGGCGACGGGCTGATCGCCACATTGTCGCAGAGGTTGGTAACGAGTTGGGTATTTTCGAATCCTACGCGCTCAGGCTGCGCCGAAAACGCTGGCGCATGCGGGCCTTGGTCAAACGCCGCGAATTGCGCGCCGTGGCCGATCGCACCGGCCAGATCCGCCCGGGCGATGTGCTTTTGTTCATGACATTGCGCAATGAACGCATCCGCCTGCCCTATTTCCTGCAGTATTACCGCACCCTTGGTATCGCGCATTTCCTGATCGTCGATAACGGGTCCGACGATGGTTCGGCCGAATATCTGCGCGCCCAGCCCGATGTGTCGCTGTGGCATACCGATGCCAGTTACAAACGCGCGCGTTTTGGTGTCGATTGGCTGAATTGGCTACAGCGGCGCTATGGCCATGGGCATTGGACGCTGGTGGTGGATGCGGATGAATTTTTCATCTATCCGTTCCACGATACGCGCCCGATCACTGCGCTGACCGATTGGCTGGATGCATCTTCGATCCGGTCGTTTGGCACGCTTTTGCTGGATATGTATCCCAAAGGCGCGCTTGACGCCCAAATCTATACCGAGGGGCAGAATCCCTTTGCCATCGCCAACTGGTTCGACAGCGGCAATTATACCCAGAGGAAAAACCACATCGGCGCGCTTTGGGTGCAAGGCGGCGTGCGCGCACGGGCGTTTTTCGCCGACCGCCCCGCCCATGCCCCGACGCTGAACAAGGTGCCCTTGGTGAAATGGCATAAATCCTATGTCTATATCAGTTCGACCCATGCGCTTTTGCCGCGGGGTTTGAACCGGGTCTATGACGAATGGGGCGGGGAAAAGGCCAGCGGTTGTCTGCTCCATGCGAAATTCCTGCACACATTCGCGGATAAATCGCGCGAAGAAATGACCCGCCGCCAGCATTACGCCAATGGGCGCGAATATCTGGCCTATCATCGCCATCAAAGTCCCGATTTGTGGTGCGCACAAAGCACCGCGTTTCGCGACTGGCGCCAGCTTGACGCGCTGGGGCTGATGTCAACGGGGGGTTGGGCATGAGCCTGGGCATCGTCATGCTGGCGCATGAGGCCCTGCACCGCGCCGCCCAGGCCGCCCGCCATTGGGCAAAGGCGGGCTGTCCGGTGGTGATCCATGTGGATAAAAGCGTATCTATCGCGGCGTTTTCGGCGTTTGAACGCGGGCTTGCCGATATGCCGAATATCCGGTTCAGCCCGCGCCATGCCGGCGAATGGGGGAAATGGTCGCTGGTGCAGGCGTCGCAATCGGGGGCAGAAATGCTGTTGGCGGAATTTCCCGATGTGCAGCATGTCTATCTGGTGTCGGGGCTGTGCCTGCCGCTGCGCCCGGTCGATGATCTGCGCGCCTATCTTGCCCGCTATCCAGACACTGATTTCATCGAAAGCGTGACCAGCCAGGATGCGTCCTGGGCCGTGGGCGGGCTGGATCACGAACGCTTTTTGCTGCGGTTTCCGTTTTCGTGGCGGCGCCAGCGGCGGCTGTTTGACGGCTATGTGCGGCTGCAACGGCGTATTCGCTTCAAACGCCGGATTCCCCCCGGGATAGAGCCGCATCTGGGCGCGCAATGGTGGTGCCTGACCCGCAAAACGCTGGCCGCGATTTTGCAAGATCCACGCCGCGCCGAATTCGACCGCTATTTCGCCCGCGTCTGGATTCCCGATGAATGCTATTACCAGACATTGGCGCGCCGCCATGCCCGCAGGATCGAAAGCCGGTCGCTGACCCTGACGCGCTTTGATGCGCAGGGCAAACCGCATGTCTTTTACGATGATCATCTGGATCTGTTGCGCCAATCGCATTGCTTTGTCGCGCGCAAGATCTGGCCGGGGGCAGACAGGCTCTATTCCGCGTTTTCAGGCTCTGATTCCGGCGCGCGCAGTGATGCCGCGCCCAACCCCGCCCCGGTCGAGCGGCACTTTGCCAAAACCCGCGCCCGCCGGACCGAAGGCCGCGCCGGGTTGCATATGCATAGCCGCGCGCCCGCGACATATCTGCACAACACCAAATCCGCCGCCCCCTATACGATGCTTGCGGGTTTTGATCAGGTGATCCACGGCTTTGCCCCATGGCTGGCGGGCGCGGTGGATGCGCAGGTGCATGGCCATCTGTTCGCGCCCGAACGCGCCGAATTCGCAGGCGGCGAAACGATTGCCCCCGGCGCGCAAAGCGATCATGCGGCGCTGCGCGATTACAATCCCACCGCGTTTCTGACCAACCTTTTGTGGAATGGCCGGCCCCGGCATCAATGCTTTCAATTCGGCCCGCGCGATACGCAAGATATCGCATGGTTCACCGCAACAGACCCGAATGCGCAGATTTTCGTCGTTACCGGCGCCTGGGCCGTGGCGCTGTTCCAATCCGGCGCGGAAATCGCCACGATCCGGGCAAAGGCCGCCCGGCTGCAACAGGTCGAAAACGCATGGCTGGGCGTGCTGCGCAGCCCCCATACCCGCGCGCGGCTGCGTATTTGCACGCTGGCAGAGTTTGTGGCCAATTCGGCGCCACAATTGCACGCGCTGGTTGACGCGATCGGCCGCAAACCGGCGCAGATGCCGCTGCCGGGGCTGGTGGATCTGGCGGGTTTTGATGTGTTCTTGCACCGCTTGCGCAATGCCGGGATGGTGCCCACGCTGGTGGGCGATTTCGATCCCGCCGATGATGTCCCCGCCGCCATGGCCGCACCCCGACCCAGATTGATAGGCCCCTGACATGTTTGACTATTTCGTCATTTTTGCCGCCATGCGCACCGGATCGAATTTTCTTGAGGAAAATATCAACGATTTTCCCGGCCTGCATTGCTGGGGCGAAGCGTTCAATCCCCGCTTCATCGGCCATGCCGGCAAACAGGAATTGCTGGGCGAAACCATGGAAAGCCGCGAAGCCGATCCCGCGCGGCTGCTGGCAGCGATGCAACAGGCCACCGATGGGCTGGCGGGGTTTCGGTTCTTTCCCGGCCATGATCCGCGCATCATGGCGATGGCGCTGGAAAATCCGCGCTGCGCCAAGATCATTTTGACCCGAAACCCCTTGGATAGTCACGTTTCGCATAAAATCGCGGTCAGCACCGGTCAATGGCGGCTGGGCGATATGAAACAGGCGAAAACCGCGCAGATCACCTTTGACGCGGGCGAATTCTGGGCATCGCTGGATGCGCTGCAGGGCTTTCACCAACAGGTGCGCCATGCGTTGCAGATCAGCGGCCAGACAGCGTTTCATATCGGTTACGATGATATCAACGATCTGGGGGTGCTGAATGGGTTGGCGCGATTTTTGGGGGTCAGCACGCCCAAGACGCGCACCAACACCCGCACCAAGGTGCAAAACCCGGCGCATTTGCGGGAAAAAGTGTCTAATTATGACGAAATGGTCGCGGCGCTGGGCCAGATGGATCTATTCGGGCTGGACCGTATCCCCAACCATGAACCCCGCCGCGGCCCCGCGGTGCCCCGCTATGTCGCCGCTGCGAAATCCGCGCTGATCCATATGCCGATCAAAGGCGGCCCCGAAGATGTGGTGGACGAATGGCTTGCCGCGCTTGATGGCGTCAGCCCCGATGCCCTGATCCGCGATTTCACCCAAAAAAGCCTGCGTCACTGGCTGCGCCAATCGCAAAACCACCGCAGTTTTACGGTGATCCGGCATCCTTTGGCGCGGCTGCATCATGTGTTTTGCCGCTATATTCTGGCAACCGGGCCCGAATCCTATGCTGATATCCGCCAGACCCTGCGCGCCAGCTATCGCCTGCCGATCCCGCGCGATATGCGCAACTATGATCTGGCCACGCACAGGACGGCGTTTCTGGCCTTTGCCGCGTTCATCAAGGGCAATCTGGCCGGCCAGACCAGTGTGCGCGTCGATGGGGCATGGGCATCGCAAACCGAAGTGCTGGCCGGGATGGCGGGATTCATGCTGCCCGATATGATCATCCGCGAAGGTGATATGGCCCGCGATCTGGCGCATCTGGCGGGCCGGGCCATCGCGCCCGCCGTGGCGACGCCCGATCAACCGTTCAGCCTGGCCGATATTTATGACGCCAGTGTCGAGGCCGCCGCCCGCGCCGCCTATCAGCGGGATTATATGATGTTTGGCTTTGGCGACTGGCGCGCAGAGTGAATGCGCGCCAGCGGATCAGGCCGCTTCGTTGCGGGTGGCCTCGGTCAATACCGCGTGCAATGTGGCCGGATCGGTATTCGCGCGCAATTTGGCGCGCACGGCGGAATCGCGCATCGTGCGCGATACCAACGCCAGCGCCTTGAGGTGATCGACCCCGGAATCCTCGGGGGCGAACAGGACGAAAACCAGATCGACCGGCTGCCGGTCAACGGCGTCGAAATCGATCGGATCTTCCAGGCGCACGAAAATACCGACCACCTTGTCGATGCCCGCGATCCGGGCATGGGGCAGTGCGATGCCTTGGCCGACACCCGTCGGGCCAAGACTTTCGCGTTCAAGCAAGGCATTGACCGCATTGTTCAGATCAAGCCCGTAAGAAGCGGCGGCGATCTCGCCCAGATCCTGAAACAAGCGCTTCTTGCTTGTGAGTTTTCCAACGGCCCTAACGGCCGAAGGAAGCAGAATATTCGAGATTTCCATGTGACCTGCTCTTTTCATACACCGCAGGCTGCGGGGAACTATCCCGCGCCGCCTGGATCAATCCAGCCTATGTTGCCATCATGGCGCCGGTAGACCACATTCACCGCGCCTTTACCTTCGTTGCGAAAAACCAGCAGGGGTGACCCGGCCAGCTCCATCTGCATCACGGCCTCGCCAACGGACAGCGAGGGGATATTGGTCTCCATCTCAGCGATGATGATCGGCTGGAGTGTTTCCGGCTCTGCTTCATCGCTATGCTCTGTTGCCGCGAGGATATAGGACGAAGCGCCGACAAGTTCAACTGGTTGTGCGCGGTGGCGATGATGATCCTTGAGCCGGCGTTTGTAACGGCGAAGCTGTTTTTCCAATTTGTCGCGGCACAGATCAAATGAGGCATAGATATCATGGGCTTGCGCGCGCGCCTGGGCCGTCAGCCCGGTGGACAGATGCAAGGCCACTTCGCAGGCGAATTGGCTGGCGTCGCGTGAAAAGACCACATTGGCGATGGTTGGCCGCTGCGCATATTTTTCCATAACCACGCCCAAGCCGGTTTTGACGTGTTCTTGCAGGGCTTCGCCGATGTCAATTTGTTTGCCACTGATTTGATAACGCATTTGGCCTCCGTCAGGTGAACGCCCCGCCGCCGAGATTGGCGCGGGGAATTTCGAATATCGGATTGGAATCGTTAATAAAGCCTTAGCCGCCGGCTGTTTTGGCGTCGTGGCGCCGACGGGAACAGCCGTCGCGCGATGGAAAAGGGCCTTGCTCCACATTTGATACAATTGGCGCATTATAAGGCAGGTCTGTCAACTGATCCCTGCGGGCGTGGGTTCAGACGCGAAAATTCTGCCCAAGATAGACGCGGCGCACGTTTTCATCGGCCACGACCTCGGCGGTGGTGCCGCTCATCATCACTTCGCCGTCATGCAAGATATAGGCGCGATCGACGATCCCCAGGGTTTCCTGCACATTGTGATCGGTGATCAGCACGCCCAGCCCGCGTTGTTTCAGCGCCATCACAAGGCCGCGAATCTCGCCCACGGCAATGGGATCGACGCCGGCAAAGGGTTCATCCAGCAGCACATATTTCGGCCCCGCCGCAAGACAGCGCGCGATTTCGGTGCGCCGCCTTTCGCCCCCCGACAGTGCCAGCGCGGGCGTGCGCCGCAGATGGGTGATGGAAAACTCCGACAGCAGATCTTCGAGCCGTTCGCGCCGCAAGATCGGGTCTTTTACCGCCAGTTCCAGAATCGCGAGGATGTTGTTTTCAACGCTCATGCCGCGGAAAATCGAAACTTCCTGCGGCAGGTAACCGATGCCCAGCTTGGCCCGGCGATACATCGGCAGATAGGTCACATCGCGGCCATCAAGCAACACCTGCCCGCTTTCGGGGGTCACAAGGCCGGCGATAGAATAGAAACAGGTCGTTTTGCCCGAACCATTCGGGCCCAGCAGGGCCACAACCTCGCCCCGGTTCAGATGCAGGCTGACATCGCGGATCACCGGACGCTTGCGATAGCTTTTGCGCAGATGCGTGACGCGCAGGCCCTGATCCGAATCGGCAGCGGACATCTAGTCGCGACCGGGCATCAAAATGGTGCGCACGCCGCCTTCCATCGTGCCGGTGCCGCTTTGCAGATCGACGACCAGCCGTTCGGCCGACAGCGCATTTGGCCCCTGGGTCAGCAATACACCCCCGGTCATGACGATACGGCCCGATTCGATGGTATATTCGGCCTCGTCTGCCTCGGCGGCATCGTCACCATTGGCCAGCGTGACATTGCCGCTGGCATGCAGGCGGGCAATCGCGCCGGGCTGGCCATCGTCACCGCCGGCATATTCCACGCGCACCTGATCGGCCGCAAGCCGCATCGCCCCCTGCCCGATCACGACATTGCCGCTGAACACGGCCGCGCCATCCTGCTGCACGACTTCCAGCCGTTCGGCGGCGATTTCAACGGGTAACGTGGTATCCGCGCGCATGCCACCAAAGGGAATCTGTGCCCCCTGCGCCAGCGCCCCCTGCGCCAAAGCGGTGAACAAAAAGCAGGCAGTGATCAGGCGCAGAGGTTTCACAGGCTAATCTTTCTGATGTTGCGGATCATATATCAGTTTGACCCCCTGATTGAAAACCAGAACATACTGACCGGGCAGCGATCCGGGGGCGATCACCATCTTGCCCGCCTCGATCACGCCGGGGGGGCCGTTGCCGGTGATCTGCCCCGCCGATTCCAGCCGCGTGATATCCAGCAATGCCGCCAGCCGGTCGGTTTCCACCCGGTAACCGGATGATGTGGTCACCACCACCCCGCCGCCCAGCTCGGCGGTTTGCGAACTGCCATCGATCACGCCATCGGCGGCATGAAGGGTGATATCCGTGCCATCGGGCAATTCGATCTGTGCATCCAGCTCGGTTCCGCCGGCGATGCGCGGATCGCCCATTTCGGGGCGCACGACCGCGGCCTGAAACTGCACCGCGGCGCCATCGCTGGTCACGCTCGCATAGCTTGGCCGCCCGATCCGCTGATCGCCCATCAGTGCGCCGGGATCGACATCGGTATAGGGCAGGTTTTGCGCCGGATCGATGGTGCGCGCCGCCAGAAACACCGTGGACAGCATCGCCAGCGCCCCCAGCGGCAGAATGATTTTCAGCCAGGCAATGACGCGCGAATAGGTATCATCATAGCGCATCGCAACCGCTCAGACCACGCCGGCGCGCAGGCAATCATGGATATGCAGAATACCGATGGGGCGGGCCTCATCGATCACGAAAAGGCTGGTGATATGATGGGCCTGCATCAGGGCCACGGCCTCTTCGGCCAGGGCGTCGGGGTCGATGATCTGGGGATTGCGGGTCATGACCTGATCAGCGGTTTTTTCCAGCAATCCGGCCATGTTGCGCCGCAAATCCCCATCGGTGACAATCCCCGCCAACGCGCCATCCGCGCCCGATACCCCCACCACGCCAAAGCCGCGCCGGGTCATCGCGATCAGCGCATCGCCCATCGGCGTGCCCATATCCACCAGCGGCAATTCGCGGTGCATCAGATCGGCAACCTTGGACAGCCGCGCGCCAAGCTTGCCGCCGGGGTGAAACACGCGAAAATGTTCGGGCGAGAATTTGCGATGTTCCATCAACGCGATCGCCAGCGCATCACCCAGCGCCAGCGTCATCGTCGTCGATGTGGTGGGCACGATACCCTTGTCGCAGGCCTCGGGCGCGGGGGGCAGCAGCAGCGCCACATCGGATTGGCGCAACAGCGTGCTTTCGGCGCGCCCGGCAATGCCGATCATCGGAATATCGAATCGGCGCGTATAGGCCACCAGATCCGCCAATTCGGGCGTTTCGCCGGAATTCGACAGCACCAGCGCCACATCGCCGCGCGCCATCATGCCCAGATCGCCGTGGCTGGCCTCGGCCGGGTGAACGAAATGCGCGGGCGTGCCGGTGCTGGCCAGCGTCGCGGCCAGTTTGCGCGCGATATGGCCGGATTTGCCCATGCCCGACACGATCACCCGCCCGCGCGCCGCCAGAATCAGCGCCACCGCATCGGCAAAGGCCGTATCGACGCTTTCGGCCAGCATGGATAATGCCTCGGCCTCGCGCTGGATCACGCGGCGGCCGGTGGCAAGCAGGACATCCTTTTGCAGCGTCACGGACGGGGGCCTTTCGGTCAATGCGCGAAAATATCCTGCTCGGGCCAGCCTTGCAGATCCAAAAGCGCGCGGGTCGGCAGGAAATCAAAGCACGATTGCGCCAGCGTGCTGCGGCCTTCGCGTTCCAGCATCGCGTTTAGCGCATCGCGCAAACGGTGCAGATAAAGCACATCGGATGCGGCATAATCGAGCTGCGCAGGCGTCAGCTCATCCGCGCCCCAATCGCTCATTTGCTGCATTTTCGACACATCAACCCGCAGCATCTGATCCAGCAGATATTTCAGCCCGTGCCGGTCGGTATAGGTGCGCACCAGTTTCGACGCGATCTTGGTGCAGTAAACCGGCGCCGCCAGAACGCCAAAGGCATGATACATCGCCGCAATATCGAATCGGCCAAAGTGAAACAGTTTAAGCACATTCGGATCGCCCAGTAGCCGGGTCAGATTCGGCGCGCTTGTCTGGCCGCGCTCGATTTGCACGATATGCGCATTGCCATCGCCCCCCGAAAGCTGCACCACACACAGCCGGTCGCGATGCGGGTTAAGCCCCATGGTTTCACAGTCGATGGCGACGATGGACCCAAGGTCAACATCATCGGGAAGGTCATTTTTATAGAGGAAATTCGCCACTCGTGGCCCCTGTCTGCTAAAGGGGTGGTGCCCAGGAGAGGACTCGAACCTCCACATCGTTGCCAATACTAGCACCTGAAGCTAGCGCGTCTACCAGTTCCGCCACCTGGGCAGGTGTCGTGAAACCGCGATGTATATGCGGCGCATCCGACTGTCAACGGGGGTTTTCAGCTTTTCTGCGGCCTTTATGCCGCTTGTTCAATCTGCGCTGCAAAGCTATCAATTTTCCCACAAGGGACGGAGGGTATGCCGATGACGAAATTGGTCACCATTTATGGCGGTGCGGGCTTTGTGGGCCGCTATATTGCCCGGCGCATGGCGAATGCGGGCTGGCGTGTGCGCGTGACCTCGCGCCG
>JBBAGE010000074.1:0-11134 GCA_041655055.1 Paracoccaceae bacterium
GGCACGAACAGCGCGAAACGCATATGCCCGCCGGCATCGATGCGAAAATCGCAGGCGATGATTGCCGCCTCATCGAGCACATTGGCCGCCGCAAGGCTTTCGGGCACGAACCATTCATCCAGCCGGCGGCGCACATGGTCGTCATCCGTCAGGGTTTCTACCCGGATCAGCGCCGATGTGATCCGCGCGCCCGGCGCATCAGCCAGCCAATCGGGGGGGAATACTTCGAACCTTGTGGGGTCAAAGGGGCGCGGCGTATTGCCGGGGCCAAAGATCGTATAGGATACGAATTCCGTGTGGCTTTCCCATTTCAGGTGATATTTGCCCAGCGCGCCATAATAATGCGTCGCATCGGGCTGCGGATGGGGTGCGCCGAAACGATCCAGCAGCGCCAGCAGATGCGCACGGTCGGCCTCGCGGTCGCGCAGGGCGGCGTCTTCGGGGCGTTTGATGGCCAGATATGCCGCAAACGAGGGCACCTCCATCGCCGGAAACGGGCGGGCGTGCAATTCATTCGCCAAAGCATAACGAAGCGGGTGGTCAGCAATCATCGCGGCAGGCCTGTGGTTGGTTCGGGCTTATGATACGCGCAGCCATTCGGTTTGCGAAACAATTTATGATCGGGATTTCAGGTGGTTACCGACCGCCACCGAAACGGGAAACACCCCGCCATCGGGCGGGGTGCTGATATTGCGCATGCGCTGCCATCAATCGATCTTGGGCAGCAGCTCATCCAGCGAAGCCTTGGCATCGCCATAGAACATGCGGGTATTTTCCTTGTAGAACAGCGGGTTCTCGATCCCGGAATAGCCAGTGCCCTGACCGCGTTTCGATACGAACACCTGCTTGGCCTTCCACACTTCCAAAACCGGCATCCCGGCGATGGGGCTGTTCGGGTCTTCTTGCGCGGCAGGGTTCACGATATCGTTCGAGCCGATGACGATCACCACATCGGTTTCGGGGAAATCATCGTTGATTTCATCCATTTCGAGCACGATGTCATAGGGCACCTTGGCCTCGGCTAGCAGCACGTTCATATGCCCGGGCAGACGGCCCGCCACCGGGTGAATGCCGAAACGCACGTTCTTGCCCTTGGCCCGCAGCCGGCGCGTCAGTTCCGAGACCGAGCTTTGCGCCTGCGCCACCGCCATGCCATAGCCGGGCACGATGATGATGCTGTCTGCATCATTGAGTGCGGCAGCCACGCCATCGGAATCAATGGCGATCTGCTCGCCCTCGATTTCTTGCGCTTCGCCTTGCGGGCCGCCAAAGCCGCCCAGGATCACCGAAATGAAATTCCGGTTCATCGCGCGGCACATGATGTAGCTGAGGATCGCACCCGAGCTACCCACCAGCGCGCCGGTCACGATCAGCAGATCGTTGCCCAGCGTGAAACCAATCGCCGCCGCAGCCCAGCCGGAATACGAGTTCAGCATCGACACGACCACCGGCATATCGGCCCCGCCGATCGCCATGATCAGATGCCAGCCGATCGCACCGGCGATGATCGTCATCAGGATCAGCGTCCAGATACCGGCGCCGTTGAAATACATCACGCCCAGAATGATCGCGACTGCCAGCGCCAGCAGGTTGATCTGATGGCGAAATGGCAGCGTCAACGCCTTGCTGTTGATGCGGCCCGCCAGTTTGCCATAGGCCACGACCGAACCCGTAAAGGTCACGGCACCGATAAAGATGCCCAGAAAGACTTCGACCTTGAGGATCGAGATTTCGACCGAATCCTTGCTGGCCAGCAGCGCGGAAAAGCCCTCAAGCGTCGCGCGACCGGCTGCCTCCATCCCCAAAACGCGCGTCAATTCGATATCCGCGTTCAAGCCGATGAAAACCGCAGCCAGACCCACGAATGAGTGCAGCGCCGCCACCAGTTCGGGCATCTGGGTCATCTCGACCCGGCCCGCGACATAGGCGCCGATCACGCCGCCAATCACCACCAGCGGCACCACCAGCCAGAGCGAGGCCGCCCCCGGCCCGAAAACCGTGGCAACCACGGCCAACGCCATACCGATGATGCCATACCATACGGCCCGTTTGGCCTTTTCCTGATTGCTCAGCCCGCCCAGCGACAGGATGAAGAGAATGGCCGCCACGATATAGGCGGCTGTAACCAGTCCGATGCTCATTTATCCTGCCCCCGATCAGCTTTTCTGGAACATCGCCAGCATCCGCCGGGTCACGAGGAACCCGCCAAAGATGTTGATCGATGCGATAAGAATGGAAATTGCCGCCAGAATTGTGACGATCACGCTGCCCGATCCCACCTGAAGCAATGCGCCCAGAATGATGATCGAGGAAATCGCATTCGTGACCGCCATCAGCGGCGTGTGCAGCGAATGGGCGACATTCCAGATCACATGATAGCCCACGAAACAGGCCAGTGCGAAAACCACGAAATGCTGCAGGAAACTGACAGGCGCAACCGTGCCGATCAACAGCATCAGCGCACCGCCAATCGCCAGCATGGCGATCTGTTGGCGGCCAGCCTTGCGCATCGCGGCCATTTCCTCGGCCTTCTTTTCCTCGGCGGTCTTTTCGGGCGCTTTGGGTTTTGCGGCCGCGATTGCCTTGATTTTCGGCGGCGGCGGCGGGAAGGTGATCGCCCCTTCATGGGTCACGGTCGCGCCGCGGATCACGTCATCTTCCATATTGTGGACGATCACGCCATCCTTGCCGGGCGTCAGATCGTTGATCATGTGGCGCACGTTATTGGAATAAAGCGTCGAGGCCTGCGCGGCCATCCGGCTGGGGAAATCGGTATAGCCGACGATGGTCACGCCATTCTCGGTCACGATTTTCTGGTCGGGCACGGTCAGCTTGCAGTTGCCGCCCCGCTCGGCCGCAAGGTCAACAATGACCGAGCCGGGCTTCATCGCGGCCACCATATCGGGCGTCCAAAGCTCGGGCGCTTCCTGATTCGGAATGAGCGCGGTGGTGATCACGATATCCACCTCGGGCGCCTGTTCGCGGAACAGTTTGAGCTGCGCTTCGCGGAATTCGGGCGACGAAGGTTTGGCATAGCCGCCGGTTTCGGCGCCATCCTGGTTATCCTCAAAATCGAGGAACAGGAACTCCGCCCCCATCGATTCGATCTGTTCGGCCACTTCGGGGCGCACGTCAAATGCGCGCACGATCGCGCCAAGGCTGGTTGCGGTGCCAATCGCGGCCAGCCCGGCCACACCGGCGCCCACCACCAGCACCTTGGCCGGCGGCACCTTGCCCGCCGCCGTCACCTGGCCCGTAAAGAAGCGGCCGAAATTGTTCCCGGCCTCGATCACCGCGCGGTAGCCGGCGATATTGGCCATGGACGACAGCGCATCCATTTTCTGCGCGCGCGAGATCCGCGGCACCATATCCATCGCGATCACATTGGCGCCCTGTGCACGGGCCTGCTCCATCAGATCGCCATTGGCGGCGGGGGTGAAGAAGCTGATCAGCGTCTGATCCTTGCGCAACATCGCCACTTCGGCTTCGGACGGTGCGCGCACCTTGACGACGATATCGCTGGCCGCAAACAGCGCCGCGGCGCCGGTTATGACCTCGACCCCGGCGGCGGCGTAATCTGCATCCGCAAAACCGGCCAAGGCGCCTGCCCCGGCTTCGATCGCGCAGCTATGACCCAGTTTCTGCAACTGAAGCGCAGATTCAGGGGTCATCGCAACGCGCGCTTCCCCCTCAAATATCTCTTTCGGTGCCCCGATCTTCACTGTTGATCCCCTTCCCTTGCCATTCGCTGTGGCCAGACAGAACTTGTCGTCGGTTTCCTATCACCGCGCAATATTATTGCGCAACCGCTTTGGCGTTATCCGCGCCAATTGGGCAAAGACACCTGTGACGGAACCCAAGCCTTGCTTTGGCCAGAAAACGGCAGCGGAATCCAGCATTTTCATCGCTTCGCCCGATTTTCGCGGTATTTGCAGCACCTGTGTCGCGCGGGCGCGCGGATCCCGGCGCTTGCGCAGCCGGCGCCATTGCGCCAACATTTACCGTATCATGCGCATCTCAACCGATCCGGTTTTTCCGCCCGATGGCAATGCCCCGGGCGACAACTCGCCGCAGGGGGTGGTGATCCGGCCCTATGCGCCCGCTGACGCGTATGGCTGCCATGCCACCTTTCAGGCCGCCGTCCATATCGGCGCCGCGCGCCATTACGATGCCGCCGCCCGCATGGCTTGGGCGCCCCCCGGCCCGATGCCCGCAGATTGGCCCGATCAGTTGGGCGATCAGATGACATGGGTGGCCGAGGCCGGGGGCCGCATTGCCGGATTTCTGACGCTGGGACGCGATGGTCATCTGGATCTGTTCTATGTCGCCCCCCGGTGGATGGGCCGCGGGGTGGCCGGGCGCTTGCACGATCAGGCGCTATGCGCCGCGCGCACCATGGGCATAGCCATGCTGAGCACCGAGGCCAGCCACCTTGCCCGCGCATTCCTGCTGCGCAACGGCTGGCACTCGGATGCAAGGCAATCCGTCATCCGCCATTCTACCGCGATCACCAATTTTCGCATGTCGCGCAGGATTGACCCCGCGCCCGCTTGCGTTTCGCCGATGCCCGGGAAATGATGCGCCAGCGTAACACGTAACCGGACCTTGCCATGCACCATCGCCTGACCGTCAACGGACAAACCCATGATGTCGATTTACCGCCCGACATGCCGCTTTTGTGGGTTTTACGCGATGTGCTGGGGCTGACCGGCACGAAATATGGCTGCGGGATTGGGGCTTGCGGCGCCTGCACCGTGTTGCTGGATGGCGCGGCTATGCGCGCCTGTCAGATCGCGCTGGCGGATGTGGCAGGCGATGTGACCACGATCGAAGGCTTTGGCGATCCCCGCCAACTGGCCGCGCTGCAACAGGCATGGATCGATCATCAGGTCGCCCAATGCGGCTATTGCCAGCCGGGCCAGATCCTGCAGGCGGCAGCACTGCTTGCACAAAACCCCGCCCCCTCGGATGCTGATATCGACGCGGCCATGGCCGGGAACCTGTGCCGCTGTGGCACCTATTCGCGGATTCGCGCCGCGATCCATAGCGCCACACCACACGAGGGCTGAGCCATGACCACCACATCCCAAAAACCCCGCAGCCGCGCGGGCAAGATCACCCGGCGCGGCTTTTTGGTGGCGGGCATCGCGCTGGCAGGCGGCGCGGGCTTTGTCGCGTGGAAAGCATCGCAGCCCCTGCCCAACCCGCTTGCCCCCGCGCCGGGCGACACGTCATTGAACCCGTGGCTGATCCTGACGGCCGACGGCCCGGTGATCGTGGTGCCGCGCGCAGAAATGGGCCAAGGGGTGCAGGGCACCCTGGCCGCGATGGTGGCCGAGGAACTGGATGTGGCCTGGGAAACGGTGCGCGTGATCCATGGCCCTGCGGCGGCCGCCTATTACACCGGCGGGATCATCGCCGCCGCCCTGCCCTATCGCCATTATGATCAGCACGAACGGATCGACCGGATCGCCGGCGCGCTGGATTTCGTGCCGCGTCTGATGGGGATGCAGGTGACCGGCGGATCGACATCGGCCACGGATGCGTTCGACAAAATGCGTCTTGCCGGTGCCACCGCGCGCGAGGCGCTTAAATCCGCCGCCGCCGCGCGGTTGGGAATCAACATCGCCGATCTGCGCACCGAGGATGGCCATGTCATTACCCCCGATGGCGCCCGCATCCCCTATGCCGATCTGGCCGCCGATGCCGTGGCCGCCCCCCTGCCCGAGGTGACGCTGCGCCCGCGCAGCGCATGGCGCTTGCTGGGCCAAAGCTTGCCGCGCCCCGATATGCTGGCCAAGGTGACCGGAAAGGCCGAATTCGGCGCGGATATCCGCCTGCCGGGGATGAAATTCGCCGCCCTGCGCCGAAATCCCCATCTGGGCGGCGCGATGGTATCCTATGATTCGACCCCAGCCATGGCGATTGACGGGGTCGAACGGGTGATCGATCTGGGCGACGGGGTGGCGGTCGTGGCCAGCAATAGCTGGGCCGCAATGCAGGGCGCGGATGCCGTGGTGGTTGACTGGGCCGCATCCCCCATTCCCGCCAGCCATGACGCGCTGATCGCACAGATCGCCAGCGCCTTTGACGGATCACGCAATTCGCGCCTGCGAAACGAGGGCGCGGCAGACACCCCTGCCGATGCCCCGCTGATCGAGGTCGAATATTCCGTCCCCTATCTTGCCCATGCGACGATGGAGCCGATGAATGCCACCGCCCTTGTCACCGCCGAAGGGTTGACGCTTTGGGGCGGGTTTCAGGCGCCGGGCATGGCAGGCGCGGCTGCGGCCAAGGCCGTGGGGATCGGGGGCGATGATGTCACCGTCAACACGACCTTTCTGGGCGGCGGCTTTGGCCGGCGTGCCGAGACCGATTTCGCCACCTTTGCCGCGCGGGTGGCCGCCACCATGCCCGGCACACCGGTGCAACTGATGTGGTCGCGCGAAGAGGACATGACCCATGATATGTATCGCCCCGCCGCCATTGCCCGCGCCCGCGCGCAGGTGATTGACGGACGCGCGCATCTGTTCGACATGAAAATCGCCGCCCCCTCGGTCACGCGCGATACTGCGCGGCGGATGATGGGTATGGCGCCCCCGGGGCCGGACCGCGCGCTGGTCGAAGGGGCGTGCGATCAGCCCTATGCAATCCCGAATTACCGGGTCGAGGGCTATATTTCCAACGCCCGTGTGCCCGTGGGCGCATGGCGTTCGGTGGGCAATTCCTATGGCAGCTTTTTTCACGAATCGCTGATCGACGAAATGGCCCATGCCGCCGGTGTTGATCCGCTGAGCTTCCGGCTGGATCTGGTGCGCCCCGAACATCCGGCCTCGGCCAAAGTGCTTGAGGCCGTGGCCGAAATGGCCGATTGGGGTGCCCCGACGCCGCCCGATACCGGGCGCGGCGTGGCGTTTTGCTATTCCTTTGGCACCCCGGTGGCGCAGATTATCGAGGTGCGCCGCAGCGCCGATGGCATCGCGCTGGAACGCGCATGGATTGCCTGCGATCCGGGCATCGCGCTTGATCCCGGCAATATCGAGGCGCAGATGGTATCGGGCCTGATCATGGGCCTTTCCGCCGCGATCGGGGGCGAGATCACCTTTGAACAAGGCGCCGCCCAGCAGCATAATTTCACCGATTATGAATCGCTGCGCATGCATACTGCCCCGCGCACCGAAGTGCGGATTTTGGAAAATAATCCCACGATGGGCGGCATTGGCGAACCGGGCACCCCGCCCGCGGCGCCGGCGCTGGCCAATGCGCTGTTTTCGCTGACGGGCACACGCGCGCGCAGCCTGCCATTGCACCGGCAATTCGATTTCATCTGGTAGCGATCAGGCCGTCGCCCGCACCGGGCGGCGGCTGCGCGCCTTGACCCAATCACGGGCGGCATCGCCAAAGGCTTCGAACAGGGGGCGCGAAACGGGGTCTTCGCCGGCATTATATTCAGGGTGCCACTGCACCGACAGGGTAAAGCCGGGCGCATCCTTGACGTAAATCGCCTCGGGGGTGCCATCGGGGGCGTAACCATCGATCACCACACGTTTGCCGGGCTGTTTGATCCCCTGCCCGTGCAGCGTGTTGGTCATCACCTCATCCGCGCCGAAAAGCCGCGCGAACGGCCCGTCGGGGCCAAGCGTCACCTTGTGGCGCAGAGCAAAGATTTCCTCGATCGTGCCATCGGGGGGCATGCGGTGGTTCATCCGCCCCGGCAGATCGCGGATTTCGGGATAAAGCGATCCGCCCATGGCGACGTTCACTTCCTGAAAGCCGCGACAGACCCCCATGAACGGCTGGCCGCGTTCGACACAGGCGCGCACCAGCGGCAAAACCACCGCATCGCGGCTGCGATCAAAGGTGCCATGCGCCTCGGTTTCTTCTTCGCCATATTCTTCGGGATGCACATTCGGCCGCCCGCCTGTCAGCAAGAAACCGTCACATGACTCCAGCAATTCCTCGACCCGGACCAGGCGCGGATCGGCCGGGATCAGCAGGGGCAGACAGTCAGACACCTGGGCCACGGCTTCGAAATTCATCAAAGCCCCCAGATGGGTCTGAAAGTTTTCGTTGATCACCTGATAATTGCTGATGATGCCGATGACGGGACGTGCCATGCTTTCCTCTCGCGCTTCATGGCAGCATATCGCGCAACACCTTTGTAAAAAAGGCCAAAAAACTGCGCAATTCACGCGATTGTCGATAACTCGCGGAAATGTCACCTCTGGTTGCCGCCGCGCGCGCGCAGGTCTACGCTGCACCAACCCCGGCCAAAGGAATGAACCCGATGAAAGACAGCCCCGCCCGCACGATCCACCTTGCCGATTATGCGCCCTTTGGGTTTATCGTCGATCATGTGGCGCTGACCTTTCGGCTGGCCCCCGATGCCACGCGGGTGCTGTCGGCCATTCGGTTTCGCCCCGATCCCGCTGCGCCGGGGCGGGAATTTTTCCTGCATGGTGAAAACCTGCGGCTGATTTCCGCGCGTATCGACGGGCAGGCGATCAGCGCCCGCATCACCCCCGAGGGGCTTTCTTGCGACGTGCCCGACCAGCCGTTTCTGTTCGAGGCCGAGGTCGAGATTTCGCCCGACACCAACACCGCGCTCGAAGGGCTTTATATGTCGCGCGGCATGTATTCCACCCAGTGCGAGGCCGAGGGCTTTCGCAAGATCACCTATTACCCCGACCGCCCCGATGTAATGGCCCGTTTCGATGTGCGCATCGAGGGCGATCTGCCGGTGCTGCTGTCAAACGGCAATCCGGGCGCATCGGGGCCGGGCTGGGCCGAATGGTCGGATCCGTGGCCGAAACCGGCCTATCTGTTCGCGCTGGTGGCGGGCGATTTGCGGCCGCACCGCGATACATTCACAACCATCGAGGGGCGCGAGGTCGCGCTGGCCGTCTGGGTGCGCCCGGGGGATGAGGATAAATGCGCCTTTGCGATGGAATCGCTGAAACGCGCGATGGTCTGGGATGAACAGGTCTATGGCCGCGCCTATGATCTTGATGTGTTCAATATCGTGGCCGTGGATGATTTCAACATGGGCGCGATGGAAAACAAGGGGCTGAATATTTTCAATTCCGCCGCCGTATTGGCCAGCCCGGCCACATCGACCGATGCCAATTACGAACGGATTGAAAGCATCATCGCGCATGAATATTTCCACAACTGGACCGGCAATCGCATCACCTGCCGCGATTGGTTTCAGCTCTGCCTCAAGGAAGGGTTGACCGTTTACCGCGATCAGATGTTTTCGGGCGATCTGCGCGGCCATGCGGTCAAACGCATCGGCGAAGTCAGCGCGCTGCGCGCCCGCCAGTTTCGCGAAGACGCGGGGCCGCTGGCCCATCCCGTGCGCCCCGAAAGCTTTGTCGAGATCAACAATTTCTATACCGCCACCGTCTATGAAAAAGGCGCCGAGCTGATCGGCATGCTGCGCACTTTGGTGGGGGATGCCGCCTATTATCAGGCGCTTGATCTTTATTTCACCCGCCATGATGGCCAGGCCGCCACGATCGAAGATTGGCTGCGCGTGTTCGAAGATGTGACCGGCCGCGATCTGCGCCATTTCAAACGCTGGTATGCCCAGGCCGGCACCCCGCGCCTGTCGGTGCGCGAAGATTACGCCGATGGCACCTATACGCTGCATTTCACCCAGACGACGCCGCCCACCCCCGGCCAGCCGGACAAAGCGCCGCTGGTGATCCCGATCGCGCTGGGGCTTTTGGGGCAGAATGGCGATGAGATCCTGCCCACTACGGTGCTGGAAATGACCGAAGCTGAACAAAGTTTCAGCTTCAAGGGGATGGCCGGCAAACCGCTGCCCTCGATCCTGCGCGGCTTTTCTGCCCCGGTGATTTTGGAATATGATCAATCCGCCGCCCAGCGCGCATTCATGCTGGCCCATGATACCGATCCGTTCAACCGCTGGGAAGCGGGGCGGATGCTGGCCAAAGATGTGCTGCGCGCGATGATCGTCGATGGCGCCGCCCCCGATCCCGCCTTTGCCGAGGCGCTTGGCAATGTGCTGCGCGACGATGCCCAAGACCCCGCGTTTCGCGCCATGGTGCTGGCGCTGCCGGGCGAGGATGACATGGCCCAGACGCTGCACAGCGGCGGCATCATCCCCGATCCGGGCGCGATTCACACAGCCCGCCGGGCGCTGCAACAGACGATTGCCACCGCGCTTGAGGCCCCCCTGGCCGCGCTTTATGACGCGATGGTCGTGCCCGGGCCCTATACGCCAGAGCCCGCGGATATCTCGCGCCGGGCATTGCGGCTTGCGGCGCTGGGTTACCTGAGCCGGCTGGATGGCGGGGAACGCGCGCAGGCGTTGTTTGATGGCGCCGACAACATGACCGAACAGCTTGACGCCTTTGGCGCATTGCTGCTGGCCGGGCGCGGCGATGCGGCCAGCGCGGCGTTTTATGCGCAATGGCAGCACGAACGGCTGGCGCTGGATAAATGGTTTTCGATCCAGATCGCGACATCCGAACCCGATCAGACCGCGCAGATCGCCAGCGATCTGATTGCCCATCCCGATTTTGACTGGAAAAACCCCAACCGATTCCGCGCGGTGATCGGCGCGCTGGCGATGCATCCGGCGGGTTTTCACCACCCCGGCGGGGCGGGATACCGGCTGTTGGGTGATTGCCTGATCCGTCTTGATCCGCTCAATCCGCAAACCGCGGCGCGCATGTCGGGGGCGTTCGAAACATGGCGGCGCTATGATGCCGACCGACAGGCCCTGATGAGCGCGCAATTGCACCGCATTGCGGCCACCGAAGGGCTAAGCCGGGATACGACCGAAATGGTCAGCCGGATTCTGGGGCCAGCGCGCTAGGCTTTGCAATAACTTTGATTGCGGGTCCATTCCATCATCTCGGCGCGTTTGGCGGCGGAATGGAACGGGCCCCAATCGGCGGCAACGCCCCGCCCGCCTTCGGCCACCACACCGTCGCGGGGCACCGTATGCGACAGAATCCGAATCGCGCAGCTTAAATTGCCCGAGCCGTTTTTCAGCGCATCGCCGCTGGTATGTTCACAACCATAGCCGCGCGCGGTGGCGGGTGAAATCTGCACCAGCCCGAACCATTGGCCACCGCCGCCCACAGCCTCGGGGTTCCAGGTG
>JBBAGE010000075.1:0-10848 GCA_041655055.1 Paracoccaceae bacterium
CCCCATCGCCGCGGCGCGGGTGGCAATGCTTTGACGATGCGCATCCGCTTCGTGGGGAAAGGGCACGGGCAGCATGAATTGCTCGATCTCTTGCACACCGGTCAGAAGCGATCGCGCCAGGATTTTGTAATCGGTGCGAATCCGCCCGATCAATTCGGCCATCACCATCCCATCGACCAGCCCATGCGGATGATTGGCCACCACCACCAACGGCCCGCTTGCCGGAATATGCGCAAGCTGCGCCGCGGGGGTTTGCAGCTCGATCCCCATTACCGCCAGCGCCTGCGCCCAGAAGGCCTGCCCTTCCTTGACGCCCATGGCCTCGAACCGGCGAATCAGGCGCAGCAGCGTCATCTTGCCGGTCATCCATTCCATCGCGCGAATGGTATTGGCCTTCAACGGGTTGGTGAAGGTATTGGCATAGGACAGGCGGCGCTTGTCATAGGGGGCGGGGCGCGAAGGCAATGAAGTGGCCTAATATTCCTCACCAAAGCGATTCGCGACAAGCGCCTCGATCGCATCGGCAAGTTTTTCGGCCTCGGGGCCCGAAGTGTGCACCGTGATCGACGTGCCCTTGGATCCCGCGAGCATCAGCAGCCCCATGATACTGTCGCCCGCCGCGCTCAGCCCGTCCTTGCTTACCTCGGCGGTGGCGTCATGGGCCTCGACCACTTCCACCAGTTTGGCCGAAGCGCGCGCATGCAGACCCTTTTCATTCACGATTTTCAGGGTGCGGGGGGGGCAGGCAGTCATCAAGGGTTCAATCACTTTGCTTTAAATCAGATCGGAACGGGAAACATCGAAACTGTCGATATATTTGCGCCCGGCGGCAAGGGCGTTTTCCACCGCCTCGGCCACCGACAGCCGGCGCGATTTGGCAAGTTTGATCAACATCGGCAGATTGGCCCCATAGATTATCTTGCGGTTGTCATGATGACAGGCACGCAGGCTGAGATTGGAAGGCGAGCCGCCGAACATATCGGTCACCATAACCACGCCATCGCCGGTATCGACCGCATCGGCCGCCGCACAGATTTCAGCCTGTTTGGCGGCGCGATCGTGATCCGCATCGATGGAAATGGCCGCCATGCCGTTTTGCCTGCCCACCACATGTTCGACCGCGGCCAGATATTCCCTGGCCAGCCCGCCATGCGCGACAATGACGATCCCGATCACGCGATCAACCCCGATTTTGCCTGCAGTATCGACATACCGCGCCGTTCAAGTTCTCTGTGCCTTATAGACACACGCCACGCCTTGTCCATAAGGGCCTTGCCCAGTTGCTCGGCCAGCGCGACCGAGCGATGTTGCCCGCCCGTGCAGCCAAGCGCAATGGCCAGATGGGCTTTGCCCTCATCCGCATAGGCGGGCAGCAGGAAATCGCACAGATCCAGCAGCCGCGCGAAAAACCCGCCAAAACGCGGATCGCCCGCCACATGGGCGGCCACGGCTGCATCCTGCCCGGTCAGGGGCCGCAAATCGGCGATCCAATAGGGATTGCGCAGGAATCGGCAGTCGAACACCATATCGACGCCGCTCGGGATACCGCGTTTATAGGAAAACGACTGGACCGATACCGCCAGCCCCTGCCCCGGCCCGGCGTCGAACCAACGCGCGATTTCGGCGCGCAGATCATGGGGCGTCAGATCCGTGGTATCGATCAGGATATCGGCCCGCGCGCGCACCGGCACCAACAGATCGGCCTCGCGCGCGATGCCTTCGGCAGGGGATTCGGCAGGGGCAAGCGGGTGACGGCGGCGGGTTTCGGAAAAGCGGCGAATCAGGATTTCGGGCTGACAATCGACATAAAGCAGTTCGGGCCGCAGCGCCGCATTGCTGCCCAGTTGCGCGATTATGTCGATCAGTGCCGCGGGCGTGAAATCACGGTTGCGGGTATCAAGCCCCAGCGCCATCGGCCGCACCAGCGGCGGCCCATCCAGCAATCGTGGCAGGATCGACAGCGGCAAGTTGTCGATCACCTCAAACCCCAGATCCTCCAGCACGTTGATCGCGGTCGAGCGGCCAGCACCCGACGGGCCGGTGACGATCACCAGCCTTTGCACGCCCGGCTTCGGGGTGCTGTCGATCGTGGTCTCCGGCAATGTGGCATTCATCAGGCGCTGCGATCCCCTTTTAGATATTGCATCAGGGCCGCGGCGAAATATGGCCCCTCACCCTTATATATAAGGGGGATTTCTTTGTCTAACAGGGCCATTGTGCGCAAAGGCGGCAGGCGCTCGCCCTCGGGCTGTGCCAGATCGACGATTGCGCGCAACCGCACGGGGCCATAGGGCGTGGCATTCAGGATGCCGATGCCCCGCGCCTCGATCCGGCCGGCGATCTGGGGCGGGGCGTCGGCGATGATATCGGCACCCGCGCGGCGCAGCAAGGTGCGGTCATCGGCCACCAGTGCTGCCCCAAATGCCATCAACTGCAACGCCAGCCCGGATTTACCCGCGCCCGATGGGCCAAGGATCAGCAATCCCGCCCCGTTCACCGCCACGCAACTGGCATGGATGATCAGGGGCGCTTCGCTCACACCGGCAGCCCGACGACAAAGCGCGCCCCCAGCGGGTCAGAGGTGATATCGGCATTGGTGGGGCGGATGTTTTCGGCCCAGATGACGCCGCCATGCGCCTCGACAATCTGTTTGGATATGGCGAGCCCGAGCCCGGAATTATTGCCAAACTGGCCCGCGGGGCGTTCGGAATAAAAGCGGTTGAAAATCTTGCCCAGCGCAAGCTCGGGGATACCGGGCCCCGTATCTTCGACCACCACCAGCACCCGGTTTTCGCGTTTGCGCACCCAGATGCGAATGGCATCGCCATCTTCGCAAAATGAAATCGCATTCGTGATCAGATTGACGAAAACCTGCGCCAGCCGGCCTTCCAGCCCGTGGACGATGATCGGTTCATCGGGCAGATCGGCGATGAAATCCACGCCGTTGCGCGCGGCCTCGACCCGCAGATGCTCGATCATATTATCAAGCGTTTTCAACAGATTGAAATGCTCTTCCTGTTCCTTGACCAGTTCGGCATCCAGCCGCGAAGCGTTGGAAATATCCGACACCAGCCGGTCAAGCCGGCGCACGTCATGTTCGATCACATCCAGCAGCCGATCGCGCTGATCAGGGCGCACCACCCGCCGCAATGTGCCCACCGCCGAACGCAGCGAGGCCAGCGGATTCTTGATCTCATGCGCGACATCGGCGGCGAATTGTTCGTTGGTGTCGATCCGGTCATAAAGCGCGCCGACCATGCCGCGCAGCGCCCCCGACAGGCGGCCGATTTCGTCGGGCCTGCCCGACAGATCGGGGATGCGCACCCGACCGGGGTGGCGTTTGCGGCGGCTGCCCTCGCGCCCGACTTCGGCCGCGGCGGCCAGTTCAGATAGCGGATTCGCGATGGTCGAGGCCAGCACAAGGCTAAGCCCGATCGACACGACGATCGCCACCACGAACATCTGCAATACCTGTTCGCGTTCGGCCCGCACAAGCTGATCGATTTCCCCCGCGGCTGTGGTCAGCACCACAACCCCCCTGATCTGCCCGGCGTGGTGAACCGGGGTTGCCACGGTGAAAATCGTGTGGCCGCGCAGATCATGGCCGGTATGGATTTGGGTTTCGCCCAATAGCGCCCTGTCCACCAGCGCACGGGCCTGCGCCTGATGCTGGGCTGCGCTTTCGGCGTGATCGCTGGCGGCCAGTTGCGCCGCAGCCCCCCAAAGCGCGTTAAGCGAATCGGTGATCAGCGTCGCCTGTTGATCGCGCTGCAGCCCGGCCACCGGCATGGGCGCATCGCGCGCCATCCCCTCGGTCGTGGCCAGCAAATGTTGCTGCGCGTCATAGACATTGACCGTGATCGTTTGATCCAGCGTCAGCCCGGCCAGCGCGGCGCGCATATGAAGGGGCGCATCGGCGGGGCTATCCGCCGGCCAACGCGCCTCGATCACATTGGCAATCAGCCGCGCCTTGCTGACCAGCGCATGTTCGCGCTGTTCCACCAGGCTGTCGCGAAACGGGTTCATATAAAGCACCCCCGCCACCATCACGAGGATTGCCAGCAGGTTGAAGGTGATGATCTTGCGCGCCAGCGGCGAGCGGTTCAACAAGATGAACCGGCGCGCGCCCGCCTGCGGCGCTTCATGCGGTTCGGGCGATATCCATTCCTCGCCCAGCACCACCTTTGCGCCGTGGTGGCGCATATCTGCCCCAGTCGCGGGTGTCATTATGCTTCGTTATACCTGTAACCAATGCCGTAAAGCGTTTCGATCGCGGCGAAATCGGCATCGGCACTGCGCATCTTTTTGCGCAAACGCTTGATATGGCTGTCAATCGTGCGGTCATCGACATAGACCTGATCGTCATAGGCCACATCCATCAACTGATCACGGCTTTTGACGAAACCGGGCCGCTGGGCCAGCGCCTGCAACAGCAGGAATTCGGTCACGGTCAGCGCCACTTCGGCCCCTTTCCAAGTTACGGCATGGCGCAGCGGGTCCATCACCAATTCGCCGCGCACCATCACCCGGCTTTCATCGTCGGCGCCATCATCGCCCGCCCCGCAGGCTTCCTGGCGGCGCAACAACGCGCGGATGCGTTCGATCAAAAGCCGCTGGGAAAACGGCTTTTTTACATAATCATCGGCCCCCATGCGCAGGCCCAGAACCTCGTCGATCTCATCATCCTTGGAGGTCAGGAAAATCACCGGCATCCGGGTTTTCTGGCGCACGCGCTGCAACAGATCCATCCCGTCCATGCGCGGCATCTTGATATCGAACACGGCCACATCGGGCATACGTTTGTTGAACGCATCAAGCGCGGCCTGCCCGTCGTTATAGGTTTCAACCTCGAACCCTTCGGCTTCCAGTGTCATGGCCACCGAGGCCAGTATGTTGCGATCATCATCCACTAACGCAATTCTTGACTTGGGCCGTCCTCAACTTGGTTTACTTGTTCTTATGGCTGCATTTATCGCAGGGATTTGCGGCATATTCTTGACCACTTTGGGCATTTTCAACTGCTATATGCGAATCACCCAAGCGGTCCGTGCAATTCAGACACGAAATTCCATAACCAATGGCTAATTTGTCTCACCTTTGGGCGCGAACTGCGACTGATTGCGCTAACGCGCAAATGGTTGCGCTAACGCATCGATGGTTGCGCTAACGAAGGGGATGCGTCCTGTTCCCCCCCGAAACTTGCATGTTATAGGGCAATCAGAGGCATCGCACGGCTGCGATTTTTGCCCGCTCATGTAACAGCAGCAAGACGCCGGGCTTCGGCGCAGGAGAATGCAGGATGACAACCGGACGCGTCAACCCGGCCCATCGGCTTGAAGAACAAGGCATTACCGGTCTGGGCAATGTCTATTACAACTTGATCGAGCCCCAGCTTCTGGAAGAGGCCGTCAAGCGCGGCGAAGGGTCAATCGGCAAGGGCGGCACATTCCTGTGCACCACCGGCAAACATACCGGCCGTTCGCCCAAGGATAAATTCGTTGTGCGCACCCCCCTGGTCGAAGAGTCGATCTGGTGGGAAAATAACAAACCGATGACCCCCGAGAGCTTTGATGTGCTCTATGACGACATGCTCGCCCATATGAAGGGGCGTGATTTCTTTGTGCAAGATCTCTATGCCGGGGCCGATCCCGAACTGCGGCTGGATGTGCGTCTGGTCACCGAACTGGCCTGGCACGGGCTGTTCATCCGCCACCTGCTGCGCCGCCCCGAACGCGCCGAACTGGATGGCTTTCTGGCCGATTTCACCATCATCAACTGCCCCAGCTTTGCCGCCAACCCCGAACGCCACGGCTGCCGCTCGGAAACGGTGATCGCGCTGAACTTTGATCGCAAGCTGATCTTGATCGGCGGCACCGCCTATGCGGGCGAGAACAAGAAATCCGTGTTCACGCTGCTTAACTATATCCTGCCGGGCAAGGGCGTGATGCCGATGCATTGCTCGGCCAACCATGCGCCCGACAATCCGGTCGATACGGCGATTTTCTTTGGCCTGTCGGGCACCGGCAAAACGACGCTTTCGGCCGATCCGTCGCGCACGCTGATTGGCGATGATGAACATGGCTGGTCCGATCGCGGCACGTTCAACTTTGAAGGCGGCTGCTATGCCAAGACCATCAATCTGAGCGCCACCGCCGAACCCGAAATCTATGCCACCACCCAGAAATTCGCGACCGTGATCGAAAACATGGTGTTCGATCCCGAAACGCTGGAACTCGATTTCGACGATGACAGCCTGACCGCGAATACCCGCTGCGCCTATCCGCTGGATTATATTCCCAATGCCTCGGAGAACGGGCTTGGCGGGCATCCGAAGAATATCATCATGCTGACCGCCGATGCGTTTGGCGTGATGCCCCCGATCGCGCGGCTGACGCCGGCGCAGGCGATGTATCACTTCCTGTCGGGTTTCACCGCCAAAGTGGCCGGGACCGAGCGCGGCGTGACCGAGCCCGAGCCCACATTCTCGACCTGCTTTGGTGCGCCCTTCATGCCGCGCCGCCCCGAGGCCTATGGCAACCTGCTGCGCGAAAAGATCGCGAAACATGGCGCAACCTGCTGGCTGGTCAACACCGGCTGGACCGGTGGCGCGCATGGCACCGGATCGCGCATGCCGATTCGCGCCACCCGCGCATTGCTGTCCGCCGCGCTGGACGGATCGCTCAGCACGGTTGAATTCCGCAAGGATGCCAATTTCGGCTTTGATGTGCCGGTTTCGGTGCCGGGTGTCGATGATCAACTGCTTGATCCACGTGCAACATGGGCCGACACCGCCGCCTATGACGCGCAGGCCGCCAAGCTGGTGCGCATGTTTGCCGAAAACTTCGAGCAATATCTGCCCTATATCGACGAAGATGTGAAAGCCGCCGCCATCGGCTGAGCGCGTTTTCCTGACAAATCAAAGGGCCGGGCTAATCCCCGGCCCTTTTTTCGTGCAAATTTCCCCGAAAATGACATTCTTCATAAATATGTTACAAAACTATTACATATACGTCACCAGCGCTGCCTACTTCCCGGGCATGGCCGCAACCGTGCGGTCGGTATGAATGAACATTCAGGAGTTCACATGTCCTACTGGAAACTGACCGCATCAGTGATGACGATTGCCGCGATCTCGGCCACCTCCGCCGCTGCGCGGGATCAGGTTCAGGTTGCCGGGTCTTCGACCGTGCTGCCTTATTCGACGATCGTTGCCGAAGCTTTTGGCGAAAACTTCGACTTCCCGACCCCGGTTGTGGAATCGGGTGGTTCGGGTGCCGGGCTCAAGCGGTTCTGCGAAGGCATTGGCGCCAATACCGTCGATATCGCCAACGCATCGCGTCCGATCCGTGAAAACGAAATGGCCGAATGTGCCGCCAATGGCGTTACCGACGTCATCGAAGTGCAAATCGGCTATGATGGCATCGTCTTTGCATCGGACATCAACGGCCCGGAATATGTGTTCACGCCCGCTGACTGGTTCGGCGCGTTGGCCGCTGAAATCGTCGTTGACGGCGAAATCGTGCCCAACACCCGCACCACCTGGAACGAAGTGAACCCCGATCTGCCCGAAAAGCCGATCCTGGCCTTCATCCCCGGCACCAAACACGGCACCCGCGAAGTGTTTGAAGAAAAAGTGATGGCGCTGGGTTGCGAAGACACGGGCGCTGCCGATGTGTTCACCGCCGAACGTGGCGATGACAATGCCTGCACCGCGGTGCGCACCGACGGTCTTTCGGTCGATATCGATGGCGATTATACCGAAACCCTGTCGCGCATCGACTCGAACAAGGATGGCATCGGCGTCTTTGGCCTCGCCTTCTACGAAAACAACACCGACAAGCTGCAAGTGGCCACCATGTCGGGCGTAACCCCTTCGGTTGAAACGATTTCTTCGGGTGAATACCCGGTTTCGCGTCCGCTGTTCTTCTATGTGAAGCAAGCCCATATCGGCGTGATCCCCGGCCTGAAGGAATATACCGAATTCTTCGTCTCGGATGATGTAGCTGGCCCGAATGGCCCGCTGGCCGAATACGGTCTGGTGTCCGATCCGGAACTGAGCGCCACGCAAGCCCGTGTTGCCGCCGAAGAAACGATGTAATTCCAAGCCCTGCGGGCCGGCCGTCTGGCCGGTCCGCATTTCCTTTTCACGGTTAGTCCGAGGCATCGATGCCCCTCATCTGGATCATCGCGATCATTGCGGCACTGGCAATTGTCGGTTTTTTCGCGGGGCGCCACCGCGCCATAGCCTCGGTGCAGGGCGATACCCGCGCCCTTCATTCGTTGCCCGCATATTATGGCTATAATGTTGCGCTATTTACCGCGATCCCGGCGCTCGCGCTGGTGATCATCTGGGCAATCGCGCAGCCGATGGTTATCCAGCGCCAGATCACGCCGATGATCGCGCCCACGGTCGCGGCCGAAAATCTGAATGAATCGCTGGTGATGAGCGATGTGCGCCGGCTGGCAGGCGGGATCGATACCGCCATCGCGGCCGAAAACCTGACCCCGGCCGACGTCACGACCATCAGCTTTGACGATCTGCGCAGCCGCGTCAGCGCATCGGGCGTGGCGCTTGGCACCGGCGTGCAGGCGGGTTTTCTGGAACCTGCCCAGCGGTATCGCAGCCTGCAGGCCACGGGGGCCATGTGGCTTGCGATCGTGGCGCTGGGGGCCGCCGTGGGCGGGCTTGCCTTTTCGCTGTCGCGCACCAATGCCCGGCTTTGGGCGCGCAACACGGTGGAACGCGCGGTGATCGGTCTGCTGATCCTTGCGGCCTCGATCGCGATCCTGACCACGGTCGGCATCGTCATGTCGCTGGTGATCGAAACATCGCGGTTTTTCGACCAATATGACTGGCGCGCCTTTTTCTTTGGCCTGACCTGGTCGCCCAATTTCCATGGCAACAGCCAGTTGGGCATTCTGCCGCTGCTGTGGGGCACGCTTTATATCAGCTTTATCGCGCTGCTGCTGGCGGCACCCGTGGGGCTGATGTCGGCGATCTACCTGTCGGAATACGCCAGCCCGAAAATCCGCGCCACGGCAAAACCGCTGCTGGAAATCCTGGCCGGGATTCCCACCATCGTTTACGGGCTGTTCGCGCTGATGACGGTCGGGCCGCTGCTGCGCGATTATTTCGCCCAACCTTTGGGGCTGGGCGACAGCTCATCCTCGGTAATGACCGCGGGGCTGGTGATGGGGATCATGCTGATCCCGTTTGTTTCATCCCTGTCGGATGATATCATCAACGCGGTGCCGCAATCGATGCGCGACGGCTCGCTTGCCATCGGGGCCACGCAATCGGAAACCATCCGGCAGGTGGTGATCCCCGCCGCCTTGCCCGGTATCGTGGGCGCCATTTTGCTGGCCGCATCGCGCGCAGTCGGCGAAACGATGATCGTGGTGCTGGGCGCGGGCGCGGCGGCAAGGCTTGATCTCAACCCGTTTGAGGCCATGACCACCGTTACCGTCAAGATCGTCAGCCAATTGACCGGCGATACCGATTTCTCGGCCCCCGAAACCCTTGTGGCCTTTGCGCTTGGGCTCACATTGTTTGTCATCACCCTTGGCCTGAACGTTCTGGCACTGTTCATCGTGCGCAGATACCGGGAGCAATACGAATGAGCATCACGCAGGAAAATGCCCCGCAAAATCCGCGCTCGCTGATGGTGCAGGACGCGCGGATCGCCAAACGCCACCGCTCGGAACGCCGGTTTCGTATGCTGGGCCGCGGTGCCATTATCCTTGGCCTGCTGGCGCTGGCGATGTTGCTGACAACCATTTTAAGCAACGGGCTTTCGGCGTTTCGCCAAACCTATATCCAGTTGGAAGTGACCCTGCCCGCAGACCGGCTTGATCCCACCGGCACGCGTGATCGCGCCGAAATGGCGCGGGTCACCAGCTTTGGCTATGCGCCGCTGCTGGCCGAGGCGATGCGCGATGCGATGGCCGAATATGGCATCAATATCGACGGGCTGAGCGAAAAACAGGCCGGCGATATCGTATCGCGCGATGCGCCCAACCAGCTGCGCAACTTTGTGCTCGACAACCCGCAGGTGTTGGGCCAACGCGTCGCGTTTGAGTTTCTGGCCTCCAGCCGGGTGGATGGCTATATGAAAGGCCGCGTGACCATGGAAAGCGCCGAGCGCGACAGCCAGATCGCGCCCGAGCAACTGATGCTGGTCGATGCGCTGATCGCCCAAGGCGTCGTGGAAAAGCGGCTGAACTGGGCGTTCCTGACCAACCCCGATGCCTCGGAACAACGCCCCGAGGCCGCGGGCATGGGCGTTGCGATCATCGGGTCGGCCTATATGATGCTGGTGGTTTTGGTGCTGGCGCTGCCGCTTGGCGTGGCCACATCCATCTATCTTGAGGAATTTGCACCGAAAAATCGCTGGACCGACCTGATCGAGGTGAATATTTCCAACCTGGCGGCCGTGCCCTCGATCGTGTTCGGTATTCTGGGCCTGTCGATCTTCATCAACTTTGCCGGGCTACCGCAATCCGCGCCCATCGTCGGCGGGCTGGTGCTGACGCTGATGACGCTGCCCACCATCATCATCGCCACCCGTGCGGCGCTGCGCGCGGTGCCGCCTTCGATCCGCGATGCCGCATTGGGGCTGGGCGCGTCGCGGCTGCAATCGGTGTTTCATCATGTGCTGCCGCTGGCCGCGCCCGGCATTTTGACCGGCACGATCATCGGGCTGGCGCAGGCTTTGGGCGAAACCGCGCCCCTGATGCTGATCGGGATGGTGGCCTTTGTGCGCGAATTCCCCGATGCGCCCCCGGCCGGGCTGTTTGATCCGGCCTCTGCCCTGCCGGTGCAGATCTATAACTGGACCCAGCGCGCCG
>JBBAGE010000076.1:0-10783 GCA_041655055.1 Paracoccaceae bacterium
GATATCCGACCCACCCCGCCTGCCCCGCCGCCCGCGGCGTTCAACATGGCCGCCCATGTGCTGGCCCATGCCCCCCGGCTGGGCGACAAGATCGCGCTGGCGGTTTTATCCCCCGGCGGGGCGCAACGCTGGTCCTATGCGCGGCTGGAAAGTGCGGTGCGCGGGCTTGCCACCGGGTTGCAGGCGCGGGGGTTGCAGCCGGGCGATCGGGTCTTGATGCGGCTTGGCAATGATATCGATTTTCCGATCACCTATCTGGCGGCCATCGCTGCCGGGCTGATCCCGATCCCCACTTCGGCGCAGCTGACCACGCGCGAAATCACCCGTATCGCGCAGGAAACCACCCCGCGCCTGATCGTGGCGGGCGCTGGTATTGCCCTGCCCGAGGGCGATATTCCCACCCTGCCTGCCGCCGATCTGCCGGCGCTGTATGATCTGGCGCCCGCCGATTATGTGTTGGGCGCTTCTGACCGCCCCGCCTATATCGTCTATACGTCGGGCACATCGGGCAAGCCCCATGCCGTGACCCATGCGCATCGCGCCATCTGGGCGCGGCAGATGATGTTTGACGGCTGGTATGGGCTGCGCGAATCCGATCGGCTTTTGCATGCGGGCGCGTTCAACTGGACCTATACTCTGGGCACCGGGCTAATGGACCCATGGGCCATGGGGGCCACGGCGTTGATCCCGGCGGCCGGGGTGGATAGTGCGATGCTGCCACTGCTGCTGCGCCGCCATGATGCGACGATCTTTGCCGCCGCCCCCGGCGTTTACCGCCAGATGTTGCGCGGCAATATCGCGCCGCTGCCGCGCCTGCGCCATGGCCTGTCGGCTGGCGAAAAACTGCCCGAAAGCACCCGCGCGCGCTGGCAGGATGCAACCGGCACCCCGATTTTTGAGGCCTTTGGCATGTCGGAATGTTCCACCTTTATTTCCGCCGCGCCTGATCGCCCGGCCCCCGCAGGCAGCATCGGCTATCCCCAAGCGGGGCGGCGCGTGGCGGTGTTGGGGCCAGACGGCCCGGCCCCGCGCGGCACCGACGGTGTGCTGGCGATTTCCCGCGACGATCCGGGGCTGATGCTGGGCTATTGGAACGATCCGACGGCGACCGAGGCGCGTTTTCGCGGCGAATGGTTCGTGACCGGCGATCAGGCGCGCATGGACGCGGATGGCGCCATCACCTATCTGGGCCGCGCCGATGACATGATGAATGCCGGCGGTTTTCGCGTATCCCCGGCTGAGGTCGAGGATGTGTTCAGCGCCCATCCCGGCATCCGCGATTGTGCCGCGGTGGAACAACAGGTCAAGGCCGATGCCACGGCGATCTGGCTTTTCTACACCGCCGATGCACCGATCGATCTGGATGAGCTGCACGCCTACGGCGCCACCCATCTGGCGCGTTACAAGGCGCCGCGCCACTTCGTGCATATCGATAGCATCCCGCGCAATGCCAATGGCAAGCTGCTGCGCCGGGCTTTGCACGAACAGGCCTAATCCGCGATCAATTCCAGCGCGGCCGGCTCGATCTGTTCGATTTCGCCGAAATCATGGAACGGCGTGCCCTGTTCCAGATAACGGTTGAGCGCGCCAAATCCCGTGGCCAGCGCAATGACCGCGCCCACCAGCAACACAGCGACCGGCGTTTTCAGGCGCTGTTTTTGGGTCACGATGCCTCGCCACTTTGGTTGCTGTGGAGGGGATGGAATGCGCCACACCTGGGTCATCGGCTTGCCCGATCCTTTTCTTCTGAAACCGAAATCTAGCAAAATGCGCATCCCGAGTCACGCAAGAGCGCCGGTAACATACCCGCCGCCGCCTTTTGGGGTGAACCGTGAACGAATGCGGAACGCGAGCCGCTTTGCAAAGTTTGCAAACCTCACTAACGCTACATATAGGGCAAGGGGAACACCGGCCCCACGCGCAAATGTGATCAGGCGGAATATTTTCCCTCAGTGCAGGGCGGCCATGCCCGCCCGCCCCTTGACCCGCGCGCCGCCGCGCCCTACGCCATTGGGCAAGCGCCCTACGCCACTGGGCAAACAGGAGACCGCATCATGGTCAAACTCGACATCCTTTCCGATCCGATCTGCCCATGGTGCTATATTGGCAAAGCCAATCTGGCCCGCGCATTGGATGCACGCCCGGCCCATCCGTTTCAGATCGAGTGGCATCCCTTTCAGCTGAACCCCGACACCCCGCCCGAAGGCTATGACCGCGAAGCCTATCTGGCCGCGCGCATCGGCGATCCCGAACGGCTTGCCGCGATGAACGCGTCGCTGCGCGAAGCTGCCCGTGCCGCAGGGCTCGATTTCGACCCCGCCAAGGCCAAGCGGATTCCCAACACGCTTGACGCCCATCGGCTGATCCATTGGGCCGGGCTTGAGGGGTTGCAGGATGCGGCCGTCAGCGCCCTGTTCGAGGCCAATTTCGTCCACGGCCATGACATCAGCGATCACGATGTTCTGGTGGATATCGCACGGGCGATCGGCATGGACCCGGAAGTCGCGCGCAGGCTTCTGGCATCCGACGCCGATGCCGATGACATCCGCGCGCGCGATGCCCATAGCCGTTCGCGTGGGGTGACGGGGGTGCCGACCTTTATCATCGATCACCGTCAGGCCGTATCGGGCGCGCAACCCACCCATTTGTGGGAACAGATCATTGACGCGATCCTCGCCGAACAGGACGAGTGATCCCGCGCCCCGACCCCGTCCCCGCATCTGAAAGACCCGCCATGCCGGAACGTCGTCTATCACAGACCGAATTCATCGTCATGTTGGCCATGCTCTATGCGACAGTGGCCTTTTCGATCGATTCGATGCTGCCCGCCCTGCCCCAGATCGCCGATGAACTGGCCGATGGCGCGGTCAATCGCGCGCAGCTTGTGCTGACGTTTTTCATGCTAGGCATGGGTGCGGGAACGCTGTTTGCCGGGCCTTTGTCGGATACATTCGGGCGCAAGCGCACAATCACGGCGGGGATCGGCATTTATCTTGTCGGCTCGATTCTGGCGACCATGGCCCCCACCTTTGAACTGCTGTTGCTGGCGCGGGTCTTGCAAGGTGTCGGTGCCGCCGCACCCCGGATCGTGGGCGTGGCGATGGTGCGCGATCTTTATGAGGGGCGGATGATGGCGCGGATCACATCCTTTGTGATGATGATCTTTATCCTGTTTCCCGCCGTGGCGCCGGCCATCGGCACGCTGATCATCGCCGGTTTCGGCTGGCGGGGCGTGTTTGCGGCCTTTGTGATTTTTGGCATCATGGGGGCCACATGGCTGAACCTGCGTCAGGGCGAAACCCTGCCCGCCACCCGCCGCCGCCCGTTCCGGCCCGCAAATCTGATCAGCGGAACGCGCGAGATCCTGTCGCATCGGGTAGTGGTGATCTATACGATCGTGATCACGCTGGGCTTTGGCCAGATGTTTGCGATGCTATCCTCGACCCAACAAATCTATGACGTGATTTTCGACAAGGCCGACAGCTTTCCCTATTGGTTCGCCTTTGGCGCGATCATCGCGGGATCGGGCACATTCCTGAACGCAACGCTGGTGTTGCAACTGGGGATGCGCAAACTGGCGATGTGGGCCTATGGCGGACAGGCATTGATTTCCATCGCGCTGCTGGCGGCGACGCTGCTGGATGCAATCCCGGCTGGATGGGGATTTTCGGTCTATTTCCTGTGGTCGGTTTCCGTGTTTTTCATGGCCGGCCTGACCTTTGGCAACCTCAATGCGCTGGCGCTGCAGCCTTTGGGCCATATCGCGGGGTTGGCCGCATCGGTTGTGGGCGCGATTTCCACCGTGCTTGCGATGGCGGTTGCCGCGCCGATCGGGCTTGCCTTTAACGGCACGCTGGTGCCGCTTTTGGTGGGCACGCTTGCCTGTTCGGGGGCCGCCTATCTACTGATGCGCACCACGATCGAACAGCCCGAACGCCCCTAGCCAGCCGCTTTGGCGTATCGCGCCAATTCCTGCGCGATGGCAAAGGCCCCTTTGATCCGGTCGCGTTCGCGCGCCCAGTCGCGGCGGATGACGATCTTGTTGTCCTTGACCCGGGCATTCCCCGCCTGCGCCTGAACAAAAGCCACAAGGCCCGCGGGATTGGCGAATTTGTCGTTGTGAAACTGGATCGTCGCGCCCTTTGGCCCACCATCAAGGCGCGCGATCCCGGCGCGTTTGCACATTTCCTTGATCCGCACGACCAGCAGCAAGGTATTCACCTCTTTGGGCAATTTGCCGAAACGGTCGATCAGCTCGGCAGCAAAGCCTTCCAGTTCCACCGCCGTATGCAGGTTTGACAGCCGCCGATAAAGCCCCAGCCGCACATCGAGATCGGGCACATAGCCGTCGGGGATCAGCACTGACACCCCCAGATTGATCTGCGGCGCCCATTGCCCGTCATCTTCATCGCTGAGCCCCTCGGCCTCGCCCGAGCGGATTTTGGCGATCGCCTCTTCCAGCATGGATTGGTAAAGCTCATAGCCCACTTCGCGCACGTGGCCCGATTGTTCCTCGCCCACCAGATTTCCCGCGCCCCGGATATCGAGATCCTGGCTCGCCAGCGTGAACCCCGCCCCAAGCGCATCGAGCGATCCCAGAACCCGCAGCCGCTTTTCCGCCGAAGGGGTCAGCGGTGCGCGCGGTTTCGTCGTCAGATAGGCATAGGCGCGGGTTTTCGATCGCCCGACCCGGCCGCGGATCTGATACAATTGCGCCAGCCCATACATATCGGCGCGGTGGATGATCATCGTATTGGCGGTAGGGATATCGATGCCGCTTTCGATGATCGTGGTCGCCAGCAACACATCATATTTGCCATCGTAAAAGGCATTCATCCGGTCATCAAGCTCGCCCGCCGCCATCTGGCCATGGGCCACGACGAAACTGACCTCGGGCACCTGATCGCGCAGGAAATCCTCGATCTCGGGGATGTCCGAGATGCGGGGCACAACGATGAAACTCTGCCCGCCCCGGTAATGTTCGCGCAGCAATGCCTCGCGGATCGTGATCGCATCAAATTCGCTGACATAGGTGCGGATCGACAGCCGGTCCACCGGCGGGGTGCCGATGATCGACAGATCACGCACCCCCGTCAGCGACATCTGCAGCGTGCGCGGAATGGGCGTTGCCGAAAGCGTCAGCACATGGATATCGCTGCGCAATTGTTTCAGCCGTTCCTTGTGACCAACGCCAAAGCGCTGTTCCTCATCCACCACCAACAGGCCGAGATTTTGAAACCGCACCCCCTTGGCCAGCAGTGCATGGGTGCCCACGACGATATCGACGCTGCCGTCCGCCAGCCCTTCGCGGGTCTTGGCCGCATCGCGGGCCGATACGAATCGCGACAGTGGCCGGACGCTGACCGGAAAGCCCCGGAACCGTTCGGCAAAGGAATTGAAATGCTGGCGCGCCAGCAAGGTCGTGGGGGCGATCACAGCAACCTGCATCCCGGACATGGTGGCAACAAAGGCCGCCCGCATCGCCACTTCGGTCTTGCCGAAACCCACATCGCCCACGATCAGCCGGTCCATCGGCACGCCGGCCTCAAGATCGGCCAGAACATCATCGATGGCGCGCAACTGATCTTCGGTTTCCTGATAGGGAAAGCGGGCGCAAAACGCATCCCAGATGCCATCGGGCGGGATGATCACCGGCGCATTGCGCAGATGCCGTTCCGCAGCCAGGCGAATCAACCGGTCAGCCACTTCGCGGATACGCTGTTTCAGCCGCGCCTTCTTGGCCTGCCAGGCGCCGCCGCCCAGACGGTCAAGCAACCCTTCCTCATGGCCATAGCGGCTGAGCAATTCGATATTTTCAACCGGCAGATACAGCCGATCGCCGCCCGCATATTCCAGCAAGATACATTCATGGCGCGCGCCAAGCGCCTCGATCACCTCAAGCCCGCGGTAAACGCCTACACCGTGATCGACATGCACGATCAGATCGCCGGGGCTGAGCGATTGCGCCTCGGTCAGGAAATTGTCGGCGCGGCGTTTGCGCCCGGCGCGCCGGATCAGCCGGTCGCCCAGAACATCCTGTTCGGAAATGATGGTATTGCCACGCGCCTCGAACCCGTGTTCCAGCGCCCAGACCGCCAGATAGACGCCGCCCTTGCCATCGGGCACATCGCGGTAATCGGTGATCGGCACGGCGCCTACCAAGCCTTCGTCCGCCAAAAGCCCGCCAAGCCGGTCGCGCGCCCCGTCGGAATAGGATGCGATGACCACCTGCCCAAGTCGCCTGCGCGCCTCGATATGATCGCGAAACACGCTGAAAAGGGCCACATCCTCGCGCTGACGCTCGGGCGCGAAATTACGTCCGATCCGCCCGCCGGCGTCCAGCACCCCCGGCCCGCTGGCCTGCGGCAATGGATGCAGCCCGATGACGCGGCGGCTGGCGATCGCGCCCTCCCATGCCGCGTCATCAAGATAAAGCAGCCCCGGCGGCGCGGGTTTATAGACGGTATCAAGCCGGCCTTTCTGCCCCATCGCGATCTTGCGGGTATCATATTGATCAGCAATGCTTTCCCACCGGGAAAGCCGCATCGCCGTCATTTGATGTTCAAGGAAAATCGCGCCCTCGGGCAGGAAATCGAACAGGGTTTCCAGACGTTCGTGGAAAAACGGCAACCAGTGTTCGATGCCCTGATGTTTGCGCCCGGCGCTGACGGCCTCATAGAGCGGATCATCGCTGCCGGCGGCGCCGAATTCAATTCGGTAATTCTGGCGAAACCGGGTGATCGCAGCCTCATCGAGCATCACTTCGGATACCGGCGCCAGATCGATCTGGGTCAGGGTTTCCGTCGTGCGTTGGGTATCGGGATCAAAGCGGCGCGCCCCTTCAAGCACATCGCCGAACAGATCAAGCCGCACCGGCCCCGCATGTCCGGGCGGATAGACATCGATGATCCCGCCCCGGATCGCGTAATCGCCCGGCTCCATCACCGTGGGGGTCTGGCTGAACCCCATGCGCACCAGAAAATTGCGCAGGCCATCCTCATCGATCCTGGTGCCGACCCGGGCGGAAAAGGCAGCCTCGCGCAGCACATCGCGCGCGGGCACGCGCTGGGTCGCGGCATTAAGCGTGCTTAGCAGCACGAATTGTTTCGGCACCGCCCCCGTCGCCAGCGCCGCCAGCGTCGCCATGCGCTGGGCGGAAACTTCGGCATTAGGCGACACCCGGTCATAGGGCAGACAATCCCACGCCGGAAAGGTGATAACCGGCAGATCAGGCGCATAAAACGCAAGTGCAGCGCGCATCGCCGCCAGACGTTTGTCATCGCGGGCAATATGGATAACGGGCGTGCCGGCGCGGCGCAATTCCTCGGCCAGCAGCAATGCATCGAACCCCTCGGGCGCGCCCCCGAGCGTGATATGGCCGGTTTTGCTCATTTGTCCTCCGCGCTCAGCCGAACGGGCCGATGGTGAAATTCTGATACATGCCCCAAAGCGCGGTCACCAGCAGGGAAAACATCCCCACAAGCTGGGTGATAAAGCGGTGTTGGCGCAGTTTGCGATAAAGCGCTTCGCCCGCAAGGCCGGTGGTGGCGATCTGTTCAGCGGCAGCCATGCTCAGCACGCTGACGAATGACAAGGGAAAGATCAGTAAAAACAGCGCCTGCGCAAATTCAATGCCGTAAACGAAACCCAAAAGCGCCAGCATCGTCAAAAACGCCATGCCAAAGCCCACGATCCAAACCCCGCCATGGCGCGCGTAATAGAGCAGCCTTGCGCAGTTGATACGCACCAGTTCATGCAAATCGGCCTCGGCCGCGCCGCCGTGACGGCGCGCGCGGATGATCATGTCAAAGGGCACCCCCAGCACGAAATGCGAGGCCATCGACCAGGCCACGGCCAGCATCAACCAATACCACAGGTTGGAAAAGGACCGCATATCGATCACTTCAAAGATCATTTGGGCAAAAGTCACAAGCCATCCTTCGCCGGGCGTGTCCTCCGGCTGACGTTAATACCACCTGCGGGCGATTCCTACCCTTGAGCCGCGAGAAAATCCATGCCACCCAAGCATGATCCCAATTGCAGGAGCCGCCATGTCGCCGATCGTCGCCCCTTTTCCGCAGGCCCGCCTGCGCCGCACCCGCAAATCCGCCGCGCTGCGCGATCTTGTGCGCGAAACCGAACTGGCCGTGGGCGATCTGATCTGGCCGGTTTTCGTGCAAGATGGCACCGATGTCGCGACCGAAGTGCCCTCGATGCCCGGCGTGTCGCGGCTTAGCATCGACCTGCTGCGCCGCCAGGCGGCCGAGGCCCATGCACTGGGCATCCCCTCCATCTGCCTCTTTCCCTATACCAGCATGGAGGCCCGCACCGAGAGCTGCGAACAGGCGTGGTCCCCCGATAATGTGATCAACCGCGCGATCCGGGCGCTGAAATCCGACCTGCCCGATCTGGCGATCATGACCGATGTGGCGCTTGATCCCTATAATATCAACGGCCATGACGGGTTGGTCGTGGACGGCGAAATCGTCAATGATCCCACCATCGAGGCGCTGGTGAAAATGGCCCTCGCGCAGGCCGAGGCGGGTGCCGATATCATCGGCCCGTCCGATATGATGGATGGCCGGATCGGCGCGATCCGCACCGCGCTGGAACAGGGTGGCCATCACAACACCGCGATCATGAGCTATGCGGCCAAATATGCCTCGGCCTTTTATGGCCCGTTTCGCGATGCCGTGGGCGCATCCGCAGCCCTTCGCGGTGACAAGAAAACCTATCAGATGGATCCGGCCAACCGCGACGAAGCCCTGCGCCTCGTGGCCCGCGATCTGGCCGAAGGGGCCGATATGGTCATGGTCAAACCCGGCCTGCCCTATCTCGATATCTGCAAAACCGTGCGCGAAAAGTTTGGCGCACCAACCTTTGCCTATCAGGTGTCGGGCGAATATGCGATGATCCAGGCGGCTGCGCAAAACGGCTGGATCAACGGCGAAGCGGTAATGATGGAAAGCCTGATGGCGTTCAAACGCGCGGGCTGTAACGGGATTTTGACCTATTTCGCCCCCCAGGCGGCACGACTGCTGCGCGGCTGAACCGCGCACCGGCGGTTGCCCGCCGATCCACTTCTTTGACGTGACACGATGGGCGCGCGCATTTATAGTTTTCAAAAAACCCGGCGCGAAAACGGGCCAGAGGCAACATAAGGGCAGAACACATGCAAAAATCCACGCGTCGCAGATTTCTGATCGCGGCAGGCAGTGTGGGGCTTTTGGCCGCCGCTGGCTGCGATAACGGGCTGGGGGGCAGCGGCCCCGATGTGATTGACGCACGCGTCGATTCCACGCTTGATTTCCTTTACACCAATTATCCCGGCACTGCATCGCTGCGCGACAAGGCCGCCGGTGTGCTGGTCATGCCGCTTGTGACCAAGGCCGGGCTTGGGATTGGCGGCGCCTATGGGCGCGGCGCGTTGCGGGTGGGCAATACGACGGTGGATTATTACTCATCCGCCAGCGCCAGCGTCGGGTTGCAGATCGGCGCGCAGCAATATGCCCATGCATTGTTTTTCATGACCGATCAGGCGCTTGCCGATTTCCGCCGGTCGCCCGGCTGGGCGGCGGGCGCGGATGTGGAATATGTGCTGCTCGATCGCGGCGAAAATATTTCCGCCGAGACCACCACCGCCTTGTCGCCGGTCGTGGCCTTTGTCTTTGGCCAGGCCGGGCTGATCGCGGGCGCCAGCATCGCCGGCACGAAATACACGCGCATCATTCCCTGATCGGGCGGCTGATGCGCAAGCGCGTCTTTCCCCCGCGCGCGCTTTGGCCTAGAGAGCGGGCAATGCAAACCGCCGCCCCGTCCGGCATCCACTGGTGCGACCGATGGCACGTATCTTTCGTTGGCTGATCCGCCTGACAAGCGGGCTTATCGTGCTGGGCGTGGCAGGATTGGCGCTGGGCGTTTGGCTCATGGCGCGATCGCTGCCCGATTACGACCTGACGCTTGAGCTGAACGGCATTTCCGCGCCGCTGGAAATCGTGCGCGATACCGCATCCGTCCCGCATATTTTTGGCGAAAACGATGCAGATGTCTATTTTGGCCTCGGGTTTGCCCATGCGCAGGATCGGCTGTGGCAGATGACGATGATGCGCCGCACCGTGCAGGGCCGCATGGCCGAGGTATTTGGCCCGCGCATGTTTGACAGCGATGCGCTGATGCGCAGGCTCGATCTTTATGCGCTGTCGCAGGATTCGGTTCATGCGCTTGCGCCCGAAACCCGCGCGGCGCTTGATGCCTATGCCGACGGGGTGAATGCCTGGCTGAACGAAGTCAACGCCGGGGCACGTGGTCGGGGCGCGCCGGAATTCTTTCTGTTTTCCAATCAGGTCGCCCCGTGGATGCCCGCCGATTCCGTGGCGCTTTTAAAGCTGATGGCGCTGCAGATGACATCGCATCTGGAATTCGAAGTGCTGCGCGCGCGGCTGTCGCTTGTGCTGCCGCAAGACCGGCTGATCGATATCCTGCCCGATGTGCCCGGCCCCGGTCACGCGGCCCTGCCCAGCTATGCGGCGCTTTTTCCGGATGCGCCGGGGGGCACGGAACTGGCCGCAATCAGCCCCGCGCCCGATCCGCTGTCGCCCTTTCGCCCGGCGCCCTTTGGGGGGGCGTCAAATGCCTGGGCGGCGGCGCCCAACCGCTCGGCCTCGGGGGCGACGCTTTTGGCCAATGATCCGCATCTGGCCTTTTCCGCGCCCGGCCTGTGGTATCTGGCGCGGCTGGAACTCGAAAGCGGCGGCGTGATCGGGGCCACGATCCCGGGAATTCC
>JBBAGE010000077.1:0-10767 GCA_041655055.1 Paracoccaceae bacterium
ATTGGCAACGCCGGCTGCCGCACAAATCGGATGCGACGAATAGGTCCAGCCATGGCCGATTGCGCCGAGTTCGTCAGAGCCTTGCACCAGCACATCCCACATCTTTTCGGCGACGATGGTGCCCGAGAGCGGCGCATAGGCCGAGGTCAGCCCCTTGGCGATGGTGATGAGGTCGGGCTTCATGCCGTAATGGTCAGAGCCGAACATCGTGCCAAGACGGCCAAATCCGGTGACAACTTCGTCGGCAACCAGCAGCACATCGTATTTTTCCAGCACGGCCTGAATTTTTGCCCAATAGCCGGCAGGTGGCGGCACCAGCCCGCCGGTGCCAAGGATCGGTTCGCCGATAAAGGCTGCAATGGTTTCCGGCCCTTCTGCGAGGATCAGCTCTTCAAGCTTGTCGGCGCAATGCTGTGAGAACCGTTCTTCCGACATCGAGCGATCTTCGCGGCGGAAATAATAGGGGGCCTCGGTGTGCAGAACCGGGGCGCGCGGCAGGTCAAAGGCGTTGTGAAACACTTCAAGACCCGTCAGCGAACCGGTCATGACGCCGGAACCATGATAACCGCGCCAGCGCGAGATGATCTTCTTCTTTTCCGGGCGGCCCAGAATGTTGTTGTAATACCAGATCAGCTTGATGTTGGTTTCATTGGCGTCGGAGCCGGTCAGGCCGAAATAAACCCGGCTCATATGGGCAGGCGCGCGGTCGATAATCATCTTCGACAGGGTGATCGAGGCGTCGGTGCCGTGGCCGACATAGGCGTGGTAATAGGCAAGCTCATGCGCCTGTTTTGCAATGGCCTCGGCGATCTCTGTGCGGCCATAACCGACATTGACGCAATAAAGGCCGGCAAAGGCATCGAGGCTTTTCTTGCCTGAAATGTCGTGGATCCACACGCCTTCACCGCCCGCCATCACCCGCGTTGGCGTTTCACCACGGGCGTGCATGCCCATATGGGTAGAGGGATGAAAGAAGTGGTCGCGGTCCCACGCGGTCAATTCGTTGGAGCGATTGGGCATATTAGGGGTCCTTATCATTGCGTCGCATCAGGCGGCATCGAGACACAGATATTTAAGGTCAGTAAAGGCTTCGAGACCGTGGCGGGCGCCTTCGCGGCCAAGGCCAGATTGCTTGACCCCGCCAAACGGCACCGGCGCGCCGGTAATCCTGACCCGGTTGATCGCCACCATGCCATAGTCAAGTGCACGGCCCATTCGCAGTTGCCTTGCGCCGTTCTCGCTCACCACATAGGCAACAAGGCCATATTCGGTGGCGTTGGCGCGGGCGATCACCTCGGCTTCGCTGTCAAAGGCGGTGACGGCAGCGACCGGTCCAAAGGTTTCTTCATGCATGATGCGGGCGCTGTCCGGCACATCGACAAGCAAGGTGGGCTGGAAAAACAGCTTGCCAGCGGCATGGCGTTTTCCACCTGCAAGGCACTTTGCGCCGCAGGCCAGTGCATCAGTCACTTGTTCCTCAACCTTAGTGATGGCACGTTCGTGCATCAGCGGGCCGATCTTGACCCCATTTTCCAACCCCATGCCGACCTTGAGCGCCGCGACTTGCTCCGCAAAGGCCGCGCAAAAACGCGCATAAATGCCGCGCTGGACATAGATGCGGTTGGCGGCAAGGCAATCCTGCCCGGAGGTGGCGAATTTGGCATCAATGGCAATATCGACGGCTTTGCCGATGTCGGCGTCATCAAACACGATCAGCGGCGCGTGGCCGCCAAGTTCCATCACGAGCCGTTTCATTGTCGGCGCGCATTGCGCTGCAATCAGACGGCCGATTTCGGTTGAACCGGTAAAGCTGAGTGCGCGCACCCGCGCATCCTTGCAAAGCACGCCAACGATGGTTTTTGCGTCACCTGTCACGACATTGAACACGCCTGCGGGAAGGCCGGCACGTTCGCCAAGTTCAGCCAGCGCCAGGGCCGACAGGGGTGTGTCGGAAGACGGGTGTGCGACAATTGTGCAGCCGGCGGCAAGGGCAGCGGCGGCCTTGCGGGTCAGCATGGCTGAAGGAAAATTCCACGGCGTCACCAGCGCAACCACGCCCAATGGCTCGCGTCGCACCATCATTTCCGCATCAGGCAGATGGCTGGTGATGCTTTCGACATTCACACGTCGCGCTTCTTGCGCATACCATTCAACGAATGAGGAGCCATAGTCGATTTCACCGCGCGCCTCATTCAGCGGCTTGCCCTGTTCAAGTGTCATCAGCAGCGCAAGGTCTTCCTTTGCCGCAATAATCAATTCGAACCATCGGTGCAGGATTGCAGTGCGTTGTTGCGGCAGCAAGGCGCGCCATGCCGGGAAGGCATCGGACGCGGCATCAATGGCACGCTCGGTTTCGGCAGGGCCAAGGGCTGCCACCCAGGCAAGGTTCGCGCCGGTTGCGGGATCGCTGACATCGAAACCCTCGCCGTTTTCGCCAGCAGTCCAATGCCCACCGACATAGGCGAGTTCGCGATGCAGTCGCCGGTCAGCGAGATGATCAAACGCCTCATGGCGAATTGTGCGGGCAAGTGTAGCAGACATGACGGCCTCGCGATGAAAACGATGCGGCCAACCTAGGTCCGGATTGCCGGAGAAGGAGACTGTTTGTGGCTCTTTTTGCAGAGAGATCGACTGTGGAAATTCCCGAAGGCGGAGAGTTTCTCCTTTCAGATTTCGGGCGAAAGCAATTGCATCACCGGCTGCACCACCTCGTCCTTTACCGTGCGAGTGATTATGTAGGTGAAGTAGCGATCAATGCCGATCTCGCGTTCGAGCAGCGAATCGACAAAGCGCTGATAGGCGTCGATGTCGCGTGCGGCGACCTTGACCATGTAATCGATGCCGCCGCCGACTGACCAGCACGCCACCACCTCCGGGCAGGTGCGGATAACACGCTCGAACCGCTCGAAATCGGCCTGCCGGTGGTTTCCCAGCGTAATCTCAATCAATACCCCGGTCACCGGGGCGACAAGCCGTAGGTCAAGCCGCGCATGATAGCCAGCGATGATGCCCGCCTTTTCCAGCCGTGCCAGCCGCGTCCAGCACGGCGTTGGCGACAGGCCGGCCTTTTCGGCCAGTGCAAGTTTGGTGATACGACCGTCGCGCTGGATCGCGTCGAGGATCTTCAGGTCAATGGCATCAAGTCTGAGGACATCAAGTCTGGGTGCGGTCATGTTGCAGCATGTGTTTCGGAATCGGGATTGTCAATTGACATGATTAGCCCCACTAATGAAATCATGACAATATGGCGCCCCGATCCCAGCTTAATTCGCCGTCCGGCATATTTGTCGCTGGCGGACCAGATTGCACGGGCAATTCATGACGGACATTTGGAAAGTGGTGCCCGGCTGGCGACGCATCGGCAGTTGGCGGATGAGATGAACTTGTCGGTGCAGACGATCAGCCGGGCGTATGAGGAACTGATCCGGCGGGGGCTGGTGTCGGGCGAGATCGGACGCGGGACGTTTGTGCAGGCGCGCCAGCCGGAGCCAGCACCGCCTTATCTGCCGGAACGAATGGGCAACCTGATTGATCTGTCGATCCTCAAACCGGTATGCGAGCCGATGCATCTGGACAAGATGCGCGCGGTGCTGGGGCAACTGGCGCTGGACCTGCCGGCGAGTGCGGCGCTGTCGTTCCGGCCCAATAATATCTTTCCGCGCCATCGCCTCGCGGCGGTCGAATGGCTGCGGGGCTGCGGGCTGGAGACCTCACCGCTCAATATTAGTGCCACCAATGGCGCGACCGCCGGCATGACGGTGGCGCTGATGAGCGCCGCGCCGCAGGGAACAACTGTGGCAACCGAAGCCATCGGCCACCACACGCTGGTACCGCTTGCCAGCTATCTCGGCTTTCACCTCGAGGGCCTGCCGATCGACCGCGAGGGGATATTGCCTGAGGCGCTGGACGATGCCTGCACGCGCGGCAATATCCGTACTGTCTTCGTCCAGCCGTCGGCGATCAGCCCGACCGCGACACTGATGGGCACAGCGCGGCGCGAAGCGCTGGTGACAGTGGCGCGCAAACACGATATCGCCATTATCGAAAACGACATTCTCGGCCCGCTGGTCAGCCGCATCGCGCCGCCGATCGCCGCGCTCGCGCCGGAACGCACTTTCTACGTCACCAGTTTCACCAAGATCACCCTTCCGGGCCTGCGCATCGGATATCTGGTTGCGCCCGACCGTTTTGTAGCAGCTGTCGCCAATCGTCATCTGGTGTCCAACTGGATGGCAACGCCGTTAATGGCAGAGATCGCGACACGCTGGGTACAAGACGGAACCGCCGCTGAACTGGTAAACTGGCAACGTCAGGCAATCCATCAACGCCATGCAATTGCAGCGGAAGTGCTGTCGCAGACGCTGTTCTGGTCGCAGCCGGAAAGCCTGCATGTCTGGCTCGATCTACCGGAAGGCCAGGCTGAGGAAACCTTTGTCGCGCAGGCGCGCCTGCAAGGGGTGGCGATCGCGCCGGGCGTGTCGTTCCGGGTTGCCGATGCGTTTCAGACACCAGCGGTGCGGCTGTCGCTCGGCTCGACCAGTGAGGAAGAACTGCGCACCGGGCTTGGCGTCGTTGCCAAATTGCTAATGGCCGACCCGGAGCATTTACTGCTGGCAATTTAAGCTGGAGCAGGTCGATACTGGATCCCGCGCCGAAAACGCAAAAAGTCCAACGCGCCAGACTGTCCCGCTTTGATCCAAATTGTCATGATATTATTTTCCTAATTGACATGATTTGAAGCCTTCCCCATCGTTAGGGGCGCAACGGGGGAGAAGCGGCCGAATGGTTGTGCCTATCATCAAGATCGACAAAATCACCAAAAGCTTCGGCGCGCTGAAGGTGCTGGACGATCTGTCGATGCAGGTGCAGCCGGGCGAAAAACTGGCGCTGATTGGGCCGTCCGGTTCCGGCAAGACGACGATCCTGCGTATCCTGATGACGCTGGAGCGGATTGATGGCGGCCATATCGAGATCGAGGGCGAACAGCTCTACCACATGCCGAAGAATGGCAGCGGACTGGTGCCGGCGGATGAACGCCACCTTGCCAAAATGCGCCAGAAAATCGGCATGGTGTTTCAGCTGTTCAACCTGTTTCCGCATAAATCGGTAATCGACAATGTGACGCTCGCGCCGCGCCTGACCAAGAATATGTCGCGTGCCGATGCGGAAAAACGCGCCATGGAACTGCTTGACATGGTCGGCATGGCCGACAGGGCGAAGAACATGCCGTCGCAGCTGTCCGGCGGCCAGAAACAGCGCGTGGCGATTGCCCGCGCGCTGGCGTTGTCGCCAAAGATCATGCTGTTTGATGAAGTGACGTCGGCACTCGATCCGGAACTGGTTGAGGAAGTGCTGAACGTGATGCGCAAGCTGGCTGCTGAAACTGACACGACGATGCTGTTGGTAACCCACGAGATGGGATTTGCGCATGATTTTGCCGACCGGGTGCTGTTTTTCGACAAGGGCAGCATTGTTGAGGAAGGCACACCCACCGAGATTTTCTCCAATCCAAAGCAGGAACGTACGCAAGCGTTCTTGAAAAAGATCATCGCGGCAGGCCATCGGGTCTGACCGCAGGCGACAACGAAAATTCCAGGGAACAAGGGAGCCAGGAATATGAGGAAACTGATCGTCGGCGGAATTGCCGCCGCAACAGCCATCGCTGCCATCGCCATTGGTGCGCAGGCACAAGATAACCCGAAGCTTGAGCAGCTCAAGGAGCAGGGCTTTGCCCGCATCGCCATCGCCAACGAGCCGCCCTTCACGGCGGTCGCGGCTGACGGCAAGGTGTCAGGAGCCGGGCCGGATGTGGCCAAGGCCGTTTTTAAGCGTCTCGGCGTACCGGAAGTCGTGGCGTCGATCTCGGAATATGGTGCGATGATTCCGGGCCTGCAGGCGCGCCGTCATGATGTGGTCACTGCCGGTCTGTTCATGAAGAAGGACCGCTGCGATGCGGTGGCTTATTCGGAGCCAATCCTGTGTGACGCAGAGGCCTTTCTGGTCAAGAAGGGCAACCCGAAAGGGCTGAATACCTTCGCTGATATCGCCGCCCATGCCGATGCCACTATCGGCGCACCGGGCGGTGGCACCGAAGAGCGGCTGGCACTTGACGCGGGTGTGCCGCGTGACCGCGTTGTCGTGGTGCCGGACGGCCAGAGCGGCCTGCGCATGTTGCAGGATGGCCGTCTTGACGTCTATTCGCTACCGGTGCTGTCGATCAGCGATCTGATGCGGCTGGCCAATGATGACAGTCTTGAAATGGTCGCGCCGGTTTCGGATGCGCCGGTCTATTGCGACGGTGCCGCCTTCCGCAAGGGCGACGACGCGCTGCGCGATGCGTTCGACGTCGAACTGACCAAGCTGAAGGAATCTGGCGAGTTCGCCAAAATCATCGAGCCTTATGGCTTCTCGGCGGCCGCAGCGATGTCAACATCGCGCGAGAAACTCTGCGCCGCGCAGTGATAGCGACACGCGGCTCTCTTCTCCCGTATGGGGAAGAGGGCCGCACCCATCCAGCATCTGGCCATTGTGGCTCGGGATTTCATGTCTGACAGCGTTTTTCTCTCTGCACGGCGACAACAAGCGGGGCATGGCAGCCGATGATCGACTGGTCTGGATATGTCGGCCTGATTCTGCAAGGAGCGCTGGTGACGATCCAGCTGACCTTGATGGGGTGTGCGCTGGCGCTGGTGATGGCGTTTGTGGCCGGGCTTGGGCGGCTATCGCATATTGCAGCGCTGCGCTGGCTGGCGACCGTCTATATTGAATTTTTCCGTGGGACGTCGATTTTCGTCCAGCTGTTTTGGGCCTATTTCGTGTTGCCGCTGCTCGGATTTGACCTGACCTCGATGCAGGCCGGCGTGCTGGCGCTGGGCCTCAATGTCGGTGCCTATGGTGCGGAAGCGGTGCGCGGCGCGGTGCAGTCGATTGGTCGCGAACAGTTTGAGGCCTGCGTGGCGATCAACCTGTCGCGATACCAGACCATGCGCCATGTCATCTTGCCGCAGGCCGTGATCCTGATGCTGCCGACTTTTGGTAACAACGCCATCGAGCTGTTGAAGGCGACCGCCATCGTGTCGCTGATCTCGCTCTCCGACATGACGTTTCAGGCCCAGGTGGTGCGGGCGCAGACCGGCAGCACACTGATCCCGTTTGCGACAATCCTGGTGCTCTATTTTGCGATGGCGATGACGATTTCCGCCTTCATGCGCTGGCTGGAACGCCGCCTGACACGCGGCCTCGATGGAGTGCGCAGCTGATGGAATGGGATTGGGAATTCGTCTGGCAGATCATGCCGACCCTTTTGGAAGGGTTCAGGATCACCATCATTGCAACGTTATTAGGCTCGGTACTGGCCGCCATCGTCGGTCTGGTGTTTGCAGTGCTGCGCCGCTCGCCAAATTCATATATCGCGCGGCCAGTCGGCTTTGTCGCCGAATTCATTCGCGGCACACCGCTTCTGGTGCAGCTTTATTTCCTGTTTTACGTGCTGCCATCGGCGGGGATTTTACTGTCGCCGCTGGTGGCTGGTGTCATCGGGCTTGGCCTGCATTATGGCACCTATACCGCCGAGGTCTATCGCGGTGGTATTGACAATGTGCCACGCGGCCAATGGGAAGCCGCCAAAGCCTGCAACCTCAACCCGTTGCAGACATGGCTGCATGTGATCCTGCCGCAGGCGATCCCGCCGATGATCCCGGCACTGGCAAACTATTTCATCGCGATGTTCAAGGAAACACCGCTGCTGTCGGCGATTACCGTGCTGGAGCTGATGAACCAGGCGCGTAGCATCGCCAACACCAATTATCGTTATATCGAGCCGATGACGATGGTGGGCGTGTTCTTCCTGGCAATCTCGATTGTCTCGGTGTTCGGGCTGCGCTGGCTGGAGCGGCGATATGGTCAGGTGGAGCGGTAGGATGCAGGCGTTGGACATTCGCCAGCGGGCCATGAAGCCGCCCCTCGATGCACGGCCACGCGACAGCCGTGTGGCGCTGGTGATTTTGGCAACCGACCACACCACCGAGCCGGACTATGCCCGGATGGTCGCAAGCGGACGGATCGGCGTTTACGTTACCCGCGTTGCCTATGCCAACCCGACGACGCCGGAGAATTTGCGTGCCATGCAACCGGCATTGAGCGCGGCAGCAGCGTTAATCTTGCCGGACGAGGAACTCGACGTGCTTTGCTATTCCTGCAACTCGGCGTCGGTGGTGATCGGCGACGATGCTGTGACTGCCGCATTTCAGGCTAGCAAACCCGGCGTCGCAGTGGTGACGCCGCCGCTGGCAACGTGCAAGGCATTGCAGGCGCTGAGCGTAAGGCGCATCAGTATTTTGACGCCATATCTGGCCGAAACCAGTGCGCCGGTTGCTGCGTATTTTGCAAGCTGTGGCTTTGTGGTGGCAAGCTTTACCTGCCTTGGCATGGATGACGACCGCGAGATGGCGCGGATTGCACCAGAAACGCTGGTGGAGTTGGCGCGTGAGGCGATGGACCCGCAGGCGGATGCGCTGATCATCTTGTGCACGGCGCTGCGCGCGGCGGAAGCCGCAGCCGATATTGAGGCTGCACTGGGCAAGCCGGTGGTGACGAGCAACCAGGCGAGCGCGTGGATGTGCCTGCGATTGTGCGGTGATGACCGTGCGATGCCGGAACGGGGACGGGTGTTTGCCCTGCCTTTGGCCGCGCCATGACAGTGCCGCTGGAGGAAATACGCGCAGCACAGGAGCGGATTTCGGACAAGGTCGCGCGCACCGCGTTGCAGCCGTCGGACGACTTGTCGCGGCGCTGTGGCGTGCCCGTTTACATGAAGATGGAGCACCGTCAGCCAACCGGAGCGTTCAAGCTGCGGGGCGCCACCAACGCAGTGGCGATGCTTGGCGAAGATGAGCGCCGGCGCGGCGTGGTCGCCGCTTCAACCGGCAATCATGGCCGCGCGTTGACCTATGCCGCAAGGCTTGAAGGCATAGATGCAACGATCTGCATGTCGCAACTGGTGCCACACAACAAGCGCGATGCGATTGCCAAACTTGGTGCGCAAATCTGTATCGTCGGTGATAGTCAGGATGAGGCGCAGGCGCAAGCCGAACTCATGGTGGCGCAGCACGGCATGACGATGGTGCCGCCATTTGATGATGCTGGCGTGATTGCCGGGCAGGGGACAATCGGGCTGGAACTGATCGAGGATCTGCCGCAGGTCGACACGGTACTGGTGCAGCTGTCGGGTGGCGGGCTGGCGTCCGGCGTGGCGGCGGCGGTCAAAAGTTTGCGACCGCAAACACGGGTAATTGGCGTGTCGATGGCGCGCGGGGCGGCAATGCAGGCAAGTCTGACGGCAGGCAAGCCGGTGCAGCTGCGCGAGGAAGAAACGCTGGCGGATTCGCTTGGCGGCGGCATCGGGCTTGCCAATCGCCACACATTTGCCATGTGCCGTGACCTGCTCGACAGGGTGATCCTGCTGTCGGAAGAAGAAATCGCCGCAGGCATCGCCCACGCATATTATGAGGAACGCGAGATCGTCGAAGGGGCTGGTGCGGTGGGTATCGCCGCATTGCTGGCCGGCGAGGTGACACCGCGCGGGCCAGTGGCGCTGATCCTGTCAGGGCGCAATATCGACATGGATTTGCATCGGCGCGTGATATGCGGGGAGCACGCCTGATGAGCCGGATGACGATCCTCACCGAAGTGGATCTGCGAGCAATCGTGAAGCTCGATCTGGAGACAGTGGCCTGCGTTGAAAATGCGTTTTTAGCATTGGAAACCAAAAAGGTGGCGATGCCGCCGATCCTGCGGCTCGATATTCCTGAACATCACGGCGAGGTCGACGTCAAGACGGCCTATGTGCCGGGGATCGACGGGTTCGCGATCAAGATCAGTCCCGGCTTTTTCGACAATCCCAGGCTTGGCTTGCCGAGCCTCAACGGCGTGATGGTGCTGCTGTCGGCAAGGACCGGGCTGGTTGAGGCGCTGTTGCTCGATAATGGCTATCTCACCGACGTGCGCACGGCAGCAGCCGGCGCGGTGGCGGCAAAATATCTGGCGCGGGAAGACGCCACTATTGCGGCGATCTTCGGAGCCGGGGTGCAGGCGCGGTTGCAGCTGGAAGCACTGATGCTGGTGCGCCCGATCCGCGAGGCACGGATATGGGCGCGCGATGTTGCCAGGGCCGGGACGCTGGCGCAGATGCTGCGCGCCGATTGTGGCATTGACGTGCACGTCTGTGCTGACGGGGCACGAGCCGCGGCAGGTGCTGACATCATCGTGACGACCACACCAAGCGAGACGCCCATCCTGCGGGCTGAATGGCTTGAGGCCGGGCAGCATGTCACGGCGATGGGATCGGATGCCGAACACAAGAACGAGATTGACCCGGCAGCACTGCAACGTGCGACGCTTTATGTGGCCGACCGTCTCAGCCAGACGCGGGTGCTGGGCGAACTGCATCATGCCATCGCGGCCGGGTTGGTGGACGAAAATGCGGGGTTTGCCGAACTGGGCCAGGTGATCGCAGGAACCGCACCGGGCCGTCGCGCAGCAGAGGATATCACGATCTGTGACCTCACCGGCACCGGCGTTCAGGACACGGCCATTGCCACATTGGCGCGCGATCATGCGGCCCACGCCGGGGTCGGCACGAATTTTGACAGTTGAACCGAGGAGTTCAGTAGCATGACATCGCCTTCCCTGAAGTTTACGCGTGAGGAATATGCGGCGCGGCTGGCCAGGACGCGGCGTGCCATGGAAGCAAAGGGTATCGATGCACTT
>JBBAGE010000078.1:0-10755 GCA_041655055.1 Paracoccaceae bacterium
CGGTGATCAAGGCAGATTGCGTACCCGACGTGGCCCAGGTGCGCTTGCCGACAAAGGCCTCGGGCGTGGTTACCAGCGTCGTGCAATAAAGCCACAGCGGCGGGGTAGAAAGACCACCGCCAAAGACGACGCCGGCATTTTTCCACTCATCAATCATCCGCTCATTGGTGAAAGACAGTTCACTGATCGCCAGCGCCGCCGCGCCTTGATCATTAAGACTGATCGTTGCGGAATTGAGCACGTTGTTAAGCGGCAGATCGGATGGCACATAGGCGCCGATGATCAGTCCGCCATGCGCGATGCCGGTGCGAACAGCACGCAGGGTATCGCGGCCCTCGGCCAGCGCGCCGGACATGAATGGCTCGAAGTTGATTTCGCCATTGCTTGCTTCGGCCACGGATGCGGCAAATTTAGGCACAGCATTGCCATGCAATGGATGCGCTTCGGGGCCGTGGGTAGACAGCCGGTAATTCTGCGCAAGCGCCGGTGCCGTTGCCAGCGCGAGCATCGCTGCGGCGGGTATGAGTTTCTTCAGCATGTTGGTTACTCCCTGATTAACTGGTGTTCTGGTTCCGCCGCCCCGGCCTCCGGGAAAGCGGTGCGTCGTGCCGTGATCATCCGATCACGGATCATTTCATCAACTCCGGAAGAAACAGCGAAATCGCCGGAAAGAGGATGAGCAGCGCAAGCGTGATCAGATCCGCCAGGATGAACCATCCCGCGCCCTTGAAGATTTCCTGCAGGCGCACGGCAGAACCCATCGAAGATTTCACGACATAAATGTTCATGCCGACCGGGGGCGAAAGCAGCCCGATTTCCAGCAGCTTGATGATGATGATCCCGATCCAGATCAAATCCATGTTCATCGCACTGAGCATCGGAAGCAGGACCGGCAGCGTCAGGATCATGGCGCCGATACTATCGATGAACATACCGATAACCAGATAGAGCGCGACCAGCATCAGGATCAGTAGTATCGGGCTGTCGATATAAGTCGTGGCAAAGCTGGATACCGCCGCCGGAAGCCCGGCAAGCCCTAGGAAAACCGCGAACATCGTTGCCGCCATGGCAACAAGAAACAGCGTGCTAGTGCCAATCGCGGTGTCAAGGATCGCACCTTTCAGGACGTTGTAGTTGAACGCCCCTCGCGATAGCGCAATGACAACCGCCAGTGCGGCGCCGATTGCCCCTGCCTCGGTGGGCGTGAACCAGCCAAGAAAAATCCCGCCAAGCACCCCCATGATCAACGCCGGCAGCGGCCAGACATCCTTGATGATCGCCCAAGCTGATTTCGCTTGGCCCTCGATCACGGCCTTTGGCGCCAATGACGGGTTCAGCCAGACACGGATCGTAATCATGGCGATATACATGGTCGCAGTCAGGGCGCCCGGAATGATACCCGCGATAAACAGTTTCGCGATCGAGGCCTCGGTGATGATGCCATAAATGATCATCGCCACGCTCGGCGGAATGAGTGAACCAAGCGTGCCAGCTGATGCAACGACGCCTGTGGCCAGTGACGGCTTGTATCCTGCACGCAGCATCTCGGGGATGGCAATACGCGAGAACGCGGCCGAGGTTGCTACGCTGGAACCCGATGCGGTCGAAAACATCGCCGCCGAAAGCACCGTCGCCGAGGCCAGCCCGCCGGGAATCTTGCGAAACAGGATCCGAAACTCGCTAAAGAGGCCGCGCGTCAGCCCGGATTGCGCCGCGATGAATCCCATCAGCAGGAACATGGGAATCGCGCTTAGATTCCAGTTCGACACAAAGGTATAAGGCACGGTCGTCAGAATGCCCCATGCACCAGTTATCCCGATGATCATCCACGTGCCAACAAAGGCCACGATCCCCATCGCAACGGCAACAGGCACACGAAAAGCAAGCATGACGAGCAGAACGGCAACGCCAAGTCCGCCGATTTCAAGCCGGTCCATCAGACATTCTCCTGATTTTGGGATGGGCTGTTGTTGGTCAACAGCTTTTCGGCGGCAGAATGGCGCACGATCACTTGAACCAGGCGCAGCGCCGAAATCATCACGGCCAGCGCAAGGCCAACAGGCAGCATGAAGCGCGCCGGCCAAATCACCATTCGGTAATAGCCTTCGACGATTTCGCGCTTTTGCATGGCCTCGAACGCGTCCAGCAACGATTCGTAGCCAAGAACCCCGAAAAAACCTATCTGCAGAACGAAAACCAGCGCCAGTGACGCAAGCTGCAGCGGCCGGGACATGATGTTATAGAAAAGGTCCACATAGATCTGCCGGTTTTCCACTTCGGCCAGGGGAATCGACAAAAAGACGATGCCGGTCATGTAGTAGTTGCCGACCAGCTCGGACGTTCCATGCAGAGGTGCGTTGAAAAACAGCTTGAGCGACACATCAGCCGTGATGTTCACCATCATCAGCAAGATAAAAAAGCCCACGACGAACATCAGCAGATAGCAAAGTTTCCGCAGCAGAGCATCGAGGGCATCAAGCATCGGATGCTCCGCCATAAGGCCGTGCGCGTCCCGCGGCGGCTGTTTCGCGTGGATTCATGCTCCCGTTTCTCCCCTTTCGCACTGTCTGTGCGCACCTGCGCTCACATCCGCTTCCGGCATCTGTCCTGAAGACGATGCCAATGGCGACCTAAGCGTATCCCTGCAGGCATCATGCATAACACAAAGCGCATTTCAATAGTAATATTCTACAGGTTTATTATATCAGGATCGTATATAGATCGGCCCACTTCGACCCGTCGTCGCCGTAATCTGCGTAATTTAGACAGTCTTTTTATAACCTTATCAGTATGATATAATGAAAATGTGAAACAGGGAACCGTCACGGTCAGGTAAAACAGATCTGCCCGAAATTTTTAATGGCGGACTATAAACCATCCACCTACCCCTCTACACACCCCGCCAAACGGGTAAAACTAGCGGCGATGTTAGCCGGCTCATCCTCGGTCAGGAATTTATCCAGCCGTGGCCAGGCCGCGATGGCGGCGTCGATTTCGGGATCGCTTCCTTTGGTATACAGCCCGGCCTGGATCATCATTTCCGAGCGGTCATAGGTGCCCAGCAGCTTGCGCGCCCGCGTGATCAGCGTGTTTTCTTCATCGCTCGCCGCAAGCGGGAGCGAGCGGCTGACCGAGCGCAGCAGGTCGATCGCGGGAAAACGCCCGCGTTCGGCGATTTGGCGGTCGAGAACCACATGCCCATCCAGCACCCCGCGCAAGATATCGGCGATCGGCTCCTCCATGTCCGAACCCGCGACCAGCACCGAAAACACCGCCGTAATATCGCCCGAATCGCCTATACCCGGCCCGGCACGTTCGCATAGCGCGGTAATCAGATGCGCGGTGGACGGCGGATAGCCCCGCATATTACCGTTTTCGCCGCTCGCCAGTGCCACTTCGCGATGCGCCTCGGCAAAACGGGTGATGCTGTCGGCGATGAACAGGACGTGCCTGCCGCGATCACGAAAATGCTCGGCGATGGTCATGGCCGTCCAGGCGCAGCGCCGCCGCATCATCGGCGATTGATCCGACGTGGCCGCCACGATCACGGAACGTTTCATCCCGGCCGGCCCCAGCACCCTTTCGATAAATTCGCGCACTTCGCGCCCACGTTCGCCCACCATCGCGATGACGACGACATCGGCCTGAAGCCCGCGCGCCAGTTTCGCCATCAGGGTCGATTTCCCGACGCCAGATCCGGCAAAAAGTCCGATTCGTTGCCCGCGCACCATCGGCAAAACCGTGTTGAAAACCGCCAGCCCGGTTTCAAGCCGCTCGCCCAATCCGCGCCGTTCGGTCGGATTGATCGGACGCCCGCGGACCGGACGCGCCACTGGCCCGCGCAGAATCGGCAGACCGTCAACCGCGCGGCCAATCGGATCGATTACGCGCCCGATCCAGCTTTCATGTGGCGCGATTTCATTCGCGCCCAGATGAACAACCCGCATCCCCAAACGCAGACCTTCGCCGCCGCCATCGGATAAAATCGTCACGATATCCGAGGAAAGCTGAATTATTTCACCAAGTTGCACAGGGTCGCTGCCGATTTCAACCATATCCCCAAGGGCCGCGATATCCGACAGCCCCGTAACGCTGGCCGTGCCCTGCCCCAGCGCCGTGATCCGCCCCACCGCGCGCACCGGCTGCAGCGCCGCAATTTCGGCGCGCACCAGATCAAAGCTCACATCCGTCATTTTGCATTCCTTTCGTCTGTCGAAACTGTTTCTAAAGGAATCGGGGTTAAGCCTTGGTTGAAAGAAACCGGGGAAGATGCCTCAATGTTCAGCAAGATTGAAATATTCGATATGGCCCGCGGCCTGCTTGGCCATTCTGCGGCGCGCCAATCGGTGATTGCCCAGAATATGGCTAATGCCGATACACCGGGCTTTCGCGCCCGCGATATGGCTGCGTTTTCCGACAGTTATCGGGTGGCCGAGCCCGACCTCCGCCCCACGCGGCCCGGCCATATCATGGGCGGCGGCGATGCCACAGCCCCCGCGCGGCTGCATGATTCGCCCGGCCGTTCGGCGCCCAATGGCAATACGGTTTCGCTGGAAAATGAAATGATCCGCGCTTTGGATGTGTCGCGGCAGCATGAAATGGCGCTGTCGGTCTATCGTTCGTCGCTCAACATCCTGCGCAGCAGTCTGGGACGACAGTGATGAATGATTTTGCCAGAGCCAGCGTCATTTCCGCCAGCGGCATGCAGGCCCAGGCCGACCGCCTGCGCCATGTCAGCGAAAATATCGCCAATGCCGACACGCCCGGCTATCATCGCAAAACCGTGTCGTTTCAATCGGTTGTCGAACGCGGCCGCGCCTCGGGCGAGGTGACGTCCGGCCCCGTCCGGCTGGATCAATCCGCGCTTGCCCAGATCTATGACCCCGGCCATCCGATGGCCGATGAAACCGGCCATTACGCCGGATCAAATGTCGATCTGGTGATTGAAATCGCCGACGCCCGCGAAGCGCAGCGCAGCTATGACGCCAATCTCAAACTGTTCGATCAGTCGCGGCAGATGTCGCGCGCGCTGCTTGAACTTCTACGTCGATAAAGGAGCCCAGAATGGACATCCGTTCCACAATTGCCGCCACCGGCTATGCCATCAACCGCCCCGCCACCGCGCCTGACCCCAGCCCGGGCGGCGCCATCGCCAAGGCCGCATCCGATTTCGCACAATCGCTGCACCAGACCGAAACCACCGCGAAAACCGCGCTGATGGGCGGGGCCGATCCGCATGCGCTGGTCACCGCGCTGGCCCAGACCGAACTCGCGATCGAGACCGCAGTCACCATGCGCAACAAGGTGGTCGAGGCCTATCAGGAAATCCTGCGGATGCCGGTGTGAACCATGGTTGAACAGGTCTTTTACGACACTTTGCGTCAGGCGCTCTGGATTGCGGTGATGATTTCCACCCCGATTCTGATGGTGGCGCTGGTTGCGGGGCTGACGGTGGGCCTGTTTCAGGCCCTGACCTCGGTGCAGGAAATGACGCTGACCTTTGTGCCCAAACTGGCCGCGATTCTGGCGGTGTTCTGGGTCACCATGGGGTTCATGACCGAAACGCTGACCAGCTTTTTCAAAGCGGGCATCGTGCCCATGATCGCGGGGGGATAGCAATGGATTCAACCGGTTATACCACGCTGACCCGGCAATCCGGCCTGATGCGTGAAATGCAGGCGGTGGCACATAACATCGCCAATATTTCCACCACCGGGTTTCGCCGCGAAGGGCTGATTTTTTCCGAACATATCGCCGCATTGGAACGGGGCGAGCCGTCGCTGTCGATGGCCCATGCCAATGTGCGCATGACATCGACCTTGCAGGGCACGCTGGACGCAACCGGCGGCAGCTTTGATTTCGCGATCGAGGGCGAAGGGTTTTTCATGATCGAAGGCCCCGAGGGCGACACGCTGACCCGCGCCGGCGCCTTTACCCCCAATGAGGCCGGCGAACTGGTCACGCCCGATGGCTATCGCCTGCTTGATAATGGCGGCGCGCCGATTTTCATCCCACCCGATGCCGCCACGATCAGCGTTGCGCGCGACGGCACCCTTTCCGCCGATGACCGGCCGCTGACGCAGATCGGGCTGTTTCTGCCCGCCGATCCCAATGAAATGGCCCGCCGCGACGGGGTGCGTTTTGTCGTGGCCGGCGGCGCGGTGCCGGTGGATGAACCCACCATCGTTCAGGGTTTTACCGAGGCTTCGAACGTTGACCCCATCACCGAAATCGCCCGCATGATCGAGGTTCAGCACGCCTATGAGCTCGGCCAGAAATTTCTTGAGCGCGAGGATGAGCGTATCCGCAACGCGCTTAACACCTTTGGAAAATAGAAAGGAATCCGAATGCGCGCCCTCTCCATCGCGGCCACGGGCATGAGCGCCCAGCAAATGCGGGTCGATACGATTTCGCAAAACCTGGCGAACATGAACACCACCGGCTATAACGCCCGCCGCGCCGAATTTGCCGATCTGCATTATCAACAAATGGCCCGACCCGGCACGATCAACGCATCCGATGGGCGGGTTTTGCCCACGGGCGTGCAGCTTGGGCTGGGGGTGCGGCCCGCCGCCGTCACGATCGAACTGGCCCAGGGCGCGCCCCTTGCCACAGGCGGCGATCTTGATGTCGCGATCGAGGGCAGCGGTTATCTTGAGGTCACGCTGCCGTCGGGGGCCTCGGCCTTTACCCGCGATGGCGGGCTGAAACGTTCGCCCGAGGGGGTGATCATCACATCCGCCGGCCACCCGGTCGCACCCGAAATCGTGATCCCGGATGATACTTTCTCGCTGTCGATTTCTGCGGATGGCGAAGTTTATGCCTATTTTCAGGATCAGATCGAACCCGCGCTTTTGGGGCAGTTTACGCTGGCAAATTTCACCAATGCCAAGGGGTTAGAGGCCATCGGCGGCAATCTGTTCCTTGAAACCGTCGCCTCTGGCCCCGCCATGGTCACGACGCCCGGCCAAGACGGCATCGGCACGCTGCGTCAGGGCTATCTTGAGGAAAGCGCGGTCGATGCCGTGCGCGAAGTAACCGAGCTGATCAAGGCCCAACGCGGCTATGAGCTGAACGCCAAGGTCATCACCGCCGCCGATCAGATGTTGTCGGCCACCACGCAGATCCGCTGACATGCGCCTTGTCCTGATCCTGGTGGCACTTGTCAGCCCGATGGCCGCGATGGCCGATATTCTGGTGCCCACGCGCACGTTGCGCGCGCAAACCATCATCGCGCCCGCCGATGTCACGGTAATCGCCGGCGAAATCCCCGGCGCGCTGATATCCCCCGACGAGGCCATCGGGCTAGAGGCGCGCATCGCGCTTTATCCCGGCCGCCCCATCCGGTTCGAGGATGTCGGCCCCGCCGCGATCATCGATCGCAATGATATCGTCGGCCTCGTTTACGCCAAAAATGGCCTGCGGATCACAACCGAGGCCCGCGCTATGGCGCGCGCCAGCGTTGGCGACAGCCTGCGGGTCATGAACCTTGCGTCGCGTGCCGGGGCTATCGGCATCGTCGCACCCGATGGCACCGTCCATGTCGGGACGATCCGCGATGCATTCAACTAGGGAAAAAACGATGCGCATAGCATTTCTGGCCGTATCCGTGGCCGCATTATCGGCCTGCACTGAGCTTGACACCGTTGGCCGCGCGCCGGATTTCAGCCCGACGCATAATCGCGCCGAATATGCCGCGATGCTTTCGCCCGGTTTGCCGCAGACGCTGGAACCGCGCCCGCATTCCGGGGCCGCATCGCTTTGGGCTTCGGGGCAGCAATCGCTGCTGGGCGACCGACGCGCGGTCAAACGTGGCGATATTCTGACGGTCGTGGTTGAAATCAACGAAAGCGCGGAAATATCAAACACGACTTCGCGCGGGCGTTCGGGATCGGAAAGCATGTCGATGCCATCGCTGCTGGGCATCCCGCAGCGCATCGATGCCGCCCTGCCCGAAGGCGCCACCATGGGCGCGGCAATCGCCACCAATTCCACGTCATCAAGCAGCGGCAACGGATCGGTCCGGCGCAATGAAAAGCTGGAACTGCGCGTCGCGGCCACCGTGGTCGAGGTATTGCCAAACGGCGTTTTGCATATCGAAGGCAGTCAGGAAGTGCGGGTGAATTTTGAAATCCGCGAACTGCTGGTCGGCGGCTATGTGCGGCCACAAGATATCTCGCGGCGCAACGAAATCACCTATGACAAAATGGCCTCGGCGCGCATTTCCTATGGCGGGCGCGGGCAGATTTCGCAGATGCAACAACCGCGATATGGGCAGCAGATCGCCGATATCGTGCTGCCGTTCTAGGGGGCGTGATGAAGAAATTTTTGCCTTTGCTGCTTGCGCTTGTGGGGCTTGGGGCCGGTATTGGCGCGGGGATATTCCTGCGCCCCGCCCCGCCCGAACCCGAGGCCAGCGCCGCCGCCACGCCAGCCGCGCCCGACCTTACGAATGCCGAATATGTCAAGCTAAGCAACCAGTTCGTCGTGCCCGATATTCTTGATGAACAGGTGGTTGCGCTTGTGGTGCTGTCGCTGACGCTCGAAGTCGGCGCGGGCGGTCGCGAAACGGTGTTTCAGCGCGAACCCAAACTGCGCGACGCCATCATTCAGGTGCTGTTTGCCCATGCCAATGCCGGCGGTTTTCGCGGCACCTTTACCGAAAGCGGCAATATGACCGTGCTGCGAAACGCCCTGCGCGAGGCGGCGCAATCCACCCTAGGCGATCTGGTGTATGATGTGTTGATCGTTGATATCGTGCGTCAGGACATGCGCCCAAGCTAGGGCCGCGGCTTGTTGCGCGCCGCTTTTGCCGCCAGTTGCGACAACACCTGATCGCGGCCAAAGGCACGGCGCGCCGCATGCAGCCGTGCCTCGCGCGTGGCGGCGGCAACCGCGCGTTCCTGCGCAAGCTGTGCCTCGCGCCCCTTCATCCATTCCAGCCAGCGCGCGCCTGCCCCGGCGATCATCGCCGGATCGGCGCTGTCGGATATCTGGCCCTGTTTTTCCTGGTGCAACGCCGCGATCGCGTCGGTTTTTGCGGTGACGGCTTCGCTCGCCCTGCGCAGCTTTTCCAGCTCGGCATCAAGGATCATCCGGCTCAGCCGTGCCAGATCACGCAAATCGCGGCTCATGTCCGCCGCCCGAAACGAACCCGCGCCTTGTCGCGCATGGCTTCGGCGAAACGAATGGCGGCGGCCACGGCGGCATAATGCGCGGGGTGTATTTCCTCGCCGATCTTCACGGCGGCATAGACGGCACGCGCCGTGGGCGGATCGCGGTGAATGGGCACGCCGGCCTCGATCGCGGCCTCACGGATGCGCGCGGCCATTTCATCGACGCCCTTTGCCACGCAAACCGGCGCGCGCCCCGCGCCACGATCCCATTGCAGCGCCACGGCGTAATGTTCAGGGTTAACGATGATCACATCCGCATCGGGCACATCGGCCAGCATCTGACGCATCGCGATGTCATAGCCCTTTTGTCGACGGCGCTGTTTGACATGCGGATCGCCGTCATTGGCCTTGGCCTCATCGGTCATTTCCTTGCGCGACATCCGGTTTTTGCGCATATGTTCCGTATATTGCCACAGGAAATCCACCGCCCCGATGGCCAGCGCAATCCCCAGCACGATCATCAAAAACCGCATGCTCAGATCCAGCAGCACGATCATCGCCATCGCCGGACTAAGCGACAAGGCCGCCAGCATATCGGGCAGGCGACCCATCAGATAAAATCCCAAAACCGCGCCATAAATCACCAGTTTCACCGCGCTTTTGGCGAATTCAAACAGCCCGTTTCGGCCGAATTTATTCTTGGCATTCGCAAGAATCGATATCCGGTTCAGCTTGGGCTGCAGTTTGCTTGGCGCGATAACGAAACTGCGCTGCGCCATGACCGACAGCAGCGCCAGCAACGCGGGTATCGCGAACCACGGCGCCAACGCCAGGGCGATATCAACCATCAACCCCCCGCCGATCGGCTGGCCAGAGCCCGCGAAAATCAGCGCCGACAACGTGTCGGCCTGCGCGATCAAGCCCGAAAAAATGGCGCCAACCTGCCCCAGACTGGCCGCCCCGGTCGCCGCCGCCGCAAGGATGAACCCGCCATAGGCCGCCGCCGTCGTCAGATCGACGGATCGCGGAATGTCGCCCTTTTTGCGCGCGTCATCGAGCTTTTTCTGCGACGGTTCATATTGTTTATCCTGATCGGCATCCTCGGCCATCAGCGCATTCCAAACGGATCGGCGATGAACAGATTCAGCGCATCCGACCAGATCCCAAGCAGGATCGGCAGCGCCAGAAACAGCAGCATCAGCCCGCCCGCCGTGATCGCCGGCGCGCCCACAAATGCCACCATCAACTGCGGCATCGCCCGGTTGATGACGCCCAGTGCCACATTATAGACCAACGAGGCGATTACAAAGGGCGCGGCCAGCGAAAACGCCAACGCAAACGCATGGGCAATCTGGGCGACGCCCCATTCGTTCAGCATACCCGGATGAATGAATTGACCGGGCCGCAACACATCATAAGACAGGATGAACATTTCCGCGATCCGCACATGCAGCCCGGTGATCACCGCAAGCGCAAGCCCCGCGACCAGCATCAGATGGCCAATCGCCGGCTGCGGATCGGCAGCCCCACCCCCGAATAGCTGCGAAAGCGACGTGGATTGCGCCGCAATGGCGCCCGCCGTCTGCAAGGCCAGCACGAACAGCCGCAGTCAAATGCCGATCACCAGCCCCGCGACCAC
>JBBAGE010000079.1:0-10648 GCA_041655055.1 Paracoccaceae bacterium
GGTGTTCTGGCTGTCTTTCAGCCGGCGCGCGATGGTCTGGCGCAGGCGGGTCATTTTCACGCGTTCTTCGCGGGCGACATCGGCGCTGGCAACCGGCGCGCGGGGGGCAGGGGCCGCAGGGGCTGCGGCGGGTTGCGGGGCCAGACCGGCTTTCATCACATCTTCCTTCATGATGCGGCCATCACGGCCCGAACCTTGGATCGTGGCGGCATCAATGCCTTTTTCCGCCATCAATTTGCGCGCAGAGGGGGCGTTTTCCACATCTTTGCCCCCGGTTTTATCGGCGGCCACAGGCGCAGGGGCGGCGGGCGCCGGCGCGCTGGCATCGGCCCCGGTGGCGATCACGGCAATGCGCGCGGCGGGGCCGACGGTATCACCTTCGGCTGCGATGATTTCCGACAGGATACCAGCGGCGGGCGCGGGCACTTCGACGGAAACCTTGTCGGTTTCCAATTCGCACAGCATTTCATCCTGTTCGACCTTGTCGCCCACGGATTTGAACCAGCTTGCGACCGTGGCCTCGGTCACGCTTTCGCCCAGCGTGGGCACGATCACATTGACGGGCGTGCCTTCGCCGGTTGTCGCGGGGCCGCTGTCGGTGGTCTCAGACGTGGGTTTGCCGCCGGCGCGGGGGCGCACCGGATCGGGGCCGGCGCTGCCTTCTTCGGCGATGGTGGCCAGCAGCGCATCGACGCCCACGGTTTCCCCTTCGACAGCGACGATTTCGCCCAGCACACCCGATGCCGGGGCGGGCACTTCGACGGTGACCTTGTCGGTTTCCAGCTCGCAGAGCATTTCGTCAACGGTCACGGCATCACCAGGTTTCTTGAACCATGTGGCAACCGTGGCCTCGGTAACGCTTTCGCCCAAGGTAGGCACGCGGACTTCGACACTCATACGTTATCCTCCGATCGTCAGCGCATCGTTAATGAGCGCGTCTTGTTGTTGCTTGTGCTGGCTGGCAAGCCCGGTGGCAGGCGATGCGGATGCGGTGCGACCGACATAGGCGGGGCGCGAATGGCTGGCGCCGATCCGGGTCAGAACCCATTCGATATTGGGTTCGACAAAGGCCCATGCGCCCTGGTTTTTCGGCTCTTCCTGACACCAGACGACTTCGGCATCCTTGAACCGTTCCAACTCTTTGACCAGGCTCATGGCCGGGAAAGGATAGAATTGTTCAAGCCGCAACAGATAGATGTCATCGATCCCGCGCGCATCGCGTTCTTCGAGCAGGTCATAGTAAACCTTGCCCGAACACATCACGACGCGGCGGATTTTGTCATCCTCGGCCAGTTGCGCGGTGGATCGGCCGGTGGCGTAATTGCGATCGGCATCATCCCACAGCACCCGGTGGAACGACGATCCATCGGCAAAATCGCCCATATCGGACACGGCCAGTTTGTGCCGCAACAGCGATTTCGGCGTCATCAGCACCAAAGGCTTGCGGAAGCTGCGGTGCAACTGACGGCGCAGAATGTGGAAATAGTTGGCGGGGGTCGAACAGTTGGCAACGATCCAGTTATCCTGCGCGGACATTTGCAGGAACCGTTCCAGCCGGGCCGAGGAATGTTCCGGCCCCTGGCCCTCATAGCCATGGGGCAGCAGCACCACCAGCCCCGACATCCGCAACCATTTGCTTTCGCCAGATGAGATGAACTGGTCGAACATGATCTGCGCGCCATTGGCGAAATCGCCGAACTGGGCCTCCCACATCACCAGCGCGTTGGGTTCGGCCAGCGAATAGCCGTATTCAAAGCCCAAAACCGCATATTCCGACAGCATCGAATCGATCACATCGTAATGCGATTGTCCTTCGCGGATATTGTTCAGCGGATAGTGCCGTTCTTCGGTGCTTTGGTTGATAAAGGCCGAATGGCGCTGGCTGAATGTGCCGCGCGTGCTGTCTTGGCCGGCAAGGCGGACGGGATAGCCTTCGAGCAGCAGCGAGCCAAAGGCCATGGCCTCGGCGGTGGCCCAATCAAAGCCCTTGCCGGTGGCGAACATTGCAGTCTTGGCTTCAAGCTGGCGGGCCACGGTTTTGTGGATGTCAAAGCCCTGCGGCACCCGGGTCAGTGCCGTGCCGATTTCGCGCAGGCTGGCTTCGGGCACGGCGGTCTGGCCGCGCTGATATTCGGCGCCTTCGCGGTTCAGGTGTTTCCACCGCCCGTCAAGCCAGTCGGCCTTGTTGGGTTTGTAATTCTTGCCCGCCTCGAATTCCTCGTTCAGATAGGCTTGGAACGCGGCTTTCATATCCTCGATCTCGCCCTCGGGGATCAGGCCATCGGCCACCAGCCGTTCGGTGTAAAGCTGCAGCGTGGTTTTGTGTTTCTTGATCCGGTGATACATGACCGGATTGGTGAACATCGGCTCGTCACCTTCGTTATGGCCGAACCGGCGATAGCAAAAGATGTCGATCACCACATCCTTGTGGAATTTCTGGCGAAATTCGGTCGCGACCTTGGCGGCATGCACCACTGCTTCGGGATCATCGCCGTTCACGTGGAAAATCGGCGCCTCGACCATCAGCGCGATATCGGTCGGATAGGGGGACGAGCGGCTGAAATGCGGCGCGGTGGTAAAGCCGATCTGGTTGTTCACCACGATATGGATCGTGCCGCCGGTCTTGTGCCCCTTGAGCCCCGAAAGGCCGAACCCCTCGGCCACGATGCCTTGGCCCGCAAAGGCCGCATCGCCATGCAGCAGCACGGGGATCACGGTCGAGCGATCGCTATCACCGGCCTGGTCCTGTTTGGCGCGCGCCTTGCCCAGAACCACGGGGTTCACGGCCTCAAGGTGGCTGGGGTTGGCGGTCAGCGACAGGTGGACCTTGTTGCCATCGAATTCGCGGTCGCTCGATGCGCCGAGGTGGTATTTCACATCGCCCGAACCGTCTACGTCATCGGGCTTGAAACTGCCGCCCTGAAATTCGTTGAAAATCGCGCGAAACGGTTTGCTCAGCACATTGGCCAGCACCGACAGCCGGCCCCGGTGGGCCATGCCGATCACGATTTCCTTGACGCCCAGATTGCCGCCGCGCTTGATGATCTGTTCCATCGCGGGGATCAGCGCCTCGCCGCCATCAAGGCCAAAGCGCTTGGTGCCCATGTATTTGACATGAAGGAATTTTTCGAAACCCTCGGCCTCGACCAGCTTGTTCAGGATCGCGCGCCGTCCTTCGCGGGTGAAATGGATTTCCTTGCCATAGCCTTCGATCCGTTCCTTGAGCCAGCCAGCCTGTTCGGGATCGGAAATATGCATGTATTGCAGCGCGAATGTGCCGCAATAGGTCCGGTGCACGATATCGATGATCTGGCGCATCGTGGCAATTTGCAGCCCCAGCACGTTATCCAGAAAAATCGGCCGGTCCATATCGGCTTCGGTAAAGCCGTAGGATTTCGGGTCGAGTTCGGGATGCGGGGTTTCATCGCGCATGTTAAGCGGATCGAGATCCGCCGCCAGATGGCCACGAATCCGGTAGGCGCGGATGATCATCAGCGCGCGCACGGAATCAAGCACCGCGCGTTTGACGCCATCATCGTTGACATCAACGCCCTTGGCGGCCGCCACGGCCTTGATCTTTTCGCCCGAGGGTGCGGGTTCGTCGGGCCAGTTGCCGGTTAGCGCGGCGGTCAGCTCATCGCCGGGCACGGGCGGCCAGTCGGCGCGCGCCCAGCTTGGGCCGGTGGCCTTTGCCTTGACCTCAAGATCGGGGTCGCCAAGCTGGCGGAAAAATTCCTGCCAGGCCCCATCAACCGTTGCCGGATCACTGGCATAGCGGGCGTGAAGCTGTTCCAGATATTCGGCATTTTGCCCCTGCATGAAGCTGGAGGCGTGGAAGATATCGTTAGAGCTTTGCTCAGTCATGGCGCACCTCAGAGGAATGATCTGCGCCCCGGGATGGGGCGCAGGGAAATAGTGTCAGCCGATCGCCTTGATCACGGCCTCGCCCAGCGTGGCGGGGCTGTCGGCAACGACAATGCCGGCGGCTTTCATAGCTTCGATCTTGCTTTCGGCATCGCCCTTGCCACCGGCGACGATCGCACCGGCATGGCCCATGCGACGGCCCGCAGGCGCCGTGCGCCCGGCGATGAAACCGGCGGTGGGTTTCCAGCGGCCGCGCTTTTTTTCGTCGGCCAGGAATTGGGCGGCTTCTTCTTCGGCGCTGCCGCCGATTTCGCCGATCATGATGATCGCTTGCGTTTCCGGATCGGCAAGGAACATTTCAAGAATATCAATATGTTCGCTGCCCTTGATCGGATCGCCGCCGATCCCCACGGCCGAGGATTGGCCAAGGCCCAGATCGGTGGTCTGTTTCACCGCCTCATAAGTCAGGGTGCCCGAACGCGACACCACACCGACCGAGCCACGCTTGTGGATATGGCCGGGCATGATCCCGATCTTGCAGGCGTCGGGCGTGATCACACCGGGGCAGTTCGGCCCGATCAGGCGGGATTTCGACCCTTCGAGCGCGCGTTTGACCTTCATCATATCGAGCACCGGAATGCCCTCGGTGATGCACACGATCAGTTCCATTTCGGCGTCGATCGCCTCAAGGATACTGTCCGCCGCAAAGGGCGGCGGCACATAGATCACGCTGGCATTGGCCTCGGTCACGGCTTTGGCTTCGTGGACCGAATTGAACACCGGCAGGCCCAGATGCGTGGTGCCGCCCTTGCCGGGCGTCACACCGCCCATCATTTTGGTGCCATAGGCAATCGCCTGTTCGGAATGGAACGTGCCCTGCGAACCGGTGAAACCCTGGCAGATCACCTTGGTATTTTCGTTGACGAGAACTGCCATGGTCTTACCCTTTCACCGCTTTGACGATCTTTTCAGCCGCGTCCGAAAGATTATCCGCCGCGATGACATTGAGCCCGGAATTCCGGATGATTTCCTTGCCCAGCTCGACATTCGTGCCCTCAAGCCGGACGACAAGCGGCACTTGAAGCCCGACTTCCTTGACCGCGGCGATCACGCCCTCGGCGATCACATCGCAGCGCATGATGCCGCCAAAGATGTTGACCAGAATGCCTTTGACATTGGGATCAGAGGTGATGATCTTGAACGCCTCAGTCACCTTTTCCTTGCTGGCGCCACCGCCCACATCAAGAAAGTTGGCAGGTTCTGCGCCGTAAAGCTTGATGATATCCATCGTCGCCATCGCAAGGCCGGCGCCGTTCACCATGCAGCCGATTTCGCCATCGAGCGCGATATAGTTCAGATCGAATTTCGAGGCGGCCAGTTCCTTGGGGTCTTCCTCGGTTTCGTCGCGCAGTTCGGCCACATCTTTCTGGCGGTAAAGCGCGTTGCCGTCAAAGCTGACCTTGGCATCAAGGCATTTCAGATCACCCGCGCCGGTCACGACCAGCGGGTTGATTTCCAGCATTTCCATGTCTTTTTCGATAAACGCACGGTAAAGCCGGGCCATCAGATCGACGCATTGTTTGACCTGCGCGCCTTCCAGCCCCAGCGAAAATGCGATCCGGCGGCCATGAAACGGCTGATAGCCGGTGACGGGATCAACCGAAAAGCTGAGGATTTTATCGGGTGTATTTTCCGCGACTTCTTCGATATCCATGCCGCCTTCGGTCGAACAGACGATCGACACGCGCGATGTCTGGCGATCGATCAGCAGCGCAAGATAGAGTTCGCGCGCGATATCGGCGCCATCTTCGATATAGATGCGGTTGACCTGTTTGCCGGCCGGGCCGGTCTGATGGGTGACCAGCGTGTGGCCCAGCATCAATTTGGCCTGTTCGGCCGCATCGGCGGCGGATTTGGTCACGCGCACGCCACCTTTTTCGCCGGCCGCAGCCTCGGCAAAGGTGCCCTTGCCGCGCCCACCGGCGTGGATCTGGGCCTTCACTACCCAAACCGGGCCCGCAAGCCCCTGCGCGGCCGACAGCGCGTCATCTGCGCTCAGAACGACACGCCCGTCAGAAACGGGGGCGCCATATTCACGAAGGATGGCCTTCGCCTGATACTCATGAATGTTCATGAATTCGTCCCATATTATTTCAAAGCTTCCATGGCACATCGGCGCCCATTAGTTAAACGCGTTTTCGCTAACAATCCCTGAACAGGCCTGATTTTTCCGTTTTGTGATCACACGCTTCAAAACTGTGATCACAAAATTGCAATTTGGCGGACTGTTGGGAAAGTTCATGTGCATAGAATCAGATCATGCGGTGTCACCTTTGCGAAAGCGCGGTGACAAAATGACGCGAAAACCGGGTGCGCCGCGATGCCCCAAAGGGTGGCCGCGCGCGTCACGCGCGGCCGTTCGTTCAGCGCAGGCTTTCGTCGATGCCCTTGCAGGCCTCGACCAGGCCGCGCACGGCGTTGACGGAATTGTCGAACATCGCCTGTTCATCGGCATCGAGCTTGATATCGACGATGCGTTCGATCCCGCCCGCGCCGATGATCGTGGGCACGCCCACATAAAGCCCATCAAGCCCCAGCGCCCCATCGACATAGGCCGCGCAGGGCAACAGGCGCTTTTGGTCTTTCAGATAGGCTTCGGCCATTTCAATCGCGCTGGTCGCCGGCGCATAAAAGGCAGAGCCGGTTTTCAGCAGGCCGACGATTTCGGCGCCACCATCGCGGGTGCGCTGCACGATACCATCGAGCTTTTCCTGCGTGGTCCAGCCCATCTCTACCAGATCGGGCAGCGGAATGCCCCCGACGGCGGAATAGCGCACCAGCGGCACCATCGTATCGCCATGACCGCCCAGCACGAATGCGGTGACATCGCGCATCGACACGTCAAATTCGGTCGCAAGGAAATGGCGGAAGCGCGCGGAATCAAGCACGCCAGCCATGCCCACCACCTTTTGATGCGGCAGGCCCGAAAATTCGCGAAGCGCCCAGACCATCGCATCCAGCGGGTTGGTGATGCAGATGACAAAGGCATCCGGCGCATGGGCCTTGATGCCTTCGCCCACGGATTTCATGACCTTGAGGTTGATGCCCAGCAGATCATCCCGGCTCATCCCCGGTTTGCGCGGCACGCCTGCGGTGACGATGCAGACATCCGCGCCCGCGATATCGGCATAATCATTGGTGCCTTTCATCACGGCGTCAAAGCCCTCGGACGGGCCGGATTGCGCGATATCAAGGGCTTTGCCTTGCGGGGTGCCTTCGGCGATATCGAACAGGATCACATCGCCCAATTCTTTGATAGCAGCGAGATGGGCGAGCGTGCCGCCGATCTGGCCTGCGCCGATCAGGGCAATCTTGGGTCTGGCCATGAAGTTTTCTCCGGACAGGTTGCAATTGGCCGATGCGTAGCTATTCGCATCAACACGCGCAAGGGCGCGGCGGGGTCTGCGGCGGGCAATGCGCTGCGATGTTGGCCGCTAACAGCGCGCTAACGCACGAATTTTCCAACCTATTCCGGCGGGGAAAAGTAATTGCATGCAATGGCATGCAAAGGTGCCGCCGGGGCCGGAGGGGCTAAAATCGGGGCGTGTTTTACCGCCCCGCCGGGTGATTCTTGGCCCTGACCATGCGACCGGGCGCCGCGCCGGCGTGCGCTGTGGGCAGATCAGCCCTTGCGGTGAGGCATATAGATGTGGTGATTTGCGCAATAAAATTATCTGAGGGAAGAATCATGTCGGAACAAATGCGCGCTTATCGTTCGGCTCTTTATATTCCTGGGTCCAAGGAGCGGGCGCTGGAAAAGGCCAAGGGGCTGGCTGCGGATGCCATTTTGTTCGATCTCGAAGATGCGGTGACCCCGGATGAAAAGGCCAATGCCCGCGCGCTGCTGGCGCGTGTCATTTCCGAAGGTGGCTTTGGCAGCCGCGCGAAAATCGTTCGGGTGAACGGGTTTGATACCGCCTGGGGCCGTGACGATGTGGCGGCCATGCGCGATGTGCCCATCGACGGCGTGCTTTTGCCCAAGGTCAACAGCCGCGCCGATATCGAGGCGCTGGCCGAGGCGATCCCCGATGTGCCGCTTTGGGCGATGATGGAAACCCCGCTGGGGATGCTGAATGCCGCCGAAATCGCCAGCCATCCGCGCATGGCCGGTTTCGTGATGGGCACCAACGATCTGGTCAAGGAACTGGGTAGCCGCACGCCGGCCGATCGCGGGCCGCTGATGACATCGCTGCAACTGTGCCTTTTGGCGGCGCGCGCTTATGGGCTGGTGTGCATCGATGGCGTTTACAACAAATATCTGGACGAAGACGGGCTGCGCTTTGAATGCGAACAGGGCCGCGACATGGGCTTTGACGGCAAATCGCTGATCCATCCGGCGCAGCTCGATATCGCCAACGCCGCCTTTGCCCCGTCCGAGGCCGAAATCGACCTTGCCCGCCGCCAGATCGCCGCATTCCAAGAGGCCGAGGCCGCAGGGCAGGGCGTGGCCGTGGTTGATGGCAAGATCGTTGAAAACCTGCATGTGGCCACCGCGCGTTCCATTCTGGCCAAGGCCGAGGCGATCGCCGCGCTGCAGGGCTAGGCCAGCACAGGGGGAAAGATCATGGGTTTGCTGATTGTGGGGCTGGTGCTCTGGTCGCTGCCGCATCTGTTCAAACGGATCGCGCCGGGTTTGCGCGCGGGCATGGGCGACGGCGCGGCCAAGGCAATCGTGGCGGTGACATCGCTTGCGGGGATCGTGGCGATGGTCATCGGCTATCGCAGCGCCGAATTCGTGCCGGTCTATGATCCGCCCGGCTGGGGCGTGCATCTGAACAACCTGCTGATGGTGATTGCCGTGGTGCTGCTGGGTGCTGCGCATTCCAAAAGCCGCCTGCGCGGCATGTTGCGCCACCCGATGTTGCTGGCGGTGCTGGTCTGGGCGGTTGCGCATCTGATCGCGAATGGCGATCTGGCGTCGCTGGTGCTGTTTGGTGGGCTGGGGGCCTGGGCGCTGATCTCGATCCTGATGATCAACGCGCGGGTGCCCGACTATGTGCCCTATAAGGGTGGCAGTCTTGCGGGCGATATCCGGCTGGCAGTGATTTCCGTCGTGGTCTTTGCGGTGATCGTGGGGATTCACGCATGGCTTGGCGTGTCGCCGTTTCCGGGGTGAGTGATGATAGCCTATCGCCTGTTGACCGATGACGATACCGCCGCCTTTTGCCACAAGGTGACGCGCGCGCTGAATATGGGCTGGCAGCTTCATGGCGGGCCCGCCTATGCCGCCTGCCCCGAAACCGGCAAGATGCGCTGCGCGCAGGCCGTGATCAAAGAGGTCGAGGGCGACTATTCCCCCGACATGAAACTGGGAGAGCTATGACAATGGCCAAAACCAATGCAGGCCGGTTTTTTGAGGATTACCGGCTGGGCGACGTGATCCAGCATGCCGTGCCGCGCACCCTTTCGGGTGGCGAGCGCGCGCTTTATCACGCGCTATACCCCGCGCGCCATGCGCTTTATTCCAGCGATGAATTTGCCGAGCGCAGCGGGCTGGAAGGCGCGCCGATGGATGATCTGATCGCCTTTCACACGGTTTTCGGCAAAAGCGTGCCGGATATTTCGCTCAATGCCGTGGCCAATCTGGGCTATGCCGAGGGGCGCTGGCTCAAACCCGTCTGGCCCGGGGATACGCTGGTTTCCAGTTCCGAAGTGATCGGGCTGAAACAGAATTCCAACGGCAAATCCGGCGTCGTTTACGTGCGCACGCGCGGCACCAATCAGCATGACGAAACCGTGCTGGAATATGTGCGCTGGGTGATGGTGCGCAAGGGCAATCTGGATGCGCCCGCGCCTGACGAAGTGATCCCGAGCCTGAGCAAGGTGGTCGATCCTGCCGCGCTTGTCCTGCCCGAGGGGCTGGATTTCGCCCAATATGATTTCGCCGAGGCCGGCGAGCCGCATCGTTGGGGCGACTATGCCGTGGGCGAGAAAATCGACCATGTTGATGGCGTCACGATCGAGGAATCGGAACATATGCTGGCCACGCGGCTGTGGCAGAACACCGCCAAGGTGCATTTCGATGCCACCAACCGCGAAGATGGCAAGCGGCTGATCTATGGCGGCCATGTCATCAGCCTGGCGCGGGCGCTGTCGTTCAACGGGCTTGCCAATGCGCAGATGATCGTGGGGCTGAACGGCGGGGCGCATGCGAACCCGTGTTTTGCCGGTGATACGGTGCGCGCCTGGTCCGAAGTGCTGGACAAGGCCGAAACCGCCGCCCCAGGCGTCGGCGCGATCCGGCTGCGGCTGGTGGCGGTGCGCCATGGCGCGCCGGAATTCGCGCTGCGCGGCGAGGATGGCAAATACCACCCCGATGTGCTGCTTGATCTGGATTACTGGGCGCTGATGCCGCTTTGACTTGTATTTCGCGCGCGCGGCGGTGATGCTGCGCGCGCGGTTTCACGGCCCAAGGGCCCGTGATCGCAAATTTGAAAAACGTGATCACAAATTTTGAAAATGTGATCACAACCCGAATATTTTAGGCCGATTTGACCGAAATCCGTGGCAAATAATGCCTTGATGCCATGAATCAGGCTGGAAAATCGCTGGTAAATCCGGCAAGGCACTAGGGCGTCGTGCAAGTGAAAGGGAAAAAAATGGCTGATGTAAATCGCGGGGATCGCCCGCTTTCGCCTCATCTGACCGTTTACCGAATGGAACTGACCGGGATGGTCACGTCGATTCTGACGCGGATCACCGGCAATGCGCTGATCGTGGCGGC
>JBBAGE010000080.1:0-10477 GCA_041655055.1 Paracoccaceae bacterium
CGGCGGGCTGACGAGTGCCGAGAAGGATCGGATCAAGGAACTGGAGCGGGAGGTTCGTGAACTGCGCCAGGCCAACGAGATCCTGAAGAAGGCCAGCGCGTATTTTGCGATGGCGGAGCTCGACCGCGTTCGGCGGGAAAACGGGGCCCCACCCCCGTTTTCTGATCCGCCTTACTCCGCAAATGATCGTGTTCATCGATAATCACCGTTGTGTCCATGGTGTCGGGCCGATCTGCAGGGTTCTGGGGATCGCACCATCGACGTATTACGCCGTCAAGGCCGTGGCGCGCGATCGGGCTCTGGCATCGAACCGGGCCAGGCAGGATCAATTGGACAAGGTTGCCATCAAGGACGCGTTCGACGGCAGCCGAGGTCGCTATGGCGCGCGCAAGGTCTGGCATCAGCTGCGCCGCGGCGGCCACGATATCGCCCGCTGCACGGTGGAGCGGCTGATGAAGGTCATGGGATTACAAGGTGTTGTGCGCGGCAAGAAGGTGATCACGACCAATCCAGATGCAGCCCAGCCTTGTCCGGACGACAAGGTGAACCGTGCCTTCGTCGCCGATATGGCGAACCAGCTGTGGGTTTCGGATTTCACCTATGTCTCCAGCTGGCAGGGCATGGTCTATGTGGCTTTCGTCATCGACGTTTTCGCCCGAAAGATCGTCGGCTGGCGCGTCTCTACCTCGATGACCACCGGGTTCGTCTTGGATGCACTGAATCAGGCGATCTGCCAGAGAGCACCATCTGAGGCGGACAAACTGATCCATCACAGCGATCGGGGCAGCCAATACCTGTCGATCCGATACACCGAGCGGCTGGCTGAGGCAGGCATCGATACCTCGGTCGGCAGCGTCGGCGATTCCTACGACAACGCCCTGGCAGAAAGCATCATCGGCCTGTTCAAGACCGAGGTGATCAAGTTCCTCGGTCCTTGGAAATCGGTCGGCCAGGTCGAGTGGGAAACCCTGAAATGGGTCGACTGGTATAACAAGACGCGCCTGCACAGCGCCATCGGTTACATCACGCCGAACGAAGCAGAGGAGGCATTCTACGCAAGCTTGAACGCTGACGAAAAAGCAGCCTAATCATTGAACCACAAACTCTCCGGTAAACCCGGGGCGGTTCATATCGCTGTGACGCTCATGCTCTATACCGGGGCGGCGCGGGTCGATGCCGTCAAGCTCGGTTGGACCAGCATCAAGGCAACGGCGGATGGGCCGCGCCTGCAATACACCCGCCAGAAGACCCGAAAGAGCAACGGTGTTCCGGTCAGCATCCCCATCCACCCCGACCTCTGGAAGGTGATCCGCGATCTGCCCAAGGACCGGCCTTTCCTCGCGACAGCCTATGGCAGGGGCCGGACGGCGGCGGGCCTCGGGAACAAAATGCGCGAATGGTGCGATGCGGCCGGGCTGGACGAGTGTTCCGCCCATGGCCTGCGCAAGGCCTGCGCCCGCCGTCTGGCCGAGGCGGGGGCGACGCCGCATGAAATCATGGCGATCACCGGGCACAAGACACTGGCCGAAGTGCAGCGCTATACCCAGGCAGCGCTGCGTGAAGGACTGGCGGATTCCGCGATGCAGAAGCTGCTGGCGCGGCCGAACCGGGAACAAACCGTGGTGAATCTTGCCCAATGGTTCGCCAATAATTCATCTAACAACATGAAAGGACATTGAAAAATGACGGGGTTTGGTAGGCCCGGAGGGACTCGAACCCCCAACCAAAGCGTTATGAGCGCTCTGCTCTAACCATTGAGCTACAGGCCCGCCGTGGGTTGTGATTATGCGCAGGCCGGGCGCGGGTCAAGCGTAAGCGGGGGCCCGCCGCCATTCAAATCGGCGCGAATGTTTGCGGGTCGTGGACAGCGGCTGCGCATTCGTCTATCGCAGGCGCAAAGTTTCGGGGGATCATCATGAGCACTGAAAAGAACGGGCTGACATATGCCGATGCGGGCGTCGATATCGACGCGGGGAATGCGCTGGTTGAACGGATCAAACCGGCGGCCAAACGCACAATGCGGCCGGGCACGATGTCCGGGCTGGGCGGATTTGGCGCCTTGTTCGATCTCAGGGCTGCGGGATACAGCGATCCGGTGCTGGTGGCTGCGACCGACGGAGTGGGCACCAAGCTGCGCATCGCGATCGATACCGGCAATGTCGCAACGATCGGCATCGATCTGGTGGCCATGTGCGTCAATGATCTGGTCTGTCAGGGGGCCGAGCCGCTGTTTTTCCTTGATTATTTCGCAACGGGCAAGCTCGAACTTGAACAGGCAACCGCGATCATCGAGGGCATTGCCGAGGGCTGCCTGCGCGCGGGTGCGGCCCTGATCGGGGGCGAAACCGCCGAAATGCCGGGCATGTATCAGGCGGGCGATTTCGATCTGGCGGGTTTTGCCGTGGGCGCGATGGAGCGTGGCACGGATCTGCCGCGCGATGTGGCGGCGGGCGATGTGCTGTTGGGGCTGGCCTCGGACGGGGTGCATTCCAACGGCTATTCGCTGGTGCGCAAGATTGTCGAGCGTTCGGGCCTTGGCTGGGCTGATCCCGCGCCCTTTGGCACCGGCACGCTGGGCGAGGCGCTTTTGGCGCCGACGCGGCTTTATGTGCGCCCGGCGCTTGCGGCGATCCGCGCAGGCGATGTGCATGCGCTGGCGCATATCACCGGCGGCGGGCTGACCGAGAACCTGCCGCGCGTGCTGCCCGAAGGGTTGGGCGTGCAGATCGATCTGACAAGCTGGGCCTTGCCCGATATCTTTGGCTGGCTGGCACGCGAAGGCGGCATGGATCAGGCCGAGATGCTGAAAACCTTCAACGCCGGCATCGGCATGGTGCTGAGCGTGGCGCCCGAGCGGGCCGATACGATCACCGCGCTTTTGCAGGCCGAGGGTGAAACGGTCCATCGAATCGGTCAGGTCACGGCGGGCGCGGGGGTCAGCTATCAGGGCGCGCTTTGGTGAAACGCGTCGCGATTTTGATTTCGGGCGGCGGCTCGAACATGCTGGCGCTGGCTGAAAGCATGGTTGGCGATCATCCGGCGCGGCCCTGTGTCGTGGTCTCGAACGTGCCGGGGGCGGGTGGTCTGGCACGGGCCGAGGCGTTGGGAATACCCACCGCCGTGCTGGATCACCGCCCCTTTGGCCGCGACCGCGCGGGGTTTGAGGCGGCGCTGAATGCGCTGCTTGATGAATATGCGCCCGATATCATCGCGATGGCGGGGTTCATGCGGATTTTAACGCCGGTATTCATTGATCATTGGGCGGGGCGGATGCTGAATATCCACCCCTCGCTTTTGCCCAAATATACCGGGCTTGATACCCATGCGCGCGCCCTTGCCGCCGGTGATACCGAGGCGGGCTGTTCCGTGCATGAGGTGACGGCCGATCTCGATGCCGGGCCGGTTTTGGGGCAGGCGCGGGTGCCGGTTTTGGCCGGCGACACCGCTGCAAGCCTTGCGGCGCGGGTGCTGGCGGCGGAACATCGGCTTTACCCCGCCGTGCTGCGCCGCTTTGCCGAGGGTGACCGGCGGCCTATTTTTCTTTAGGCGATCAGCGCGGCTTCCCAGCGGCGCAGACAGGGGCGGGCGGTGGCAGCACCCGCCTTGCCCGCAAGTTCGGGAAAGATCGTCAGCAATTCGCCGCGCTGCGCCGGATCAAGCGCCGCCCAGCCCACCGGGCCCAGATGCAGGCTTTCGGCCGGGATGCCGGCGGCAAAGATCACCTCGTGGCAATCAAAGGCCAGGTGCAGATAGCGCACCCGCTCCATCGGCCTCAGAGTGATATCGTCGCCATTCACCAGATGGGCGGCGGCCACCAACACGCTGTCGGCGCCGAAATAAAGCTCGGCCTTGCCGTTGGCGATCAGCATGCGGTGCTGTTGCGAAACGTATAGATCGGCATCATTACCCTAAGCCTGTGCCGCGATACGCACGGGGGCAAGCGGCCCAAGGCCCGCCACGACGCGATCACCCACCCAGCGCAGGGGCCGGGGGCCATGATCGAGCGTTTCGACCAGATCACCGGGGCGCAGATCCTCGACCGCACGCGGGCCGCTGGGGGTTGCGATCATCGTGCCCGCCACAAAACAGGGGATCGGCGGCGGCGTATCGGGAAAGGCCGCAAAGGGCAGGTTTTCATCGCGCGGCGGATGCTCGCCCGGGCCATATTGCAGCGTATTTCCGGTGATCCCGCCCACGTAGAACACCACCTTGGCGCCGGTGAAGATCATATGGCCCGAAGATGAGGCGCGGCCCTGAAACTCGTCATTTCGCGGGTTCATGCCGAAATAAATCGGGACCGGTTGTTCCGGGGGCTCGGGGTCGGGCCAGGCATAGATATCGACGAACTGGCCATATTGAAAAAAGCTCTGTCCGGGATTCACCTGCCGCACCACGACGCGAAAGATATCTTCGGGTCCGCCCAGCGTGTTCACGCCGGTGAGATCGACCTGCACACCATTGCCGTAGCCGCCCTTCTGTTCATAATCTGTGAAAGACGCGATTTGATCGCCACGAAAAAATAAAGCACGGTCTCGGACATAACGGATTCCCTCGTTCATATAGGCTGACTGGGCCCACGACGGGCGAGACTGGTTAACACAATATTAATACATGTTAATGCTTAGTCGATGGCGGTCGTGTTGACAATTCTTTCCGAACACGCCCCAAGCCTTTTCATCGCCGGGTTTTGCGCCTAGAAGGGGCCGGTCCCGAAAACTCTGGGAACGACAGAACGGAAAAGCCCCCGTATGATTACCATTACGAATACTCAGGCCCTTGCAGATTTCTGTGCAAAGGCAAAGACGCATCCTTATGTGACTGTTGATACCGAATTTCTGCGCGAACGGACCTATTATTCCCAGCTTTGCCTTGTGCAACTGGCCGTTCCGGGCGATCGCGAAGATGATGCGGTGCTGGTCGATCCGCTGGTCAAGGATCTGTCGCTCGAACCGCTTTACGATCTGTTCCGCCATCCCGATACGGTCAAGGTATTCCACGCCGCGCGCCAGGATCTTGAGATTTTTCACGTCGACGGCAATGTCATCCCCGCGCCTTTGTTCGACACGCAGGTGGCGGCGATGGTCTGCGGCTTTGGCGAACAGGTCAGCTATGAAACACTGGTGCGCAAAATCGCGCGGGCGGATCTGGATAAAACCTCGCGCTTTACCGATTGGTCGCAGCGCCCGCTAAGCGCGGCGCAGAAAAACTATGCGCTGGCCGATGTCACGCATTTGCGGGTAATTTACGAAAGCCTTGCGGCGCAACTGGCCAAATCCGGGCGCAAACCCTGGGTCGAGGAAGAACTGGCGCTGCTCAGCGATCCCGAAACCTATGTGACGCGCCCATCCGAAGCGTGGCTGCGGATCAAGACGCGCACCAATTCGGGCAAGTTTCTGGCTGCGGTCAAGGAACTGGCCCGGTTTCGCGAAGGCTATGCGCAATCGCGCAATGTGCCGCGCACACGGGTGTATAAGGATGATGCGCTGATCGAACTCGCGTCAACCCGTCCGCATAGTCTGACCGATCTCAGCCGGTCGCGATTGTTGTTGCGCGAAGCGCGGCGCGGTGAAATTGCCGAAGGTATCCTCAAGGCGATCGAACTGGCCGATGCCTATAGCCCCGCCGATATGCCCAAACCCGATACCAGCCGCGACAAATTGCAGGTAAACCCGGCGCTGGCCGATATGTTGCGGGTGTTGCTCAAGGCCAAGGCCGAAAACGCGGGTGTGGCGCAAAAGCTGGTTGCCAGCACATCGGATCTGGATCTGATCGCGGCGGGCGAACGCGATGTGGCGGCGCTTGCGGGGTGGCGCGCCGAGGTATTTGGCAAAGATGCCTTGCGTTTGTGCGACGGTCAGATCGGGCTGGTTGTGCGCGGGCAAAATGTCGAAACGTTCGACGTATAGGCGCTAGCGGCGCAAGGCCATCGCATTATTGGCGCCGACCACCCGGATTTCGCGCACCAAGGCCAGTTCGCGGTTGCCAAGCGTGACCGCCGCATCCACGCGCCGCTGCGCCGGGCTGCCGATCAGCCGGGTTTCGGGCGGGGGGCGCATGTGGAAATGCCAGGTATATTCGCCCGCAACCGTGGCAGGCACCGGCACCAGCACCGCATCCCAATAACCAAGCGCGGGGGTAACCGCTTCGGCATGGATGATTGCGCCGGTGCTTGTGCGTTCAATGCGCAGGGCGCTGATCTGGGCCACCAGCGGGCCGTGATTGGCACTGACGGCAGCCGGCAAAAGCGATGCCGGGCCATCGGCCACCGGTTCTGCGCGGCCAAACCAGTTAAGCGGATTGATCCGCGACTCGGCGATGCTGGCGCAGCCCGCAAGCAGCCCCAGCGTTGTGGCCAACAGGATCATCCGCGTTGTCATGATGCCCTCATCCATGCATTGCGCCAGACGTAGCGTAAATGTGCCGCGTTGAAAAGCCCGGGCTTGACCTTTACCTTTCGCGTCGATCTGCCTATGTGGCGGGCGAAAGGAACCCACATGGCCACTGCTGCATTCGAAGACATTGCCGATACTTTTGCCTTTCTCGACGATTGGGAAGACCGTTATCGCCATGTGATCGAGCTGGGCCGGGACATGGCACCGATGGACGGCGCGCTCAAGGTGCCCGCCACCAAGGTCGAAGGTTGCGCAAGCCAGGTCTGGCTGCATCCGCGCATCGCGGATGGTCTGTTCGATTTCGATGGCGACAGCGATGCGATGATCGTGCGCGGACTGATTGCCATTTTGCATGCGCTTTATTCCGGTGTGCCGGTGGGGCAGGTGGGCGCAATCGATGCGCAGGCCGAACTGGCGCGGCTGGGGTTGCATGATCACCTGTCGGCGCAGCGTTCAAACGGGTTGCGCGCGATGATTGCCCGTATTCGCGATATTGCCGCCCACGCCGCGGCATAGGCGGGGTTTCGCCACGCCCGCTTGGCAATGTTCGCGAAATGTTCTAACCTGCCGGGATGGAACCTGACAAGAAAACCTTGCCCCGTGGTCTGCGCAGCCTTGGCCGCGGCGCGCTTAGCAACGAGGTGGGGCGCTATGAGCCCCACAGCCGCGAGGTATTCGATGACGGCTGGGATATTCCCGAAGAGGCGCGCGTCCTGCGCACCGAAGTCAGCGAGGAACAGCCGCGCAAGGTGATTTCGTGCAACGATTCCCCCGATCTGCCGTTTGACCGTTCAATCAATCCCTATCGCGGCTGCGAACATGGCTGCATCTATTGTTTCGCGCGGCCCAGCCACGCCTGGCTTGGCCTGTCGCCGGGGCTGGATTTTGAAACCCGGCTGATCGCGCGGCCCGGTGCGCCAGATGTGCTGGCGCGCGAATTGCGCGCGAAATCCTATCGCGTCGCCCCCATGGCGATTGGCACGAATACCGATCCCTATCAACCGCTTGAAGGCAGATATGCCATCATGCGCGGGGTGTTAGAGGTGCTGGACGCCTTTCACCATCCGGTTGCAATCGTGACCAAGGGCATGCTGATCGAACGTGATCTGGATATTCTGGCGCCCATGGCGGCGCGGGGGCTGGCGGCGGTGGGGATCACGCTGACCACGCTTGACCCGAAATTGTCGCGCGCGCTGGAACCGCGCGTGCCGGCCCCTGCGCGACGGCTTGCCGTGATCCGCCGGCTGGCCGAGGCGGGCATTCCGGTGCGGGTGATGATTTCGCCGCTTATCCCGGCGCTGACCGATCACGAACTGGAAAATATAATGGCAGCGGCAAAGGATGCGGGCGCACAGGCGGCAAGCTATATCCTGCTGCGTTTGCCGCGCGAAGTCTCGCCTTTGTTTCAGGATTGGCTGGCCGAACATGTGCCCGATCGCGCGGCGCGAGTGATGGGGCGCGTGCGCGAAACGCACGGCGGCAAGGATTACGATGCCGAATGGGGCAAAAGGATGCGCGGGCAGGGGGTCTTTGCCGAATTGACGGCGCAGCGTTTCGCCCGTGCCCTGCGCGCGAACGGGCTTGCGCGCGCGCTGCCCAAGTTGCGCTGCGATCTGTTCGCCCCGCCACCGCAGCCGGGCGAACAATTGTCACTGTTTTAGGGGCAAGTTGCCGGTCTCATCCAGAAGTTGGGATTTTGCCATGCTCATGGTTTCAGCCATTTTGGCGCGGATCATGGGCTCGTCTGCCTTGTCGCCCAGATCGGCGGCAAGTTTGCGATACACATCTTCGTGGCCGGGTTCCTGAAAATCGGCCTTGACCACCTGGGCTGCATAGGCATCGGCATCCGCCCCGGTCTTGCCCAGAAGCGCTGCGGCCCAAAGCCCCAGCAGCTTGTTGGCGCGCGCTTCGGCCTTGAACTGCATTTCGGCATCATGGGCAAATTTGTTTTCAAACGCGCTTTCACGTTCGTCAAAGGTTGTCATGGTGTTGCGACTCCTCTTGGCGCGACAAAGTGTCTTTTTTGATATGCCCCCGCAAAGGCGCGCCTGCAAGGGGCAAGGGCAAAGCCATTCTTGCGGCCCGTGCAGGCATGGCCTATATGGCACCCAACCCCGGACGCCGCATTCCTGCGGCCCCTGTCCTTTGGAGCACGCATGGCACGCCGCAAAAAAATCTACGAAGGCAAGGCGAAGATCCTTTATGAAGGCCCCGAGCCTGGCACTTTGGTGCAATATTTCAAGGATGATGCCACTGCGTTCAACGCCCAGAAAAAGGCCACGATCGATGGCAAGGGCGTGCTGAACAACCGGCTGAGCGAATTTTTCATGACGGGGCTGACCAATATCGGTGTGCCCAATCATTTTCTGCGCCGTCTGAACATGCGTGAACAGTTGATCCGTCAGGTGGAAATCATCCCGCTTGAGGTGATCGTGCGCAATTTCGCGGCCGGGTCGATGGCCAAACGGCTCGGCATGGAAGAGGGCACGCCGCTGCCGCGCCCGATCATCGAATTTTCCTACAAGAACGACGAACTCGGCGATCCGCTGGTGCCCGAGGAATATATCATCGCCTTTGGCTGGGCCAGCCAGCAGGATCTTGATGATATCGTGGCGCTGGCTTTGCGGGTGAATGATTACCTGTCGGGTGTAATGTATGCCGTGGGCATCAAGCTGGTGGATTTCAAGATCGAGATCGGCCGGATCTGGGACGGCGATTACATGCGCCTGATCGTGGCCGATGAAATCAGCCCCGATTCCTGCCGGCTTTGGGATATCGAAACCGGGCAGAAGCTTGACAAGGATGTGTTCCGCCGCGATCTGGGCAATCTTGCCGATGCCTATACCGAAGTTGCGCGCCGTCTTGGGGTTTTGCCCGCCAATGTCACGCCCGTGACCAAGCCTACATTGATCAACTGAAAGGCCCCTTAACGATGAAAGCGCGTGTTCATGTCATGCTGAAAAACGGCGTCCTCGACCCGCAGGGCGAAGCCGTGCGCCACGCGCTTGGCGCGCTGGGTTTTGTGGGGGTCAATGCTGTGCGGCAGGGCAAGGTGATCGAACTTGACCTTGAGGCCACCGATGCGGCCAGCGCCGAGGCCGCTGTCAAGGATATGTGCGAACGTCTGCTCGCCAATACCGTGATCGAAAGCTACACGATCGAATTGTCGTAATTTCGGGCCGGGGGCGGCTTGATCCGCCCCGGTGCCCTCGCTATCTGGCAAGCATCCAGCAAAAAGGAAGCCGTTGATGAAAGCTGCCGTTCTCGTCTTTCCGGGTTCGAATTGTGATCGTGACATGGCGGTGGCGCTGGAACGCGCGGGCGCCGATGTGTCGATGGTCTGGCACAAGGATGACAATCTGCCCGCTGGCACCGATCTGGTGGCTGTGCCCGGTGGATTTTCCTTTGGCGATTACCTGCGCTGCGGGGCGATTGCCGCAAGCTCGCCCGTCATGGATGCGGTGCGCGGCCATCTGGCGCGCGGCGGCTATGCGCTGGGGGTTTGCAACGGCTTTCAGGTGTTGACCGAGGCGCGCTTGCTGCCCGGCGCGCTGCTGCGCAACACCGGGCTGAAATATATCTGCCGCACGGTGCCGCTGGTGGTGGCGACAACCAACAGCGCCTTTACCGCCCGATACACCAAGGGCCAGCAGATCAGCCTGCCGATTGCCCATCATGATGGCAATTATACCGCCGATGCGGATACGATCGCGCAACTGTTCGACGAAGATCGCGTGGCCTTTACCTATGTCGATAACCCCAACGGCTCGGCGCGTGATATCGCCGGTATCCTGAGTGCCAATCGCCGGGTGCTGGGCATGATGCCCCATCCCGAGCGCGCGTCCGAGGCGGCGCATGGCAACAAGGATGGTGCGCCGCTTTTGACCGCGTTGATCGATGCGGTTGTCACGGCCTGACCCGATTGCCATCCCCAAGCCGCGCATCTGCCGCTTGAGACCGGGCGGCAGGCAGCGTATCTTGGCGCAATGACCGAGCCGTCACCTCATGCCGTGCCCGATGCGGATCGCAGCCTGACCCTGTGGGGGCGGCTCGCGATTGTGGGTTTCGTGCTGGCCGCGATTGGC
>JBBAGE010000081.1:0-10421 GCA_041655055.1 Paracoccaceae bacterium
CGATATGCACCCCTTCCAGCATCCGTTTCAGCCGGGCAACATCCTCGGGGTTTTCGGGCTGAAAACTGTCGAGCACGCTTTTGGATTGCCCGGCGGTATAGACGCGCCGTTCCACCCCCAGCCGGTCGATCAGATCGTGGAAGCCAAACCCCGCGGAAATCACCCCGATCGAGCCGATGATCGAACTGGGATCGATCCAGATTTCATCGGCCGCGCAGGCCAGCCAATATCCCCCCGATGCCGCCACATCTTCGACAAAAGCATAAACCGGCACTTTGCGTTCCACCGACAGCCGCCGGATACGGGCCGCAATCAGCGATGATTGCACGGGCGAGCCGCCCGGCGAATTGATAAGCAGCGCCACCGCGGCGGGTTTACCGCGCCGAAATGCGCGTTCGATCAGCGGGGCGAGCCCCTCATCATTAAGCGCGCCCTGACGGGCACCGCCGCCAATCGTGCCGGCCAGACGGATCACAGCGACCAGCGGCGGCGCTTTGACAAAGGGATTCAGATGTCTCATCCCCCATGATGTAAAGTTCCCCCGCCCCCGGAACAAGGGCCGCGATCACGCGATTACGCGCTATTTATCGGATGAGCGCGGGCAGCGGCGCGGCGGGCCTTGTGGCTGGCATGGGCAAAGGCCACGATGAAGGCCCCGCTTAGCAGCAAAACAATGGTCGGCGCCGGGGCGGCATCGATGAAAAAGCTGATATAGACCCCGGCCAGCGCGGCAAAAACCGATACCGCCACCGCCACGATCAGCATCGCCCCAAACCGGCGCACCAGCAAAAACGCAATCGCCCCCGGCGCGATCAGCGTGGCAATCGCAAGGATCACCCCCACCGCCTCAAGCGCGCCCACCACGGTCAGCGACAGCAGCGCCAGCAATCCGTAATGCAGCCAACCCACCCGCAGGCCCATCGCCTGCGCCTGCCCCGGATCAAAGGCATGCAGCAACAGATCGTGGCGTTTCAGCACCAAGACCCCCGCCACCAGCAGCGCGATCACCCCGCTTTGGATCAGATCACGCAGCCCGGTGCCCATGATATTGCCAAACAGAATATGGTCGAGATGCACTTCGGTCTGGATATTGGTATAAAGCACCAGCCCCAGTCCGAACATGCCGGCAAAGACCACACCCAGCACCGTATCCTGTTTGATCCGGCTGTTATCCTTGATAAATCCGGCCGCCAGCGCACAGATCATGCCCGCGACAAAGGCCCCGATCGCATAGGGCAGCCCGACGATATGGGCCAGCACCACGCCCGGGAATACCGCATGCGATACCGCATCGCCCATCAAAGACCACCCCTTGAGCACCATGAAACACGACAAAAGCGCCGTGGGCACCGCCACCAGCACGGCGATGATCATCGCATTGCGCATGAATTCCAGCTGAAATGGCAACAAAACGATATCGATCATCTTGCGGCCCGCCCGGCTTGGGCCGCGCGGCGGCGGGCGGCCAGCAATCCATGACGCGGCGCAAAGATGAACGCCGCCAGAAAGATCAGCGTTTGCAGCACCACGATGATGCCCCCCGTCGCCCCATCCAGAAAATAGCTGGCATAGGCGCCGACAAAGCTGGTGCCCGCGCCGATCGCCACCGACAAACGCACCAGACTGGCAAACCGGTCGGTCAGCAAATAGGCCGTGGCACCCGGCGTGATCACCATGGCAATCACCAAAAACGCGCCCACCGTCTGCATCGCGGCCACCGTGGCGGCCGCCAGCAGTGCAAAAAACACCACCCGCAGCAGCCCCGGCCGCAGGCCGATCGTGCGCGCATGGGTTTCGTCAAAAAACGTCACCATCAGATCGCGCCATTTCAGCGTCAGCACCCCCAGCGTGACAAAACCGATGATCGCCAGTTGAACCGTATCGCCCGGCGTGATCGCAAGGATGTTGCCCATGATGATCGTCTGAATATTGATCGGTATCGGCGAGACCGACACCATGAACAGCCCCAGCGCGAAAAAGGCCGAGAAAATCAGCCCGATGATCGCATCTTCCTTTAGCCTTGTGCGCTGGTTCAAAAACAGCATCGCCATCGCCGCCAGCCCGCCGGAAATAAACGCCCCAAGCGCAAAGGGCAGGCCCAGCATCCAGGCCCCAGCCACCCCCGGCACGATCGCATGTGACAGCGCATCCCCGATCAGCGACCAGCCCTTGAGCATCAAAAACGCCGACAGGAATGCGCAGATCGCCCCCACCAGCGCCGAAACCCACATGGCATTGACCATATAGCCGTATTGAAAGGGTTCGAGCAGGATGGTCATGCGGATCTGTCATCCTCGGTCGTGGCATGGGTATCGCCGTGAAACACCAGCGGGCGTTCGTCATCGGTGATGATGCGGCGCGGCTGGCCGTCGTGATCGCCAAGGATAAAGTGGCGCAGCACCCCGCCAAAGGTCAGCGCAAGGTTTTCTTGCGTAAAGGTCTCAGCCGTCGGGCCATAGGCCAGCACGGTGCCGCGCACCAACACCACCCGGTCGCAAAATTCCGGCACCGAGCCCAGATTATGCGTCGCCACCAGCATCACGCGCCCTTCGGCCCGCAGATCGCTGAGCAGGGCGATGATCGCCTCTTCGGTTTTCACATCGACGCCGGTGAACGGTTCATCAAGCAAGATCACCTGGCTATCTTGCGCCAGCGCGCGGGCCAGAAAGACGCGCTTTTTCTGGCCGCCGGATAATTCGCCGATCTGGCGGTCGCGAAAATCCGCCATGCCCACCCGTTCCAGCGCATCGGTCACGGCGGCATGATCGGCCGCGCGCGGGCGGCGCAAAAAGCCCATATGGCCATAGCGCCCCATCATCACCACATCTTCGACCAGCACCGGAAAGGTCCAGTCCACTTCTTCGGCCTGGGGCACATAGGCCACCAGATTGGCGCGCAACGCATCGGGCACGGATCGCCCCAGCACCCGGATTTCCCCGCGCGCAAGGCGCACAAAACCCATGATCGCCTTGAACATGGTCGATTTACCGCCGCCATTGACGCCCACCAGCGCGGTGATCGTGCCGGTCGGGATTTCAAACCCCGCATCGCGCAGCGCGACATGGCCGTTGCGGTAAACCACCGTCACATCGCGCACGCTGATGCCGCTGGCGTTATTCATTCACCCAGCCCCGCTGCAATGGTTTCCGCCGTCACCCGCAACAGATCGAGATAGCTCGGCACCGGCCCATCGGCATCCGACAGCGTATCGACATAAAGCACGCCGCCATAACGCGCGCCGGTTTCGCGCGCGACCTGCTGCGCCGGGGCAGCGGAAATGGTGCTTTCGCTGAAAATCACGCCGATATTTTCGGCGCGCATCGTATCGATCACGCGGCGCACCTGTTGGGGCGTGCCCTGCTGATCGGCATTGATCGGCCAGAGAAACAATTCGCGCAGCCCGAAATCGCGCGCCAGATAGCTAAACGCCCCCTCGGACGTGACCAGCCAGCGTTTTTCCGGCGGGATCTGGGCCAATGCATCGGAAATTGGTGTGATCATCGCCGCGATCTGCCCCTTGTAGGCATCGGCATTGGCGGCATAGGTGGCCGCGTTACCCGGGTCATGTTCGGTCAGCGCATCGCGGATATTGTCGATATAGACCTGTGCGGCGGTCGGACTCATCCAGGCATGGGGATTGGGGCGCCCGTCATAGGGGCCTTCGGTGATGCTGATCGGTTCGATCCCGTCGGTTAACACGACGCCAGGCACATCGGGCAGGTTGCGAAAGAATTGTTCGAACCACATTTCCAGATTAAGCCCGTTCCACAGCACCAGATCGGCATCCTGCGCGCGTAAAATATCGCGCGGGGTTGGTTGGTAATCATGGATTTCCGCGCCGGGCCGGGTGATCGATTCGACCTCGGCGACATCGCCGGCCACATTGCGGGCCATATCGGCGATGATGGTGAATGTTGTGACCACCTTCAGCCGGTCCTGCGCCACCGCCGCCGTGCTCAGCATCGCCAGCGCCACCGCGCCGCCCGTAAGAATTCGCATGATGCCAAACATTCCTGCCCCTTTGCGTTACTGACGGGGTGAGTATTGTGGATAAAATCCAAACTTGCAACTGCAAATCATTCGCAACTGTAGGCAACAGAAAGCCCCGCCAAGATCCTGGCGGGGCCTGTTTGATTTATCGCGACGCAAGCGCCAATTCGGGGCCACCGGCGCGGCGCGTGCCCATGCCGCTCTGAGCCTCGGTCAGCACTACAACGCGGGCACCGGGTTTATACATCCGTTCCAGCTCGATCACATCCTGGTGGAACATGCGGATACAGCCGGCGGTGGTGGCATTGCCGATCGCGCTCATATCCGATGTGCCGTGGATGCGGTAATAGGTATCGCGGTTGTTGCGATGGATATAAAGCGCGCGCGCGCCCAGCGGGTTCCACAGACCGCCCTCCATCCCCTCGCGCAGGGGGCCATACATATCAGGGAATTCGCGGATCATGTTAGCGGTGGGCCGCCAGCTTGGCCAATCGCGGCTATAGGGCACATAGCCTTCGCCCGCAAAGGCACGGCCTTCGTCGCCAACGCCGATCCCATAGCGAATCGCCCGATCCCCTTCGAGCACGTAGTAAAGAAACCGTTCCCACGGATCGACGACGATCGTGCCCGGGCGGTAATCGCCCCAATAGTCAACCTCGGTCCGAATCGTGCGCTCATTAAGGTATTGCGCAGGCACTGCCGGGATATCGACCCCGGCATCATGGATCGGGCCATAGCGCGACACGACCTCGGGGGGCAGTTGGGCCTCGGGGTTGGCGGGCGGGGTGTCCCCGAGCGGCGGGGCCTCACAGGCCGCAAGCACGGCCAGCAAAAGGGTCGGGGCGATCAGTCGTCGGATAATATTCATGGGCGCGTCTCCTTCAGCGCTTCGATTTGGGCCAAAAGCTGCGCGCGTGAAATCTCGCCCATATGGGCCGATTGCAGCCGCCCATCGGCGGAAATGAACAGCGTCGCAGGCAGGCCAAGCGCCCCGAAATGAGGCATCATTTGCATGCCGGGATCAAGCACCGGCGCGATCAATAGATTTTCTTGTGACAAATAACGGCGCACGATATCGGCGGCTTCGCCCTGATTGACGAAATGCAGCGCCGCCCCGGTATCCTGCGCGGCGATATCGGCCATCATCGGCATCTCGCGCCGACAGGGCGGGCACCATGTAGCCCACAGGTTGATGACCATCGGTTCGCCCAGCCAGTCACCCGGCACGATCGGATCGCCCCCAAGCGATGTAAGCAGGATATCCTCGGGCAGGTTGGCCGCCTCGGCGCGGGTAAGCTGATACACCACGTTCCAGCCCGCCACCGCCAACAGCACCGAGGCCACCGCCGGCAGGAACAGCGCGCGCTGGCGGGCCAGATACCACGCGCTTGCGCCCGCAAAGCCCACCACGCCCCAGATCAGGCTGAATCCCCCCTGCCAGAACGCGAAAATGGTCAGCGGATCGGCGCGGTAGACGGCAAAATTCGCCCCCACGAAGCCAAGCCGCGACACCACCGCCGCCGCAAGCGCCGCGCCGGTGGCCCAATGGGTGATCTCTGGCCCCATTTTGCGCGCGATCAGCGTCGTTGTGATCATCAAGATCAGCAAAGCCACGATCACCGGCGCCCGATCCGCCGAAAACACCAAAGGCCCGATTGCCACGCCACCCATTACACACCACCTTTTGCCGCACGCACCGAGGCCTGCACATCGCCCGCCCTGACCGTGCCGATCAGCCGGCTCGCATCAGGTTCCTGTGCCTTGTCATTCAAAAAGATCATCGTCGGCGGCCCCGCAGCACCCAGCATTTCCATCAACGCCTGCCCTTCGCCGTCCAGCCGTGTCACATCGGCCTTGATCAGGCGCATCTCTGCCAGCGCTTCGGTAACGCGCGGATCGGGCAGAATGTTTCGCTCGATCCCTTTGCAGGTCACGCACCAATCGGCGGTGATATAGATCATGCTGGGCTGATCGGGGCCATTGGCCAGTGCCGCGCGCAGATCATCGCCGCTGCGCACCTGGGCGAAATCGGGCAACGGATCGGCCGCCTCGCGCGCGCTCAACAGCGGCGCCAGCGGGCGCAGCGGATCATGCGCCCCAAGGCTGGCGCCGATGCCCAAAAGCCCGGCGGCAAACAGCGCCACCACGCCCAGCAACTGCCCCATGCGCGCCCGTGGCCCAGCACCGGGGTTCAGCCGGTCCAACGCGCCCATGAATACCGCGCCGCCCGCCAGCAACAGCCCCCAGGCCAGCAGCACCACCGGCCCGGGCAGAAGCCGCCCGCCCAGCCAGATCGCAAGCCCCAGAAACACAAAGCCAAAGATATTGCGCACGCTTTCCATCCATGCGCCCGCACGCGGCAGCACCCGCGCGCCCAGCACACCCGCGGCAAAGAGCGGCACACCCTGCCCCAGCCCCAGCACGAAAAGCGCGCCTGCACCCAGCGCCACGTCGCCCGTCTGCGCGATATAAAGCAGCGCCCCCGCCAGCGGCGCGGTGATGCACGGCCCCACGATCAGGGCCGAGGTAAAGCCAAGCGCCGCAGCACCGCCCACGGTGCCACGCCGCCCCTGCCCGCCGGAAATACGCTGCACGAAACCCGCCGGAAGCTGGATATCAAACAGGCCAAAGCTTGATAAGGCCAGGACCACGAACAGCACCGCCACCGCGCCCACGGCCCATGGCGACTGCAGCACCATCTGCAAATTCTGCCCGGACCATCCGGCAAAGGCGCCAAATACCCCGAATGCCACCGCCATCGCCAGCACATAGGCCCCCGACATCAGCGCCCCGCGCGCCGGTGTCAGTGTTTCGCCCTGACGCGCCAGCGTTCCGGCCAGAATCGGCACCATCGGCAGCACGCAAGGCGTAAAGGCCAGCGCCAGCCCAAAGCCGAAAAATGCCAAAAGCACCAGCGCCGCGCCGCCGCGCCCGGCCAATCCCGCGACCAGCCCGCCGCCCTGATCAAGCTGCAAGGCCGTATCGGATGTGGCATCCCCCATGCCCGCCGGCAGCGCCGGCAGGGTCAGATGGCTGGTGATCGGCGCGTAACAGATGCCGCCTTCCTGACAGCCCTGCCATGTGATCGCGACCTCGCCGCCCGCGCGGGGCAGGATCAGCGCGGCATCATCGTAATAAACTTCAACCGCGCCGAAATTCGGGTCATCCATCGCCACGCCGGACCCGGTTTCGATCGCCAGCGGCGCACCATCCGCCGTGCTGGCCGACAGGTGATCACGGTAAAGGTAATAGCCCGGTTCAATCCGCCAGCCGATTTCGGCCCGTCCGTCGGTCACGCCGCGCAATTCGATCTGAAACGCCTGTTCAGGCTGGAGCGGCCGCGCCCCGCCAAAGCTGAAATCCTGCGCCGCCCCCGGCAGCACGGTGACAATGGCAAACCAAAGCGCCAGAAACAGTCTGGCTGCGCGATTTCTGCCCAAATTCATGGTCTTGTCCTTACGGTTCGGCTATTAGTTAACGCTGCCGGGCCGGGGCGCCACCGGGGCGCGGCCCGTCGCTGATATATGTGATATTATCGCAACATTGTAAGTCAGCCGAGATCATGCCGCGCCTTGGCGACCAATCCGGCAAGGGTCTGGGTGGTCTGGCGCCCGAAAAGCGCCTCATGCCCGGCAATGAAACTGGGGGTGCCCATCAGCGCCATGTCATTGCCCAGTTGCATCGAGTGGCCGATATGATTGAGCACGGCCGGCGATTCCATATCCGCGCGCAGACGCGCGATATCCAGCCCGATATCCTCGGCAACACGCAGCGCCGCCTGTTCATCAGCCTTGCCCGAGATCGCCATCAAATTGCTGTGAAACGCCCAGTAGTTGCCCTGTTGCAGCGCCGCGAGCGACACTTTGGTCGCCGCCACCGAATCGTCGCCAAAGATCGGCCATTCGCGCAGCACCACCCGCAAACCCGGATCGCTTTCGATCAGCCGGGCGATGTCGGGCACGGATGTGCGGCAATGCGGGCAATTGTAATCAAAAAATTCAACGAGCGTCACATCACCGTCCGGATTACCCAGAACAGGGGTGTCGGGCTGGCGTTCCAACGCCTGGCGCAACCCTTCGGGCATGGGGTTTTCATGCGCGAATGCGGGCAATCCCGCCCCAAGCGCGCCCGCGCCCGCCAACGCAACTGTGATTGCCTGACGCCGGTTCATCGCGGTTTGCTTCATGGTGTTCACCTGTCATTCTGTTAGCCTGTGTGCGGTTTAACTGCCCCGGGCTTAAGCGAGCCTTAAGCTATGGCAGGCAAAGCTACCGCCACATCACGAATAGGAGAGCGGCGTGAGAATCCTGATCGTCGAGGATGACGATATTTTGCGCGACGGGCTGGGGGTCGGCCTGCGTCTGGCGGGATTTTCGCCCGAAACCGTCGGCAATTGCACCGATGCGCGCGCCGCATTGGCCATGGGCGGGTTTGAGGCCATGGTTCTCGATCTGATGCTGCCCGATGGCTCGGGGATCGAGCTTTTGGCCGATATCCGCGCCGAGGGGGATATTCTGCCGGTGCTGGTGCTTAGCGCGCGCGACCGGCTGGGCGATAAGGTCGCGGGGCTGGATGCGGGGGCCGATGATTATCTGGGCAAACCGTTCGAACTGGCGGAACTGGCCGCGCGGCTGCGCGCAATTTTGCGCCGCAACCGGGGGCAGGCCGAAAATCTGGCGCGCTGGAACGGGTTGCAGCTTGACCCCGCGCAATTGCGCGGCAGCATCCATGGCCAGATGATCCAGTTTTCCAACCGCGAATTCACCATATTGCAGGCGCTGATCGAACGGCCGGGCGCGATATTGTCCAAGGCCTTTCTGGAAGAGCGGCTCTATGGCTGGCAAGAGGATGTGGAAAGCAACACGGTCGAGGTGCATATCCACAAACTGCGCCAGAAACTCGGCCCGCAATTCATCGAAACGATCCGCGGCGCCGGCTATCGCCTCGCGGATGAGGCGGCGCCATGACATCGATCCGCACCCGGCTGTTCGTGATCCTGTTGCTGGCGACATCGGCGGTCTGGCTGTCGGCGGTGGTGTGGATTCAGCATTCCACCCGAACCCAGGTGGAACATGTGCTCGACCGCCGCTTGCAGGAATCGGCGCAGATGGTCGCCTCGCTGATCGCGCGCAGCGGCGGGATGATCGCGCCCGATACGGCGGCGCTGGTGAATCAGGCCCCCGCGCTTGGCGATGTCGCGCATGATTTCAGCCGACAGTTGATCTGTCAGGTCTGGGGCTTTGACGGCCAATTGAAAAGCGAATCCCTGGGCGCGCCCGGTGCAAGGATCGCGGGCGATACCCCCGGTTTCAGCGAAAACCGGGTCGAGGGCGAGGTCTGGCGCGTCTATTCCCATGTGGATCCGGATCTGGGCATCCGCGTGCTGGTGGGCGATGCGCGCTCGGTCCGCGACGGGCTTGTCAATGATGTGGCGCTGGGGCTGGTGTTGCCGGCGCTGCTGATCCTGCCGCTTCTGGCCGGGTTGATCTGGCTGGCGGTGCGGCGCGGGCTGGCGCCGCTCGACCAAACGGCGGATAATCTGGCCCGCAGGCCCGCCACCGATTTCAGCCCGCTTGCCCATGGCGCCAGCCCCGCCGAATTGCGCCCGATGATCGGCGCGCTGAATGATCTGTTTTCCCGGGTCGAAACCCTGCGCGCGCGGGAACGCAATTTCACCGCCTTTGCCGCGCATGAACTGAAAACCCCGCTCGCCGGCCTGAAAACCCAGGCCCAGATCGCCGCGATTGCCCCCGATGCCGATACCCGCCAGCGCGCGCTGGATCAGATCGCCACCGGCGTGGATCGCACTGACCGCATGGTGCGCCAATTGCTGGATATGACGGCAGCCGAACATGCCACCGTCGACGCCCAAAACCCGCCACAAGATGGCGCGGATATCCTGCACAGGGTGGCCCATAGCCTGGCAACGCTGGCAAACATGCGCGAAGTGGGCCTTGATATCGACGCCGCGCCCGGCGCATGGGCGACGCGTGACGCCGATCTGCTGGCCCCCGCGCTTCGCAACCTTTTGGAAAATGCGATCCATGCCGCCCCGCCCGGCACCCGGGTAAGCGCGGTGATGGCGCCCGCGGGCGCGGACATCCGCTTCAGCATCCGCGATCGCGGGCCCGGCATCGCCGATAGCGACCGCCCGCATGTGACCGAACGTTTCTATCGCGGCGCGGGTCACCCATCGGGGGGCGGATCGGGGCTTGGGCTTGCGATCGTGGCGGCGGTCATGGCGCGGCTGGGGGGTGAATTGCGGCTTGCGCCGCGCGCGGGCGGCGGGGAACAGGCCGATCTGATCCTGCCCGGCTAGCCCTGCCAGAGCGATAATTGCACCGGCGCATCCGGCCCCGCCGCGGCCCCTTCCAGCGCCGACAGGGTGACACCCAGCAGCCGGATGCCTTTGGGGCTGGGAAACAGCGGGC
>JBBAGE010000082.1:0-10416 GCA_041655055.1 Paracoccaceae bacterium
GCCGCGTTGGCGCGCCCGCATGTGGCGATCGTCACCACCGTGGCCCCCGCGCATATGGCAGCCTTCGACAGCCTTGATGCTATCGCCCGCGAAAAGGCCGCGATCTTTGCGGGGCTGGAGCCGGGCGGCGTTGCCATCGTGAATGCCGATCTGGCGGCCAGCCCCCTGTTGGCGGATGTGGCCGCGCGATATGGGGCGCGGATCATCCGCTTTGGCGCGCAGACGGGCGCGGATCACCCGAACCCGGATTTCTGGCTTGCCCGCGTGCAGCTTGCCCGCGATGTGACCGTGGCCGAGGCGCGCCACGGTGATGCGCGGCTGATCTTCAAGCTCAACACCGCCGGGCGGCATTTCGCGCTCAATGCGTTGGCGGCGCTTGCGGCGGTTGATGCCGTGGGCGGCGATGTCGGGCTTGCGCTGTCCGATCTGTCGCGGTGGAGCCCGCCCGCCGGGCGCGGCACGCGCGAAACGCTGGTGATGGATCTGGTCGATGATCATCTGCGCTTTGATCTGATCGATGATGCGTTCAACGCCAATCCGGCCTCGCTTCAGGCGGCGCTCGATGTGCTGGCGGCGGCGGTGCCGCAAAACGGGCTGGGGCGCGTCACCCGGGGCCGCCGGATCGCGATTCTGGGCGATATGCTGGAACTGGGCAGCGCCGAAGCCGAACTGCACGCCGCGATTGCCGATTATCCGGCGATTGGGGTGGTCGATCTGGTCTGTTGCGTCGGCCCCCGGATGCAGGCGCTGCATGATGCCCTGCCCGAAACCCGCCGGGGCGGCTGGTATGCCAGCGCCGATCTGCTGGCGCGCAGGGTCGAGGCGCTGATCGACGCCGGCGATGTCGTGCTGGTCAAAGGATCAAAAGGCTCGCAAGTGTCGCGCGTGGTTGACGCCATCCGCGAATTGGGCCACCCGCTGTCGGATGACGCGCAAGGGATCGACTGATGCTATACTGGCTGACCAACCTCTCTGACGGGGGGGATATCTTCAACCTGTTTCGATATATTACGTTTCGCGCGGGTGCGGCGTTTTTTACCGCGCTGATCTTTGGCTTTATCTTTGGGCGGCCATTGATCGAACTGCTGCGCCGCAGGCAGGGCAAGGGCCAACCGATCCGCGAGGACGGGCCAGAAACCCATCTGGCCAAGGCCGGAACGCCGACGATGGGGGGCTTGTTGATCCTGTCATCGGTGGTGGTATCCACCCTGCTTTGGGCGCGGCTTGACAATGGCTATATCTGGCTGGTGCTGTTCGTGACGCTGGCCTATGGGGCGATCGGCTTTGCCGATGATTATTCCAAGGTCAGCAAGGGCAATGTGAACGGTGTTTCGGCGCGTATCCGGCTGGGGCTGGGGCTGGTGATCGCGCTTGTGGCTGCGATCTGGGCCGCGCAGCTGCATCCCGATGCGCTGACATTTCAACTGGCGGTGCCGGTGTTCAAGAATCTGCTGATCGATCTGGGCTGGGTATTCGTGCCCTTTGGGGTTCTGGTGATCGTGGGCGCGGCCAATGCGGTCAACCTGACCGATGGGCTTGACGGGCTGGCGATCATGCCGGTGATGATCGCGGCGGGCACGCTGGGCGTGATCGCCTATGCCGTGGGGCGCGTGGATTTCACCGAATATCTCGATGTGCATTACGTGCCCGGCACGGGCGAGATCCTGATTTTCTGCGCCGGGTTGATTGGCGGGGGGTTGGGATTCCTGTGGTATAATGCGCCGCCTGCGGCCGTATTCATGGGCGACACCGGCAGCCTTGCGATGGGGGGTGCGCTTGGCGCGATTGCGGTCAGCACCAAACATGAAATCGTGCTGGCCATCGTCGGCGGCCTGTTCGTGGTCGAAGCGCTGAGCGTGATCATTCAGGTGCTTTATTTCAAACGCACCGGCAAACGGGTATTCCTGATGGCGCCGATCCACCATCACTTTGAAAAGCAGGGCTGGGGCGAGGCGCAGATCGTCATCCGCTTCTGGATCATATCGGTGATCCTTGCGTTGATCGGGCTGGCGACGCTGAAACTGCGCTAGGCGCGGTGTTTTCGCAAAGGACGGGTCATGATTGCAGTTCAGGGTTACGGCGGCCAGCGTATCGCCGTTCTGGGGCTGGGGCGCACCGGGCTGGCCACAGCGCAGGCTTTGGCCGAGGGTGGCGCGCTGGCGCTTTGCTGGGATGACAGCCCCGATACCCGCGCGCGGGCCGAGGCCGAGGGGCTGATCTTGCATGATCCGCTGGCGCGCGGCGGCTGGGATGATATCGCGGCGCTGATCGTCAGCCCCGGGATCGCGCATCTTTACCCCGCGCCCCATCCGGTCATCGCCAGCGCCTATGAGGCGGGCATCCCGGTCGATAATGATATCGGGCTGTTTTTCCGATCCTTTGGCGCGTCGGATTGGGCCTATATGGACAGCCCGCCGCGCGTGATCGCGGTGACGGGATCGAATGGCAAATCCACCACGTCGGCGCTGATCCATCACGTGTTGACGGGCGCGGGCGTCACTACCCAGCTTGGCGGCAATATCGGGCGTGCGGTGCTCGATCTCGATCCGCCGGGCGAGGGTGGCGTGATCGTGCTGGAGCTTAGTTCCTATCAGACCGAGCTTGCCCGGGCGCTGACGCCGGATGTCGCGATTTTCACCAATCTGTCGCCTGATCATCTGGATCGCCACGGCGGGCATGGCGGCTATTTCGCGGCCAAGCGGCGGCTTTTTGCCGAGGGCGGCCCTGACCGCGCCATCATCGGTGTGGATGAACCCGAGGGCGTATTCCTTGCCAATCAGATCGTCGAATCGCCAAGCGATACGCGGCTGATCCGTATATCGGTGGCGCGCAAACTGGACGGGCCGGGGTGGAATGTCTTTGCCCGCAAAGGGTTTCTGGCCGAATGGCGCAAGGGGCGGCAGGTAGCATCGCTTGATCTGCGCGATATGCGCGGTCTGCCGGGTAGCCATAACCACCAAAATGCCTGTGCCGCCTATGCGGCCTGCCGCGCCATGGGCCTTGCCCCCAAGATGATCGAGGCCGGATTTGCCAGTTTCACCGGCCTGCCGCATCGCAGCCAGTTCGTGGCGGAATCGGGCGGCGTGACCTTTATCAACGATAGCAAGGCCACGAATACCGACGCCGCGCAAAAGGCGCTGCAGGCCTTTGAACGTATCCGCTGGATCGTGGGCGGGCTGGGCAAGGATGGTGGCATTGCCGCGCTACAGCCGCATCTGGGGCGCGTGGCCAAGGCTTACCTCATCGGCCATTCGGCGCGGGAATTCGCCCTGCAACTTGGCCCGACCGCGCATGAGATCTGCGAGACGATGGAAACCGCCGTCGCCCGCGCCCATGCCGAGGCCGAGGCGGGCGATACCGTGCTTTTGGCCCCGGCCGCGGCCAGTTTCGATCAATATCGCGATTTCGAAAAACGCGGCGAGGATTTTATCGTCCAGGTGCACAAGGTGCTGGGCATTCCATAGGCAGGAAAGCGCGCGGCCCCGCTTTGCGCTGGCGTGATGGTAAATATCTGGTTACACTTTCAGTCAGATCCGGCAAACGGACGATTTCAGGCAGTCAGGCAGTAACATGACAGAAATGGTGTATGGCACGATCCCGGTGCGGGATGGCGAGCCGATTCTTCCCCGCTGGTGGCGGACCATCGATAAATGGTCGCTCGGGTTCGTGTTGCTGTTGTTCGGGGTGGGCATGTTGCTGGGCATGGCCGCATCGCCGCCTTTGGCCGAAAAAAACGGCCTGCCGAAATTCTATTACGTCGAACGGCAATTGTTCTTTGGCGGCATGGCGCTGGTGGTCATGGTGCTGACATCGATGATGTCACCGGTAATGGTGCGCCGACTGGGGGTGCTGGGGTTTCTGGCGGCCTTTGTGGCGCTGGTGTTCCTGCCGTTTTTTGGCACCGATTTCGGCAAGGGCGCGATGCGGTGGTATTCGCTGGGCTTTGCCTCGGTCCAGCCGTCGGAATTTCTCAAGCCGGTATTCATCATCGTCTGCGCCTGGCTGATGGCCGCGGCGCAGGATATCAACGGCCCGCCGGGGCGGCTTTATTCCTTTGCGCTGGCGATTGCGATCGTGGCGATGCTGGCGCTGCAACCCGATTTCGGCCAGGCCAGTCTGGTGCTGTTTGGCTGGGGCGTGATGTATTTCGTGGCTGGCGCGCCGATCTTCTTGCTGCTGGTGCTGGGGGGCATGGTGCTGCTGGTGGGTATGTTTGCCTATAACAGTTCCGAACATTTCGCCCGCCGGATCGACGGGTTTCTCAACCCCGAGGTCGATCCGACCACCCAGTTGGGCTATGCCACCAATGCAATCCGCGAGGGCGGCTTTTTCGGCGTCGGCGTCGGCGAAGGCCAGGTGAAATGGTCGCTGCCCGACGCGCATACCGATTTCATCATTGCTGTCGCGGCCGAGGAATTCGGGCTGGTGCTGGTGGGCTTCATCCTGCTGCTCTTTGCGGCGATCACGCTGCGCGCCTTGCTGCGGCTGGTGCGCGAACGCGATCCGTTCATCCGGCTGGCGGGCACCGGGCTTGCCTGCATGTTTGGGGTGCAGGCGATGATCAATATGGGTGTGGCGGTGCGTTTGTTGCCGGCCAAGGGCATGACGCTGCCTTTTGTCAGCTATGGCGGATCGTCGGTGATTGCCTCGGGGATTGCGGTGGGGATGTTGCTCGCCTTTACCCGCACGCGCCCGCAAGGCGGGATCGGTGATTTCCTGATCAAGCGGGGGCGCTAGGCCATGGGGGGCAGGCGACCGCTGCTGGTGATTGCGGCCGGGGGCACCGGCGGGCATATGTTCCCCGCACAAGCTTTGGCCGAGGTCATGCTGCGCCGGGGCTGGCGCGTGCGCCTGTCTACCGATGCGCGCGGCGCGCGGTTCACCGGCGGCTTTCCCCATGTGGTCGAGGTCGAACAGGTCGCAAGCGCCACATTCGCGCGCGGTGGCCGGCTGGCACGCGCGGCGGTGCCTTTTCGCGTGGCAGGCGGCGTGCTGGCGGCAGGAATGCGGATGCTGCGCGATCGGCCCGATCTGGTGGCCGGTTTTGGCGGCTATCCGACGATTCCGGCCATGTCTGCGGCGATTGCCCTGCGTATCCCGCGGCTGATCCATGAACAAAACGGGCTTTTGGGGCGGGTGAACACGCTGATGGCGCCGCGGGTGGATGCGGTGGCCTGTGGCACATGGCCCACGCAATTGCCCGATGGGGTCGAGGGCACGCCCATCGGTAACCCCGTGCGCAAGGCGGTGTTTGAACGCGCCGCCGCCCCCTATATCCCGCCCGGCGATTATCCGATGTCGATCCTTGTGATGGGCGGATCGCAAGGCGCCAGCATTTTCGCCCAGGTCGTGCCGCAAGCGATTGCGGCCCTGCCCGATGCCCTCCGCAGACATCTGCGCATCAGCCATCAGGCCCGCGAAGAAGATTGCGCCGACGTCGCGGATTTTTACGCCGCCCACGGGATCGATGCCGATGTGTTGCCGTTTTTCAACGATGTCCCCCGCCGGATGAGCGAGGCGCAACTGGTCATCAGCCGCGCGGGCGCATCGTCGATCGCCGATATCAGCGTGATTGGCCGGCCCTCGATCCTGATCCCCTATGCCCATGCGGCGGGTGATCATCAAAGCATCAATGCGCGCAGCCTTGTCGATGCGGATGCCGCGATCTTGATCCCGCAATCGCGGCTGGGCGCGGATGTGCTGGCCGCCCAGATCCTGGCCGTGCTTGCCAACCCGGATGCGGCTGTGCATATGGCGCGTGCGGCGCTGCTTCAGGGCCGCCCAGATGCGGCAAATGCGCTGGCCGATCTGGCCGAAGGGCTTGCCGCGTCTGCCGTTCGCAAAACCCCACCGCCACCAGGAAAGCTGTCTGCATGAATGCCACCAAACTGCCCGTCGAACTTGGCCCCGTTCACTTTGTGGGCATCGGCGGCATCGGTATGTCCGGCATTGCCGAAGTGCTGCTTAACCATGGCTATACCGTGCAGGGCAGCGACCTGAAAACCAGCAAGATCACCGACCGGCTGGCAAGCCTCGGGGCTACGATATTTGAAGGCCAGCGGGCCGAAAATCTTGATCATGCCGATGTGATCGTGATCTCATCCGCGATCAAGCCGGGCAATCCGGAACTCGATGCCGCGCGCGCGCGCGGCCTGCCGGTGGTGCGGCGCGCCGAAATGCTGGGCGAGCTGATGCGGCTGAAATCCAATGTCGCTGTTGCCGGCACCCATGGCAAGACCACGACCACGACGATGGTGGCGCAACTGCTGGATGCGGGCGGGCTTGATCCCACGGTCGTCAATGGCGGGATCATCCATGCCTATGGATCGAACGCGCGCATGGGGCAGGGCGAATGGATGGTGGTCGAGGCGGACGAGTCCGACGGCACATTCAACCGCCTGCCGGCCACGATTGCGGTGGTCACCAATATCGACCCCGAACATATGGAACATTGGGGCAGTTTCGATGCGCTGCGTCAGGGGTTTCTTGATTTCGTGTCGAACATTCCCTTTTATGGGCTGGCGGTTTGCTGCACCGATCACGCCGAGGTTCAGGCCCTTGTGGGCCGGATCACCGATCGGCGCGTGGTGACCTATGGGTTCAACGCGCAGGCCGATGTGCGCGCGGTCAATCTGCGCTATCAAAAGGGGCATGCCTTGTTCGACATCGCCTTGCAGGCCGAAGGTATCGTGATCGAGGGCTGCACCCTGCCGATGCCGGGCGATCATAATGTGTCAAACGCACTGGCAGCCGTGGCTGTGGCGCGCCATCTTGGCATTCGTGCGGATGAAATTCGCAGCGCACTTGCCAGCTTTGGCGGCGTCAATCGCCGGTTCACCAAAGTGGGCGAGGTGGACGGCATCACCATCATCGACGATTACGGCCATCACCCGGTGGAAATCGCCGCCGTGCTGCGCGCCGCGCGTCAGGCCAGCGAAGGCCGCGTGATCGCGGTGCATCAGCCGCATCGCTATTCGCGGCTGCATTCGCTGTTTGATGATTTCTGCGCCTGTTTCAATGAGGCCGATGTCGTCGGCATCGCCGAGGTCTACGGCGCGGGCGAAGATCCGATCCCCGGCGCCTCGCGCGAAGATCTGGTGGCAGGGCTGATCCGGCACGGCCATCGCCATGCGCGGGTGGTGACCAGCGAAGATGATCTGGTCCGGCTGGTGCGCGAACAGGCAAAATCGGGCGATATTGTCGTATGCCTCGGGGCGGGCACCATTTCGGCTTGGGCCAACAACCTGCCCGCGCGATTGACGCACGGCTAGGCATGGCCGGCGCGGGGCTCAGGCGGCGCATCGGGCCGGGGCTGCTGACGGCATATGGCGTTGGCGTCATGCTGGGCGCGGGGATTTATGTGCTGGTAGGCGCGGTGGCGGGTGCTGCCGGGATCTGGGCGCCGCTGTCGTTTTTGCTGGCGGGGCTTGTGGCGGCCCCTTCGGCGCTGTCCTATGCCGAACTGTCCACCCGTTACCCCGAAGCGGCGGGCGAGGCCGCCTATGTCGAAGCCGCGTTCAACCGCCGCTGGCTGATGCTGGCGGTCGGGCTTGCGGTGGCGCTGGCCGGTGCGATTTCGGCGGGCGCGGTGCTGGTGGGCGGCGCGGGCTATCTGGGGGTGTTGATCGACATGCCCGGCTGGCTGGCCGTGCTGGTGCTGGGTATCCCGACGATCATCATTGCCCTGATTGGCGTGCTCGAAAGCCTGCGCTTTGCGGCGCTTTTGACCGCGATCGAGGTTCTGGGCCTTGTGCTGGTGATCTGGGCGGGGGGCATGGCCACGGATCTGAGCCCCGATTGGATCGCGGCACCGCCGCCCGTCTGGGCAGGGGTCGCGCTGGGGGCGACGCTGGCATTTTTTGCCTTTATCGGCTTTGAAGATATCGTGAACATGGCCGAAGAAGTGCGCAATCCGTCGCGCGATCTGCCGATTGCGATCATCGCCTCGTTGTTGATCACAACGGTGCTTTACGGGCTGGTGGCCTGGGCGGCGCTGCGCGCGGTGCCAGTTGCGGCGCTGGCGGCGTCAAACCAGCCGCTGGCGTTGGTATGGGAAAGCGCGACCGGGCGTTCGGCGGGCATCCTGTCGCTGATTGCGGTGGTGGCGGCGCTGAACGGCGTGCTGGGGCTGATGATCATGGCCACAAGGGTGCTGTTCGGGCTGGGCCGGCGGGGCGGTGTGCTGGCGGTATTTCATGCCGCGCATCCGCGCTTTGGCACGCCGGTGCTGGCCACGCTTTTGGTGGGGGCGGGGATCATCATCGCGGCGCTGACCCTGCCGCTCGCGGCGCTTGCGGAACTGACATCGATGATCCTGCTGGTCGTTTTTGCGCTGATCAATGCGTCGCTGATCGTGCTGCGGGCCCGGGGGGGCACAAAGGCCGGTTTTCAGGTTTGGGGAATTGTGCCGTGGTTCGGGCTTGTCGGATCGATCGCGGCCTTTGTCGCGGCGCTGGTGCAGTAACGGATTTGCGCGCGCCTGCGCCCTTGGGTAAGAGGGGGCGATGATCAAGATGATGAGGGCCTGAATGGAATTTCCCGCAGTCCGGGGCGTGTTGACGCCCGACCGGCCGCTTGCCGATCTGACATGGCTGCGCGTGGGTGGCCCGGCCGACTGGCTGTTTCAACCGGCCGATGCCGATGATCTGGCGCAGTTTCTGGCCGGGCTTGATCCCGACGTGGCGGTGTTTCCCATGGGCGTGGGGTCGAATCTGATCGTGCGCGACGGGGGCTTGCGCGGGGTCGTGATCCGGCTGGGGCGCGGGTTCAATCAAATCGACATCACGCCGGGCGGGCATATCCGCGCCGGGGCTGCGGCGCTGGATGCGCATGTGGCGCGGCGCGCGGCCGAAGCGGGGCTGGATCTGACATTTTTGCGCACGATTCCGGGCAGTATCGGCGGCGCGGTGCGGATGAATGCGGGCTGTTACGGCAGCTATATCGCCGATCACCTGATCGAGGCCGAGGTAATGGCCCGTGATGGCACCCGCATGACATTGACGCCCGATGCGCTGGAATTTGCCTATCGTCACAGTGCCCTGCCGGCGGGCTGGGTGATCCTGTCGGCGCTTTTTGCGGCGGATGCCGGCGCGCCCGATGATCTGGCCGCGAAGATGGCGGATCAGCTTGCGCGCCGCGATGCCTCGCAGCCGGTCAAGGAACGCAGCGCTGGCAGCACGTTTCGCAATCCTGCCGGGTTTTCCAGCACCGGGCGGGCCGATGATGTGCATGATCTCAAGGCATGGTCGCTGATCGATGCGGCCGGGCTGCGCGGCGCGCGCCGGGGCGGCGCACAGATGAGCGAGAAACACCCCAACTTTTTGATCAATACCGGCGGGGCAAGTGCCGCCGATCTGGAATGTCTGGGCGAGGATGTGCGAAAAAAGGTTTTTCAAACCAGCCACATCACGTTAGAGTGGGAAATCATGCGTATCGGCGAACCGGCCCCCGATTGTGGCCCGCTTGACGATGCGGATGCAAACGCCCGCAAAGGGCAATAATAACCCCCAAAATCGGGGAATAACGGCCAAAAGGCCGGGTGAGGCAAAAGTGGGACTGTCGAGCGGGGCATTTCCCAAGGTTGCGGTGGTGATGGGCGGCCCTTCGGTTGAACGCGAGGTGTCGCTGTCGTCCGGGCGCGAATGCGCTGCCGCGCTGCGGGCAGAGGGATTCGATGTGGTCGCGATCGATGCGGGGCCGGATCTGGCGGATCGTCTGACGGACGCCGCGCCCGATGTCGTGTTCAATGCGTTGCATGGCCGCTGGGGCGAAGATGGCTGCGTGCAGGGCCTGCTGGAATGGCTGCGCCTGCCCTATACCCATTCCGGGGTGCTCGCCTCGGCGCTGGCGATGGACAAGCAACGATCCAAGGCCGTGTTTCGCGCGGCGGGCCTGCCGGTGGTCGAAAGCCATCTGGTGCCGCGCACGGATGCAAGCGCGCGCCATGTGATGGCGCCGCCTTATGTGATCAAACCGAATAACGAGGGCTCATCCGTCGGCATCTATATCGTGCCTGCGGGGGCGAACAGCCCGCCTGCACTGCCCGAAGCCATGCCCGACACGGTGATGATTGAGTCCTTTGCCCCGGGGCGCGAGCTGACCACCACGGTCGTGGGCGACCGCGCGCTGAGCGTGACGGATATCCTGACCGATGGCTGGTATGATTATGATGCCAAATACCAGCCCGGCGGTTCGCGCCATGTGGTGCCCGCCGATATTCCTGCCCCGGTTTTCGCGGCCTGTATGGATTATGCGCTGCGCGCGCATCAGGTGCTGGGTTGCCGCGGGGTCAGCCGCACGGATTTTCGCTGGGACGAGGCACGCGGCCTTGATGGGTTGATCGTGCTGGAAACCAACACGCAGCCGGGGATGACGCCCACATCGCTTACCCCCGAACAGGCGCGCGCGACGGGCATG
>JBBAGE010000083.1:0-10373 GCA_041655055.1 Paracoccaceae bacterium
CCCGGCGTTTGAACAATCGGGCGTTGCGCATTGCATCAGCTATACCCACCCGATGATGATCGCCGAGCTTGGCCCCCGCCGCTTTGCCGCCGAAGGATCGCCCGCCGATTGCGTGCTGGCCGCCCTCTATGATGTCATGCCCGAACGCCCCGACCTGGTGCTGTCGGGGGTGAACCGGGGCAATAACGCCGCCGATAACGTGCTTTATTCCGGCACCGTCGGCGGCGCGATGGAAGGCGCGCTGCAGGGCCTGCCCGCGATCGCCCTGTCGCAATATTACGGCCCCGGCAACTTTCAGCTTTCCAACCCGTTTGAGGCCGCAGCCCACCATGGCGCGGCCACGGTGCGCGCGTTGCTGAATGGCGCGTTCTGGGATGGCGAGGATTACCGCATTTTCTATAACGTCAACTTCCCCCCCGTGGCCGCCGATCAGGTCAAGGGGTTGAAGGTCGTGTCGCAAGGCTTTCGCAAGGATGCCTATTTCGGGGTTGAACCGCATATGTCGCCCGCAGGCCGCAAATTCCTGTGGATCAAGAATGCCGGTTCCCAACAACAGCCGACCGAACCGGGCACCGATGCCTGGGCCAATCTGGCGGGCCATATTTCGGTAACGCCGATGCGCGCCGATCTGACCGCCCATGACCGGCTGACACCGCTGCGCGAGCGGCTGGAAAAATCGCCCCTGATCAACACCACCATGGGCCTTGCCCATGAATGACACCACCGCCGAGCGCAAAATGCAATTTCTCTACGCCCTGCGCTCAAAGGGGGTGACGGATAAACGCACCCTCGCCGCGATGGAAAAAATCGACCGTGGCCCCTTTGTGCGCGGGCTTTTTGCCGATCGCGCCTATGAGGATATGCCCCTGCCGATTGCCTGCGGCCAGACGATCAGCCAGCCGTCCATCGTCGGGCTGATGACCCAGGCGCTGAATGTGCAGCCGCGCGACAAGGTGCTAGAGGTGGGCACAGGCTCGGGCTATCAGGCGGCGATCCTCAGCCAGCTTGCGCGCCGGGTCTATACCGTGGATCGCCACCGCCGCCTTGTGCGTGAGGCGCAGGAAATCTTTGACGCGCTGGGGCTGGCCAATGTCACCGCCTTTACCGCCGATGGATCGCATGGGCTGCCCGAACAGGCGCCGTTCGACCGCATCCTTGTGGCCGCGGCCGCCGAAGATCCGCCCGGCCCCCTCTTGGCGCAATTGCGCATCGGGGGTATCATGGTGCTGCCGGTGGGCCAATCGGATACGGTGCAAAGCCTGATCAAGGTCACACGAACCGAGACAGGCTTCGATTACGAAGAATTGCGCCCCGTCCGTTTCGTGCCGCTGCTTGAGGGGTTGGGACAGGATGACTAACCCCATCGCGATTGCGCATGAACGAAATGACGCCCCATATCAACAGGGGCGCAGAACGAGGAAAAGACGAGCCATGGCCCCTGCACGCCCCCTGTTTCGCGCCCTTTTGGTGGGCGGCACCGCCCTTGCCACGCTGGGGGCCTGTAGCGATCCGTTCGATTTCGATCTGCGGCGCTATACCAACACGCTGGATACATCCGAAGCCGCGTTGCAGGCGGTGGCCGCGCGCCCGTCGCCCGATAACCGTGGGGTGATTTCCTATCCCAACTATCAGGTCGCGGTGGCGCGTCAGGGCGACACGATCGCCGATGTCGCCGCCCGCGTCGGCCTGCCGACCGAGGAACTGGCCCGCTATAACGGCATTTCCACCGATATCCAGCTGCGCCGGGACGAAGTGATCGCCCTGCCCCAGCGCGTAAGCGAACCTTCGCCTGCCACTGGCGCGCCCTATTCCGGCCCGATCCGCCCCGCCGATCAGATCGATGTGGCAACCCTTGCCGGTGGCGCGATCGAGCGCGCGGATGCCGGTGCCGGCGCGGTGCAATCCTCGGTCATCAGCCCGGCACAACCCGCACCCACTCAGACCGCTGCCGCGCCCGTCGCCACCCCCGCGCCGCCCGCACAAATCGGGTCCGAGCCCGTCCGCCATCAGGTCAAACGCGGCGAGACAGCCTCGATCCTTGCGCGCCAATATGGCGTGAGCTTGCAGGCATTGGCGGAATGGAACGGGCTTGACGGGAATTACACCCTGCGCGAAGGCCAGCACCTGTTGATCCCCGTGGCCTCGCAAACACCGCCGCCGCGCACCGCCGCCGCCACGCCCGCACCCGGCGCGGGATCGGCAACCCCCGTGCCCCCATCGGCGGCGGCGCCGCTGCCCGCGCAAAATGCAACGCCCGCGGCCCCCGCGATGCCGGCATCACCCAATCTGGGTGCCCAGCAAACCGCCAGCAGCGCGCGCTTTACCCTGCCGGTTCCCGGCCCCATCGTGCGCGATTACGATCAGGACAAAAGCGCCTTCGTGCTGTTTCAGGCCGCCCCCGGCACCCCGGTCAAAGTCGCGGATGCGGGCACGGTGCGCCTGATTTCCAAAAACGCCGAAGGGGTTGAAATCATGGTTGTCGATCATGGCGGCGGCGTGCAGACCGCCTATTCCTTTATCGACGGGATCAGCGTGCAGCGCGGCGACAGCGTGACACGCGGCCAGACCGTCGCACGCGTCGCCCAGAATGAATTCAACGCCCTGCAATTCATGGTGTTCCAAGGCACGCAGACCGTCGATCCGACGCCGTTTCTGCGGTGAAACCACCTGACCGCGCGCTATCCCCGCGCGGTTAGCTTCACGCCCTTGCGCCCGGCCAGATCGGTGAAATATTGCCACGCCACCCGGCCCGAACGCGCGCCGCGCGTGGCCTGCCATTCAATTGCCTCGCGCCGCAGATCATCGTCGCTGATCTGCACCCCATAGGCATCGCAATAGCCGCGCACCATCGCCAGATATTCATCCTGCGTGCAGGGATGAAAGCCGAGCCACAGGCCAAAACGATCGGAAAGTGACACTTTTTCCTCGACCGCCTCGGCCGGGTTGATGGCTGAACTGCGCTCATTCTCGATCATGTCGCGCGGCATCAGGTGGCGGCGGTTCGACGTGGCATAAAACACCACATTATCGGGCCGCCCCTCGATCCCGCCATCAAGCACGGCCTTGAGCGATTTGTAATGCTGATCGTCATGGCTAAAGGAAAGATCATCGCAATACAGCAGGAACCGATGCGGCACGCCGCGCAAAAACCCCAGCAACCGGCCGATACTGGGCAGGTCTTCGCGTTGAATTTCAATGATTTTCAGCGCCTCGCCCTGCGCCAGAACGCGCGCATGCACCGCTTTGACCAGCGAAGATTTGCCCATGCCGCGCGCGCCCCACAACAGCGCATTATTCGCAGGCAGCCCCCGGGCAAATTGCAAGGTATTATCCAAAAGGATATCGCGGGCGCGGTCGATCCCCAGCAAAAGATCCAGCGCCACGCGGCTTACATCCGTGATTGGCACCAGCCTGTCGGGCGCCACATGCCAGACAAAGGCATCCGCCGCATCAAAATCCGGCGCAGCACCCGCGGGGGGCGCCATGCGTTCCAACGCCTGCGCGATCCGGGCAAGGGCATCGGCACTCATGGTTTCGGGGCCTCGCCGGTATCCTGCGGATCGTCGTAAATATCGTAAAGGCTTTCATCCTCGCCCAGCACGCCTTCGGCGCGCAGGCGCTTTTCCTGCCGGCGTTCGCCACGTGCAACCAGAATGATCGAGATTTCATAAAGACCATAGATCGCGACAAACAGGATGATCTGCGTGATCACATCGGGCGGCGTCACGATAGCGGCCACCGCGAGAATGCCGACGATCGCATATTTGCGCATCCGCTTCAGCCCCGGCGCCGTCACGATCCCCGCCCGTCCCATCAGCGTCAGCAGGACCGGTAGTTGAAAACAAAGACCAAAGGCCGCGATGAATTTCACGGTCAGCGACAGATATTCATCGACCGACCCCTGAAAGGTGATACCGGCAGTGGCCAACTGCCCATCCTCGGCGATCAGATCACCGCCCATCCCTACCTGTTGAAAGTTAAGAAAGAATGAAAAGGCCATCGGAATGACGACATAAAACGCAAAAGCCGCGCCCAGCATGAACATGATCGGCGAAGCCAGCATGAAGGGCAAAAACGCGCCGCGTTCATTTTTATAAAGCCCCGGCGCCACGAAACGCCACATTTGCAGCGCAATATAGGGAAACGAAAGGATCAACCCGCCCAACAACGACACCCGGATCGCTACGAAAAACCCTTCCTGCAGCTTGATCAGGATCAGCCCGCATTCCTGGCCGCGATCCCCCAAAGCGTCACAAATCGGCTGGGTCAGATAATTGAAAATCGGGTTCCAGACGGTAAAACAGGCCACCATTGCGATGATGAACACCACCAGCGACCGAATCAGCCGCGTGCGCAATTCGGCCAGATGCTCGACCAAGGGGGCAGAGCTTTTGTCGATTTCGTCCAGATCGTCGGTGGTGGTCATTCAGTCGGTCTTTCGGCGCTCAGCGCGGGGGATGGCGCTGCGACATCGGCATCCGCGGGTTCCAGCGGCGCGGCCTCGGGGGTATCGGCGGCGGGCTTGGGTGCCGGGCGATAGGCTGGGCGCGGCATGGCGGGCGATGCGCTTGGCCCTTCGGCGTAGTCCTGCGGGATCGGGCCTGCGGGTTTGGCCGGCGCGTCATTGATGGCCGCATCATCCGTCGCTTTGGGCGCGGGTGTTACCGCCGGTTTCGCCCCGCTGGCCGATGGTTTGCGCGCGGGATCCCACTTTTCGAACCGGTCGGCTGCGGCATTGAGCTTGTCGAGCCCCATCTTGCGCGGATCTGCCGCCGACTTCAACGTGTTGGTCACATCCTTGACCCCCGCCTGGTCGGCTGCATCCTCCATCGCGCGGGAAAATTCACGCGCCATCGACCGCGCCTGGGCGGTGAATCGGCCCAGCGTGCGAAACAGAACGGGCAAATCCTTTGGCCCGACAACGATCAAGGCCACGACCGCAATCAGAATGAATTCGGACGTTCCGATACCCAGCATTTCCGCGCGCCCTTATCAGACCCTCAGGCCTGATCCTTTTCCTTGGCCGGCGACACGTCGCGCGCCGTTTCAAGGCCGGCTTCGATTTCCTTGGTGCCGTCATCGACGCCGCGTTTGAACGCCGTGATTCCGCGGCCGACTTCGCCCATCAGCGACGAGATCTTGCCCCGTCCAAACAGCACGAGCACAACGACCGCGATCAGCAGCAGGCCGGGCAGGCCAATATTGTTGAGCATGTCTTCTCTCCCATGATCGGGCGCCGGGGCGCCCAAGATACTCGGTTCAAATGTAAGACTTCGCCGCGCAATGTGAAAGCGGCAAAAGCGTGATCCCCCGTAAATTTGACCGTGCCGCGCCTTACCCGGCGGCAGGAAAAACGAAACACCGTTCGCGGCGCAGCATCAGCCAGAGCGGCGTGCCCGCTTTGGGCAGGAATACCGATGGCACCGTGGCGCGCAGGATCGAGCCGTCGAAATCCATGCGAAACTCCACCAGCGTTTCGCGCCCCATGAAGCGCGCGCGTTCCACCACACCGCGCGCGGGCGTGCCATCCTGCGGCGTCGGATTCGGCCCGCGACCATTGCGGTCGAAATCGATCCGCAGATGCTGCGGGCGGATCACGATATCGACGCGGGTGCCATCGGCATGGCCGGGGGCCAGAAATTCGCCAAAGGCCGTCGGCACCAAAGCCCCTTGAACAACGCCGCTAATCACGTTGATATCGCTGAAAAACGCGGCGGCTGCGCGATCCACCGGGGCGTTATAGATGTTATAGGGCGCGCCTTGCTGCACGATTCGGCCTTCGCGCATCAGTGCAATTTCATCGGCCATGCGCATGGCCTCATCCGGTTCATGCGTGACCAGCAGCACCGCCGCCCCCGCCTCTTTCAGCACGGCCAGGGTAGTGTCGCGGATGTCATCCTTCAGCCGCTCATCCAGCCCCGAAAAGGGTTCATCCATCAACATCACCGAGGGGCGCGGGGCAAGCGCGCGCGCCAGCGCGACCCGTTGCTGTTCGCCCCCCGACAATTGATGGGGATATTTTGCAATCATATGCAAAAGCCCCACCCGGTCGAGCAATTCTTCCACCCGCGCGCGCCTGTCCTGCCGCGATCCTTTCAGGCCAAAGGCCACATTCGCCGCCACATCCAGATGCGGGAACAGGGCGAAATCCTGAAACATCAGCCCGACCGAGCGCCTTTCGGGGGGAACGCGGCGAATCGTATCGCAGACCAGTTCACCATCGACGCAGATCTTGCCGCTGTCTTGCATATCGACCCCGGCAATAATGCGTAACGTCGTCGATTTTCCGCAACCCGACGGCCCCAAAAGACATGTCACCTGCCCCGGCATCACGCTGAGCGAGACATCGCGCACCACTTCGCGGCTCCCAAAGCTGCGGGTGATATTGCTGATTTCAAGCCGTGGGACCGGCTGGGACAAGGCCGCCTGCCTCCTGTTATCCGGGCATTTTGATCGGGTTGCCTAGCATTGTCGGACGAAAATCGCAACGGCAGCCGCGTGATCAGCCGGTTTCACATCATCGGACCCTCCTTTCCTATATCACCGGCCCAATATGCGCCCGATTCGGTTAAGATCGCGTTGACGGATATGTAAAATGCCCCGTTCAATATCTGCGTCCTGCGCTTGCCCCGCCGCCTCGGCGCGCGTATATCGCGCCCATGCTGGAGCGCACCCATAACACACCCGATTTGCCCGCCGAGATTGCCCGGCGGCGCACCTTTGCCATCATCGCGCACCCCGATGCGGGCAAAACCACATTGACCGAAAAATTCCTGCTTTATGGCGGCGCGATCCAGATGGCCGGGCAAGTCCGCGCCAAGGGCGAAGCGCGGCGCACGCGCTCGGACTTCATGAAAATGGAACAGGATCGGGGGATTTCGGTCTCGGCCTCGGCGATGTCGTTCGATTTCAGCGGCTGTCAGTTCAATCTGGTGGACACGCCCGGCCACTCGGATTTTTCCGAAGATACGTACCGCACGCTCACCGCCGTGGATGCCGCGATCATGGTGATCGACGGCGCCAAAGGCGTGGAAAGCCAGACGCAAAAGCTGTTCGAAGTCTGTCGGCTGCGCGATCTGCCGATCCTGACATTTTGTAACAAAATGGATCGCGAAAGCCGCGATACATTTGAAATCATCGATGAAATTCAGGAAAACCTGGCAATCGACGTCACGCCTGCAAGCTGGCCCATCGGGGTCGGGCGCGATTTCATTGGCTGCTATGATATTCTGGGCGACCGGCTGGAACTGATGGACCGGGCCGATCGCAACAAGGTCGCGCAAAGCATTGCGATCAAAGGGTTGGACGATCCCCGACTAGCGCAACATGTGCCCGCCGATCTGCTGGACAAGTTGCGCGAGGAACTGGAAATGGCCCGTGCCTTGCTGCCGGAATTTGACCGGCAGGCGTTTTTGGATGGCACGCTGACGCCGATCTGGTTCGGTTCGGCAATCAACAGTTTCGGGGTCAAGGAATTGATGGATGGCATCGCCGATTTCGGCCCGGTGCCGCAGCCGCAATCGGCCGAGCCGCGCCAGATCGGACCGGGCGAGCGTTCCGTCATGGGTTTCGTGTTCAAGGTTCAAGCCAATATGGACCCCAAACACCGCGACCGCGTGGCCTTTGTGCGGCTGGCGTCGGGACATTTCATGCGGGGTATGAAACTGACCCATGTGCGCAGCAAAAAGCAGATGGCGATCACCAATCCGGTGCTGTTTCTGGCCGCTGACCGCGAATTGGCGGATGAGGCCTGGGCCGGCGATATCATCGGCATCCCCAACCACGGGCAGTTGCGCATCGGCGATACACTGACCGAGGGCGAGGCGATCCGCATCACCGGCATTCCGTCTTTTGCGCCGGAATTGCTGCAAACCGTGCGCGCGGGCGATCCGATGAAGGCAAAACATCTCGAAAAGGCGCTGATGCAATTTGCCGAAGAAGGTGCGGCCAAAGTGTTCAAACCCGCAATCGGGTCGGGCTTTATCGTGGGCGTTGTCGGGGCGCTGCAATTTGACGTTCTGGCAAGCCGGATCGAGATTGAATATGGCCTGCCCGTGCGGTTCGAGCCTTCGCAATTCAGCTCGGCGCGCTGGGTTACCGGCCCGCAGGCGGCGGTGGATGCCTTTGCGGCAACCAACAAGCAGCATATCAGCCATGATCACGACGGCGATGTGGTTTATATGACCCGCCTGCAATGGGATATCGACCGCGTGGCGCGTGACCACCCGGAACTGACGCTGAGCGCGATCAAGGAAATGGTATAGCGGTCAGCCGTTTGGCAATATGTGCGCCGCCCGGCCTGACGGCCTGGCCTTATCCCACTTCTGCATCCATCGTGATTTCGCAACTAAGCAATTTCGACACCGGGCAATCGGTCTCGGCGGTTCGGGCCGCTTTCATGATGGCCTCGCGATCCCCGTCGGCGCTGATCGTTGTTTCCAGATGCGCCGCCGTGATTTCAAATCCGCCATCGCGCTTTTCCAGTGTGATCGACGATTTCGTCTCGATCTTTTCAGGATTGATCCCGTCCTGGCTAAGGATATTTGCCAGCGCCATGGAAAAGCAGGCCGCATGGGCCGCGCCGATCAGCTCTTCGGGGTTGGTGCCGGGTTCATCCTCGAATCTTTGGCCAAAACCATAGGGTTGCGCCGATAAGGCCCCGCTTTGGGTGGAAATCTCGCCCTTGCCGCCTTTCAGATCGCCCTGCCAGATCGCGCTGCCGTGTTTCTTCATCATCTCGCTGTCCTCCATAGCTTGGGGTCATGTCGCCCCGATACGTCAACCCCGGCGCCAGCACTCGGTTCCGCCCATGCCTGTGGATAACTCTGTGTGCAAATCGGGGGAAAGCCACGATAAAGCCACAATGCCGCCATCTTTGCCGCGGGCGCAAATCCGCTGTTTCCCGCCCGGCAATGCGACATTGACCTTTGGCGCGAAATGATATAGGTGGTGGCCCATTGAGAAGGCACCTTGTGGATAAGTTGGGCCGCCGGCCACCTTCTCCAGTCGATACGGGCCAAAAGTGTCCGTAAACAAACGGATACGCATGACAAAATTTTCTGATCTGAAATTGGACCCCAAGGTCCTGAAGGCCATTGAAGAAACGGGCTATGAAACGCCCACCCCAATTCAGGCGGGCGCAATCCCGCCCGCGCTGGAAGGGCGCGATGTTCTGGGTATCGCCCAGACCGGCACCGGCAAGACCGCATCATTCGTGTTGCCGATGATCACCATGCTGGCCAAGGGCCGCGCCCGCGCGCGGATGCCGCGCAGCCTTGTGCTGGCCCCCACACGGGAATTGGCCGCACAGGTGGCCGAGAATTTCGATACCTATACCAAACATCTGAAGCTGACCAAGGCGCTGCTGATCGGTGGCGTGTCGTTCAAGGAACAGGATCTGCTGATCGATCGCGGCGTCGATGTATTGATCGCGACGCCGGGCCGGTTGCTCGATCATTTTGAACGCGGCAAATTGCTGCTGACCGGCGTGCAGATCATGGTGGTGGATGAGGCCGACCGGATGCTTGACATGGGGTTCATCCCCGATATCGAACGGATCTTCAGCCTGACCCCATTCACCCGGCAGACGCTGTTCTTCAGCGCCACCATGGCCCCCGAGATCGAGCGGATCACCAATACATTCCTTTCGGCCCCCGCCCGGGTCGAAGTGGCGCGCCAAGCCACCGCGTCGGAAAATATCGATCAATGCGTGGTGATGTTCAAAGGCACGCGCCGCGATTCTGCCGCCAGCGAAAAGCGCGCGCTGCTGCGCGCCCTGATCGATGCCGAAGGCGATACGCTGACCAACGCGATCATCTTTTGCAACCGCAAGACCGATGTGGATATCGTCACCAAAAGCCTGACAAAATACGGCTATGACGCGGCAGCGATCCATGGCGATCTGGAACAATCGCAACGCACCCGCACGCTCGAAGGGTTCCGCGAAGGGCGGTTGAAAATCCTTGTGGCATCCGACGTTGCCGCACGTGGGCTGGATGTGCCCTCGGTCAGCCATGTGATCAATTACGATGTGCCCACCCATCCCGAAGATTACGTTCACCGCATCGGCCGCACCGGCCGCGCCGGGCGTTCGGGCAAGGCGATCATGATCTGCGAACCGCGCGATGAAAAAAGCCTCGCGGCCGTCGAATCGCTGATTGCCAAGGATATCACCCGCCGCGACAATCCGCTGGGCACCCCCGCGCCCGAGGCCGAACCCGCGCCCCAGCCGCAGGAAAAACCCAAACGCACCCGCAGCCGCGCCAAACCCGAGGTCAAGGCCGACGAGGCCCCCGCCAAGGCCGAGGCCGAGCAAACCCCCAGCCCCGCGCCGCAGCCCAAACCCCAGCCCGAGCCGCGCAGCCAGCAGCCGC
>JBBAGE010000084.1:0-10367 GCA_041655055.1 Paracoccaceae bacterium
TTACCTGCAATCGCAGGGGCTGATCGTGCGGCGGGTGGCGGGCTATGGCCTGCCCAACTGCCTGCGCATCACCGTGGGGGATGAGGCAAGCTGCCGGCGCGTTGCCCATGCCATCGGCCAGTTCAAAGGGCAGGATCGGTGAGCGTGATCTATCACCGCGTGGCGCTGATCGGGCTGGGGCTGATTGCGGGATCCATGGCCCACGCGATGCGCCGCGCGGGCCTGGCGGGTGAAATCGTCGGCACCGCACGATCGGCGCAGACGCGCGCGATCGCTGCCGAAATCGGGCTGTGCGACCGGATTGTGGATACCGCCGCCGAAGCCGTAAGGGACGCCGATCTGGTGGTATTGGCCGTGCCGGTGGGTGCCATGGGCGATGTCGCGCATGAGATTGCCCCCCATCTGAAGGCGGGCGCGACCGTGACGGATGTGGGTTCGGTCAAGGGGGCGGTGATCGCCGCCGTGGCCCCGCATCTGCCCGCGCATGTGCAGTTCATCCCCGGCCACCCGCTGGCGGGGACCGAACATTCCGGCCCGCGTTCGGGCTTTGCCGAGCTGTTCGACAATCGCTGGTGCCTGTTGGTGCCGGGCGCGGATACCGATCCGGCCGCGCTCGCGCGGCTGCGCGCGCTGTGGGAAGGTATGGGCGCGCATGTCGATGAAATGGATGCCGAACATCATGATCTGGTGCTGGCCGTGACCAGCCATACGCCGCATCTGATCGCCTATACGATGGTTGGTGTGGCCGATGATCTGCGCCGCGTGACCGATAGCGAAGTGATCAAATATTCCGCTGCCGGGTTTCGCGATTTCACCCGGATCGCGGCCTCCGATCCCACGATGTGGCGCGATGTGTTCCTTAATAACCGCGAGGCGACGCTGGATATTCTGGGCCGCTTTACCGAGGAACTGTTTGCCCTGCAACGTGCCATCCGCACCGGCGATGGCGATCATCTGCATGCCTATTTTACCCGCACACGCGCCATTCGCCGTGGCATTATCGAGGCCGGGCAGGATACCGATGCCCCCGACTTTGGCCGTATCGGCCAGCCCAAATCGGACAAAGGCTGAGGCGGGGGCTTTTTGCCCTTGACGGTCGCGGTTTGCTCGCATACCTAGCGCCCACCTTGGCGGAGTAGCTCAGTTGGTTAGAGCAGCGGAATCATAATCCGCGTGTCGGGGGTTCAAGTCCCTCCTCCGCTACCATTTCCTTCCATTCATTGTTCCCGCCACAAGGCGATTGGCGCAGCCTATCGCAGCCATAGGCGCGGCCTGTGGCCTTTGGGCTTTGTCGCGGGGGCGGGCGGGCCGATACTGGGGCTGGCCTGCACGCGCCCGGGGCGCGCGCCTTGCATGGCATCACAATGATATGGAGGAGAAGTCATATGCTTACCCGCCGCGAAGTTTTGCATGGCACAGGCGCGACGCTTGCCCTTGGTGCCGCGTTTTCGGCAATGCCCGCCCTTGCCCAGACACGCCCCTTGCGGATCGGTGTGCTGATCGCCGAGGCCGATCATGACGGACAGGAACAGATGGTTGAACCCTATGTCAGCCAGATGCGGCTGGGGTTGGAACTGGCCGCTTCGGAAATCAATGCGGCGGGCGGCATTCTGGGTCGCCCGATCGAACTGGTTTATGCCAATGACGGCGGCAGCCCCGCGCCGGGTGCTGCGGCCGCGCATGACATGGTGATCGAGGGCGGCTGCGAAGTGCTGATCAGCGGGTTCATCACCGCGATCCGGTCGTTTCTGGCGCGCCAGTTTGCCGATCACGATGGGCCTGCGGTGCCGGTCTTTCACGCGTTTGGAACCGAGGGGAATTTTTGCAACGCCAATATCACCCATACCGGCCCGACCAGCGCGCAGTCGCTGCGCCCGATGACCGAATGGCTGGGTGATCGCACCAGCGCGCGCCCGTTCACCATTTCCGACTGGTCACCCTCGCAGCGGGCGGTTTCGGCCTATTTGTATGGCAATACCGGTATTCTGACCGGGGCGGCGCTGGTCACCACACCGGTGCAAGGCAACTATCCGGGCCAGTTCCGGGGCGTCATGCAATGGGCCGATGAGATGGAATCGGAAACGATCTATGTTTCCGTCCCGCGCCCCTATGCGGTCAATGTGGCCAATCACGCGATCGATGCGGGTGTGGCCGAGGGCAAGACCTTTGCCTTTCTCGATTTTAGCGAATGGCATGCGGCGCAGTTGCAGCCGGGCGCGGATGTGGTGACCTGTCTGCCCTTTGTTGCCTCGGATCCCGCGCCTGCGGTGCAGGATTTCGTGGGGCGCGCCAATGCGATGCCGATGGCGGGCGGGCTGGTGACCCATGTGGCTTTTACCCATTATAATTCATTGATGGCGCTGAAAGCCGCGATGGAGCGTTCGGGCGAGGCCACGGGCCCTGCCGCGATTGCCGGGCTGCGCGGACTGTCGCTTGAGACCGCGACCGGGATGCTCGCATTCGATGAAAGCGGTTATGCCACGATGACGATGCATGTCGCGCGCGCCACCCCCGGCGCGCTGGATATCGTGCACACGGCCGAGGCGGTGCCCGCAGCCGCGACCTGCCGCGTGTGATCAACCCGGCGAAGGTGGCGTGATCCGCCAGATCGTGCCGCCTTCGTCATCGGCCAGCAGCAGGCTGCCATCGGGCAGGAAATCCACATCTGCCGGGCGGCCCCAAACCTGTGCCACCTCATCGCCCGCCACCCAAAAGCCGGTGACGAAGTTTTCATAATGGCCCAGCGGCTGGCCATCCGCAAAGGGCACACGCACCAGTTTGTAGCCGCGCGGCTCGGCAGCATTCCATGATCCGCGCAGCACGACCATCGCATCGCCCTGCCAATCTTCGGGCCAGCCTTGCGGGACGAAGGCGAAATCCATCGTCGCGGAATGGGCGGCAAAGATCACATCGGGATCGGGGATATTTTCCACCAGCCCTTCGGGGGCCGGATCAAAATTCGGCTGCGGATTTTGGCCCATATACTCATAGGGCCAGCCGTAATGCGCCCCTTCCTGCACGGCGGCAAAGTAATCGGGCACGAGCCCGTCACCCATGCCGTCGCGTTCCTGTGTCAGCGCCCAGAGCGCGCCGGTATCGGGGTGAAAACGCATGCCGATCGGGTTGCGCAGCCCTTCGGCATAGGTGCGCTGATTGCTGCCATCGGCATCGAATACCTGAATGGTGGCTTTCACATCTTCGGCCTCGACCAGAATATTGCCGGTCGATCCGACGCCCACATAAAGCGCGCCAGTTTCGGGATGGACGGCAAGCGAACGGGTCGAATGACCATCGGCCGTGCCGAAAACACCCTGTTCGGTGACGGGTTCGGCCGGGCCATCGGCGGTTTCACCGCCGCTATAGGGCAGGCGCCAGATGCCGCGCGTATCGGCCACCAGAATATAGCCCTCATGCGGGCCGGTGCCGATCGCCATGCCATAAGGCTCGTCAAATCCATCGGCAAAGGTGGTGTTGATATCGGCCGCGCCCGCGCCGGTGGAATCGTGCAGATAGAGAATATGGCCCGCGTTTTGCTGGGCAACCAGCACGCCTTGCCCCAGCACCAGCATTTGGCGCGGATGGGGCAGATCTTCGGCAAACAGGGTGATGGCGAAACCTTCGGGCACATTCGGTTCGGCGCCGTCGCGGGCAATCACCCGCGATGTGTTCTGCACCCCTTCGGTGGCATAGGGCTCGGGCAGATCGGCCAGCGTGAATTCAAACCGTTTGCCCATTTCCTGATCGCTTTCCCGCACGCTTTGCTCCTGTTGCTGGGCCGTGGCCGTGGATGTCAAAATGGCGCCCGCAGACGCGGTGACGAAGAAAATATTGCGCAAGATGGCATGATTCATTGGGCGCGTCCTTTGGCTGCCGACAAATGGTGGTTGCCGGTTCAACCGCGCGCGGGCCGTGATGTTCCCCAAAAGCTGCGCCGGGCGCGATTGGCCGCCCGGCGCGATAGGTCAGCGCGTGCTGGCGCGCACGAAATCCACGAATCCGGCCACGAATTCGGCCAGGTTCTTGCGCAGGGTCTCATCAGTCAGGTTGCCCTGTTCATCCATCAGCGTTTGTGCGCGCGCCACCAGCAGACGCCCGCTGAACCATGGGTTCATCCGCAAGGTGCGCAGCACCGGCAGCCATGCGGTCTGGCCCTGCGTCGTGCCATATATCCCCGTTGTGGCGCCCGTGATCGCCACGGGGCGGTCGTTGAACACCCGGGTGCTGTCACCTTGCGGGCGGCTGAGCCAATCCATCGCATTCTTTAGCCCGCCGGGGACGGAATTGTTATATTCCGGGCTGGCAATCAGCAGCCCATCAGCCGCCACCACCCGATCCTTGAGCGCGCGCACGGCGGGCGGGACACCGGTTTCGGCTTCGTCATCACCATTATAAATCGGTATTCCCTCGATCGTCGCGATGTCGAGCATGCTGCCCTCGGGCATCATTTCCGCCGCCGCGCGCAGCAGCGCGGTATTGTGCGAGCCGCGCCGCAGGCTGCCTGACAGGCCCAGTATCTTGATCATTCCGTCCCTCGTTCTTGGTTGTGTCACCTATGGGTGACCGTTCAGACGAGCGGTTTCAACCCCGCTTCGATCTGGGCACGCTGTGCTTCCAGAAACGGCGGCAGCGACAAACGCTCGCCCAGCGATTCCAGCGGCTCATCCACGGCGAAACCCGGCCCGTCGGTGGCGATTTCAAACAGATTGCCCCCCGGTTCGCGAAAATAGACCGAGCGGAAATAATAGCGCTCGACCTCGCCGGAAAAGGGCAGGCGGGTCTGGCCGATCCGTTCGGCCCAGCGTTGCAGCGCATCCTGATCGGGGGTGCGAAAGGCGATGTGGTGAACCGCGCCCGCGCCCTGACGGGCCTGTGGCAACCCGGGCTGAACGGCGACATGCAGTTCCGCGCCCGGCCCACCTTCGCCCATTTCATAGACATGCACTTCGCCCGGCCCGTCGTTTGCGGGGGCGTCATAGGTGCCGATATGGCGCATGTTCAGCACCGATCGCAGCACCGCATCCGTGCCTTCGATCCGGGCCACCGATAGCGTGATCGGCCCAAGACCGCGGATCTGGTGATCCTCGGGCACCGCGCTTTGTTCCCACGGATGGCCATGGCCGCTGCCGCCATCGGCGGTCATGCGGAATCGCTGGCCTTCGGGGTCTTCGAAATCAAAGCTCGCCCGGCCCCAGATTTCCGCCAGATCGGATGCTTTATGGCCCGAAGCGCGCAGGTGATCTTGCCACCAGGCAAGGCTGGCATCATCGACCAGCAGGCCGGTGCGCGCGATCGATCCGTTGCCGCGCCGCTCGCGCGCGGCGGGCCAGTCAAAAAACGTCAGATCCGTGCCCGGCGTTGCCAGCCCATCGGCATAGAACAGGTGATAGGCGCTGGTATCATCCTGATTGACGGTTTTCTTGACCAGCCGCAATCCGAGGGTATCGGTATAAAACCGTTTATTGGCAGGGGCTTGGGCGGTGATGGCTGTCACATGGTGCAGCCCGGTCAGCTCTTGGGTCATCGGTGCCTCCGGTTGGTGTCTTTGTAGGGATATATAGCACAGCGCGCGCAGGCATAGGGCCGGCGCCGCACAGCCCCTGTGCACCCCTGCGCAGTTAACGATCCGGAAAGGGGTGATGGGCTAGCCTGAGGGGGAAGGAGGAATCAGATGGATTTTCAACAAATCAGCATGGGCGGCGGGTGAGCCAGGCATCCGACATATCGCCCAGAATCGTGGCCCTGGACGCGCCCATGATGCGCCCGCAAGCGCGGCGGCGACGCTATCTGGCGGGCTCGTTCCTTGTGGCTGTGGTGCTGCCGGTGCTGCTAAGTGCGCTTTATTACGCGTTTTTCGCCAGCGATCGCTATGTCGCGGGCGCGGGTTTTGCGGTGCGCGGCGTGAATGCCACCACCGGGCTCGACGGGATTGGCGCGCTGACCGGGCTTGCCAGCACAGGCACGACGACGTCGGAATCCTATATCATCCTGAAATATCTGCGCAGCCGCGATCTGGTGGAACGGCTGGACAATGATATCGGCATCCGCGATCTGTTCGCAGCCCCCCAGATCGATCGGCTTTCGCGAATCAGCGCAACCCGCCCGATCGAGGATTTCGTCACCCATTGGGGCCGGATGATCGACACCAGCTTTGACACCACATCCGGTATCGTGACGTTCGAGGCGCAGGCTTTCAGCCCCGCCGATGCCGACCGTATCGCGCGCCTTGTGCTAGGGTATATTCAGGATCTGGTGAATCAACTGTCTGATAATGCCCGCCAGGATGCCCTGCGTTTTGCCCGCCAAGAGGTCGCGGGGGCCGAGGCGCGGCTGCGCGATACCTTGCAGCAATTGCGCGCATTTCGCGACCGCGAACAATTGATCGACCCCGCCGCCACGGCGCAAATCGATATCGAACTGATCGGCGCGCTGGAAGCCCGGCTCGTGGATATCCGCGCCCGTATGGCGGCCATCGGCGATCGGGTCAGCGCCGATGCCCCGGCGCTGATATCGCTGCGCCATCAGGCCGAGGCGCTTGAAACCCAGATTGCCATCCGCAGCGCCGGGATCAGCAGCGGCATGGGGGCGGGGTTATCCGATCTTTTGGCGCAGTATGAGGCGCTTGAGGTTGAAAAGGCCTTTGCCCAGCAATCCTATGCCTCGGCCCTGGCATCGCTGGAACAGGCCCGGCTTGAGGCTGACCGCCAGCAGCGTTATCTGGCCGTCTATAGCCACCCTGCCTTGCCCCAGGATGCGCTTTATCCCCGTCGGGCGCTGACGATCGTGCTGATCGGCGCGGCTGCCACCACGATCTGGGCCATTGGCGCGTTGATCACCTATGCGGTGCGGGATCATCTGACATGACGATGACCCTGCGCGCCTTGGCCGCCTTGCAGATACGCGTAATCGGCGCGCTGATCCTGCGCGAAACGCGGGCGACATTCGGGGCCTCGCGGATGGGATATCTGTGGGCGATCATCGGGCCTGCGGCGGGTATCACCCTGCTGGTGTTCATTTTTGCACGGATGGGGCGGCAGCCGCCCTTTGGCGGCAGTCTGGCGCTGTTTTTTGCAACCGGCATTCTGACGCTTGATTATTTCAACCGGTTGTCGGCGGGGCTGATGCGCGCCTTTGCCGCCAACCGGGGCCTGTTCAGCTATCCGGTGATCCTGGCCAGCGACGTGCTTTTCGCACGATTTTTGCTGATTTCGGCGACATATGTGGTGATCATGGCGCTTTTTTATGGCGGGCTGATCGCGCTGGGGCTGGCCGATGCGCCGCGCTATCTTGAACATCTGGTGGCCGCATTCCTGGTGACGGGGGCGCTTGGCTTTGGTTTCGGCACGCTTAACGCCGTGATTGCCGCGCATTGGCCCAGCTGGGCCCAGATCGAACGCGTGCTGACCCGGCCGCTGTTTTTCCTGTCGGGTGTGTTCTATGTCCCCAGCCTGCTGCCGCCCGATGCGATTGCCATTTTGCGCTGGAACCCGCTTTTGCACCTGATCGAATGGTTTCGACTGGGCTATTACGCCCATTACGACAGCCAGATAATCGATATCCGCTATCCGCTGGCGCTGGCGGCGCTGCTGATCGTGACCGGCCTTGGGGCGGAGCGGCTTTTTCGCCGCCAGCGGGGGCAGGCATGATTGAACTGATCGACATTTCAAAAGCCTATCGCCAGAATGGGCAGCGCAAGGTTATCATCGAAAACCTGAGCTTTCGTTTTCCGCCGGGGCGAAATATCGCGATCATCGGGGAAAACGGCATCGGGAAATCCACCTTGTTGCGGATGATCGCGGGGATCGAGCCGCCGGATCGCGGCCGGGTCATCCGATCGGCGCATGTGTCCTGGCCCCTGGGCTTTGCGGGCGGCTTTCATGGCATGATGAGCGGGCTGGAAAATTTGCGTTTCGTCGCCCGCGCCTATGGGCAGGATACCGAGGAATTCATCGCGCAGGTGCGTGATTTCGCCGAAATCGGCGCTGCATTGACCCAGCCGGTTAAAACCTATTCGCGGGGAATGAAGGCCCGGCTGGCCTTTGGCATGAGCCTTGCGATCAATTTCGACATCTATCTGATCGATGAAATATCCGCCGTGGGCGATCAAAACTTCCGCGCCAAAAGCCGGCAGATTTTCATGCAAAAACAGGCGTATGCCAAGGTGATTATGGTGTCCCATTCCCCCGCTGACATTCGCACATATTGCGATTGCGGGCTGATTTTGACGCGCCGGGGCGTGATCTATCACGACGATATCGACGCGTTGCTGGCCGATTATGGTAAAAACGCATGAGGGGGGTGTCTTCTCTTGTCAGGCGCATCTTATCCGTGCATCTTGCTGCATACGTCACGGCGGCGGGGCCATCCCCGCCGCGGGGCAAAAACCCGGCATAGATCGGGACGGACCCTCATTCACCCGAGGGTTAAAGGGAGGATATGATGACGGTTCATCGAACGGCTGTTTTGGGCCATTTGCTGCGCGTTTCCGACTGCGGCGCTGTCATGCACCGCGATGTCGGCGGCTGCCTCTCTGTCTTGCTATCCGATTCATGCATGCGCCCCCTTTTCCCGGTGTCACCGGCACCGGAGCGCTGCCTTTTTGCATAACCTGGTGCCAGAATTGGCTGGCACCCCATCATGGAGCAAACAACACATGAGCACCAAACATCTTGTTGATCCGGACCTGCTGCCGCTGCTGGACATGCTGCCCAACCTTGATCTGAGCGACGAGTCGCTGACTGCAATCCGCGAAGGTATGGCCACGATGGAGGTGCCGGATTTCGGCGCCGCCGATGGTCTGCCCGTCACGGTTGAAAGCCGCATGATCGACGGGCCGCAAGGCGCGGGCAGTTTGCGCGTGCTGATCGTAAAGCCGCAAAATGCCGCGGCCAACAGCCCGGGAATTTTCCACTGCCACGGCGGCGGTTACGTGCTTGCGCGCCCCGAAGGCAGCCTGCCGGCCCTGCGCAACATGGTGAACGAATTGGGCGTGGTGGCCGTGTCGGTCGATTACCGTCTGTCGCCTGAAACCACCTTTCCCGGCCCTGACGAAGATGCCTATGCCGCGTTGAAATGGATGTCGGAAAATGCAGCGGAACTGGGTGTTGATGCCGATCGCATCGGGATCATGGGCGAAAGCGCCGGTGGCGGGATGGCTGCGGGTGTGGCGCTGATGGCGCGCGACCGCAAGGGCCCGAAAATCGCGTTCCAGAACCTGCTCTATCCGATGCTCGATGACCGCACGGTCACCGATCCGAATCCCAATCCGGTGATCGGCGAATATGTCTGGACGCGTCCGGCGAACTATTTCGGCTGGAAATCCTATCTGGGGGTCGAGCCGGGCTCGGACGGCGTGTCGCCCTATGCCGCGCCCGCGCGCGCCGAAGACCTGTCGGGCCTGCCGCCGACGTCGATTTCGACCGGCTCGCTCGACCTGTTTCTGGACGAAAACTTTGACTATGCGCAGCGCCTGATCCGCGCGGGCGTTGCGGTCGAATTCTTTGTCTATCCCGGCGGTTTTCACGGTTTCAACATGAGCCCGACCGCCGATGTGGGTCTGCGCTCGGAAAAGCAGCGGATGGATTCGCTGCGCCGCGCCGTGGCTGCATCCGCAAAGTAATAAGACGAACGCGGCCCGCCCAATCTGGCGGGCCGTTTCCTAGGCCAGCAGGCTTGCGATCCGGCGCAGGGCGAGGGTGTAGCCTTCGGTCCCGAAACCTGCGATCACCCCATCGGCGCGGGCCGAGATATAGGAGTGATGGCGAAAGGCTTCGCGTTTGTGCACATTGGAAATATGCACTTCGATCACCGGCCCGTCATAGGCATTCAGCGCATCCAGAATCGCCACCGACGTATGGGTAAAAGCGGCGGGGTTGATGATGATCCCGGCGGCTGAATCGCGCGCTTCGTGAATCCAGTCGATGATCTGACCTTCGTGGTTTGACTGTAGCAGCCGGGTTTCGCAGCCCAATTGCCGAGCCAGATCGGCGCATTCGGTGGCAATATCGGCCAGCGTCTGCGCACCGTAAATCGCGGGCTCGCGCTTGCCGAGCAGGTTCAGATTCGGGCCGTTCAGAATGAAGATCAGCTTGGGCATCGGTTGTCCTTTGGCAAAATGCTGAGGGCGTTATGCCCGAAAGCGACGCAAATCCCAATGGTGAAGCGGATGTATAGGGGAAAAGTGGCAGCCCGTAGGGGAATCGAACCCCTCTTTCCAGGTTGAAAACCTGGCGTCCTAACCGATAGACGAACGGGCCAGCGCTGCTTGTGGGATGCTGATTACGCAAAGCGCGGGCCAAGGGCAAGGGGCATTTGCGTGAATTCCGATCCGATGCGCATTTTTTTCGCATCGCGGATGAGGGGCAGGGGTC
>JBBAGE010000085.1:0-10178 GCA_041655055.1 Paracoccaceae bacterium
CGCCTGTATGGCGGTCTGAATGGTGTTTTGCGCGGAAATCACGATCACCGGCAGGCTGGGGCGCAACCGCGCGATCTGCGGCAGCGCGGCAATGCCATTGCCATCGGGCATCATCACATCGGTGATCACCAGATCGCCGCGCCCCTCCTCGACCCAACGCATCAACGTGACCAGCGACGAGGTCGCATGCACCTTGCAGCCCGCGCGCGTCAGCGCCTGGGTCAGCACCGTGCGGATCGTGCGATCATCATCGGCTACAAGAACAGTTCCATCCATCACTCAACTCCTCTCATACAGACACTGCACGCGCAGGATATCCCCGAGCGAAGCGAGGCCACGCCCAACGGGATGAGCTGCGCCCAAAGGGCGCGGCGAAGACGGGCGGGAGCGCCCTGCCCTATACTTGCGCCCTGCCCTATACCTGTGCGCCCCGCCCCATACCTTTCGCGCCGCCTCATGCCCGCGCGCCCGCATCCGGCGCCACCGGCAGCGAGATGCGAAACACCGTGCGCCCCGGCGCGCTTTCCACGCCGATCCAGGCAGCATGATCCGAAATGATCTTCGATACCAGCGCCAGCCCCAGCCCGGTGCCATTCTCGCGCCCCGACACAAAGGGCTCGAATATATCGCGCGCGATATCGGGCGGCAGGCCCGGGCCGTCATCGATGATTTCCACCTGCAGCGGCAGGGCGCTGGCGCTGCCATCCTTGTGGCGCAGGCGTAGCCCGTGATCATAAAACGTGCGCAGCCGGATCACCCCCCGCCCGGCACCGCCCATTACCGCCGCCTCGGCCGCATTGCGGATCAGGTTTGAAAACACCTGCAGCATCTGATCCGCATCCACATGGGTCAGCGGCAGCGAGGGGTCGAAATCCTCATCAAAGCGCATATGCGCGGCAAAGCCCACCATCGCCGATTTGCGCGCCCGGTCCAGCAGATCATGCAGGTTGACCGCGGCCCGCACCGGCGGGCGCAGATTGCCGAATTGCTCAACCTGATCAAGCAGCGCCACGATCCGGCGCGATTCCGCCACGATCAGATCGGTCAGCTCGCGGTCTTGCGCCGGCAGCGACATGGCCACAAGCTGCGCGGCCCCGGTGATGCCTGCCAGCGGGTTCTTGATCTCATGCGCCAGCATTTCCGCCATGCCAATGGCAGATCGTGCCAGCGCGCTTACCGGGCGCACCCGGCCCAGACGTCCCGCAATCTCGCGCGGTTCCAGCAGCACCAGCAACGTGCCCGCTTCGGCCCCCAAAAGCGGCGCGATCTGCATGTTGCAGGCCACCGGCGCGGCCTGTCCGCCCGATATATCCACGCGGTTGATGAAAGTCGCCGCCCCATCGCGGCGCACGCGGGCAAAGACATCCTCAAGCGGCGCATCGATCGCCAGCCGGTCAAACAGCGGCGCGCCCTGCAGCGATTTCACCGACGCATTCAAAAAATGTTCCGCCGCGGGATTCACATCACGGATCAGATCATCCGGCCCCACCACGATCGCCGGCAACGGCAGGCTCGGCCACAACATATCATCGCCCGGGCCCCTCATGCGGGGATGTTTTCGCGTGTTTCAAACGCGCGGGGCAACAGGCGCAGCACCGCCTCGGGGTATGGCGCCGTCAGCACCGCGCGGCGCAGCGTGGGTGGTGTGCAGGCCGCCTCCATATACCAGCCCAGATGTTTGCGCACGACTTTGGCCCCCAGCGCCGCACCGTAAAAGCGCAGGCTTGCCTCATAATGCCCGGCCACCAGAGCGCTCAGCGCCGCGCCCTGCGGGGCTGGCGGCACCGGCTCGCCCCTTAGCGCCGCATCGATCTGGGCCAACACCCAGGGCCGCCCCTGCACGCCGCGCCCGATCATTACCGCGGCCGCCCCCGATTGCGCCAGTGCCGCCCGGGCCGAGGCCAGATCGACGATATCGCCATTGGCCACCACCGGCACCGACACGGCATCGACCACCGCCCGGATCGCCGCCCAATCGGCGCGGCCTTTGTAGAACTGACAGCGTGTGCGCCCGTGGATCGTGATCATCCGCACCCCGGCGCCTTCGGCCCTTTGCGCCAGTTCCGCGGCATTGAGCATGCCTTCATCCCAGCCAAGCCGGGTTTTCAGCGTCACCGGCACGCTGACCGCGCCCACAACCGCATCGATCAACCGCAAGGCGTGATCCAGATCGCGCATCAGCGCCGATCCCGACCAACCATTCGTGACTTTGCGCGCCGGGCAGCCCATGTTGATATCGATGATCCGCGCGCCATTTGCCTCGGCGATCCGGGCGGCTTCGGCCATCCAATGCGCCTCGCGACCCGCCAATTGCACGGCGGTGCGCGCCACGCCAAAGCCAAGCTCGGCCTTTTCGCGCGTGCCCGGCCGCGCCTGCACCATTTCCTGCGAGGCCACCATTTCGCTGATCACCAGCCCCGCACCGAAACCCTGCACCAGATCGCGAAACGGCAGATCGGTGATCCCCGCCATGGGCGCCAGCAGCACCTGTGATTCAAGCGCGATATCTGCAATTTGAAGGGGCAAGTGATGAAACCTTGTGCAATTGCCCTTTTATTAGCCGCAAATCCTCCGCCTCGCAATCATCGTGGCAGGATTTTGGCCGCATTGTCATCACGCTGAAAACTGCCTAAGGATGGGGCGGTTATCAGGGGGTTTCATGCGGATTGCCGCTCTTATCGTCGCCGCAGGACGCGGCACACGCGCGGGCGGCGGCCTGCCCAAACAATGGCGCGATCTGGCCGGCCAGACGCTGGCCGCGCGCAGCATTGCGGCCTTTGCGCATCACCCCGATATCGCCCGCATCCTGTTGGTGATCCACCCCGATGATCATGCCCGCGCCGCCACGCCGGGCGTGGAGCTGGTGCATGGCGGGGCCGAACGCGCCGATTCCGTGCGTGCGGGGCTAGAGGCGCTGCCTGCCGATATCACCCATGTGCTGATCCACGATGTCGCCCGCCCGCTGGTCAGCCGCACCACGATTGACACGGTGATCGCCGCCCTGCGCACGGGGGCCAAAGGGGCCGCGCCGGGGATCGCGCTTTCCGATGCGCTTTGGCGCGGCGAAGGGGGGCAGGTGCGCGCCACCCTGCCCCGCGCCGGGCTTTACCGCGCGCAGACCCCGCAAGGTTTTGATCTGGCGGCCATTCGCGCCGCGCATCACGCCCATGCCGGCCCGACCGCCGCCGATGATGTGGAAATCGCGCTGGCGGCGGGGCTTGATGTCGTGATCGTGCCGGGCGATGAACGGAATTTGAAACTGACGGTCGCCGAGGATTTTTCGCGTGCCGCCACTTACCTGATGGGACAGGATATGGATGTAAGGCTGGGCAATGGCTATGATGTGCACCGTTTCGGGCCGGGGGATCATGTCGTGCTTTGCGGTGTGCACATTGCCCATGATCGCGCGCTGATGGGCCATTCCGATGCCGATGTGGGTATGCATGCGCTGACCGATGCGCTTTATGGCGCGCTGGCCGAAGGCGATATCGGCCGCCATTTTCCGCCCTCCGATCCCCAGTGGAAAGGCGCCGCATCCGAAATTTTTCTGGCCCATGCGATCGAACTGGCCCGCAGCCGAGGTTATGCTTTGGGCAATGCGGATGTGACCCTGATTTGCGAAGAACCGAAAATCGGGCCGCATGCGCTGGCCATGGCCGTGGAACTTGGCCGGATCATGGGGGTTGAGGCAGGGCGCATTTCCGTCAAGGCCACCACATCCGAACAACTGGGCTTTACCGGCCGCAAGGAAGGGATTGCCGCCATCGCCACGGCAACCCTGCTGCGCAGCCAGGGGCGGCCCTGATGATAAAGGACAAACCCGCAATGACCCGACTGGCCATTCCCATTGCCACGGTTTTCGGCATCGGCCATCTGCGGCCCGCGCCCGGCACCTGGGGCTCGGCGGCGGCGCTGCCGCTGCTTTGGGCGCTGCACCAGGCGGGGGGATTTGCCGCCGTGGCGCTGGCGACGGTGGCGGTATTCGCACTGGGCTGGTGGGCCACGACGGCGGCCACAGCCGGCACGGCAGATCCCGACCGCTCGGAAATCGTGATCGATGAGGTCGCGGGCCAGTGGCTGGCGCTTTGGCCCGTGTCATATGGGGCGGCGCATGTGGGGGCGGATATTCTCGCGCTTTGGCCGGGCTGGCTGGCGGGTTTTTTGGCATTTCGCGCCTTTGACATCCTTAAACCCGGGCCGGTGGGCTGGGCCGATCGCAAGGCCACACCGCTGGGGGTGATGCTCGATGATGCCATCGCGGGATTTCTGGCGGCGCTGGTCGTGATCTTGTTGGCAGCCTTTTCGCATCTGGTGCTGATGTGAGCGTGGCGGCCCTGATCCAGGCCGCCCGTGCGGCCAATATCCGCATCGTCACCGCCGAAAGCTGCACGGGCGGCATGATTTCCGCGGCGCTCACGGATATTGCCGGGGCCTCGGCGGTGCTTGACCGCGGGTTTGTCACCTATTCCAATGCCGCCAAGATCGAAATGCTGGGCGTGAATCCCGCGACTTTGGCCGCATGCGGCGCCGTTTCCGAAGAGGTGGCGCGCGAAATGGCCGAAGGCGCGCTTAGCCGTTCGACCGCGCAACTGGCCATTTCCGTCACCGGCATCGCAGGCCCCGGCGGGTCCGACTACAAACCCGAAGGCCGCGTGTGTTTCGGGCTGGCGCTGGGCGCCGATCCGGTGATCAGCCAGACCGTCGAATTCGGCGCCCTGGGGCGCAGCCAGGTGCGCGCGGCGGCACTGGATCATGCGTTGGTGATGATGTTGCAGGCTTTGGGCGATCTCTAACCCTGCGGCCCGTAAAGGGCTGCGGCACGGGTCTCGAACGCGCGCACGATCCGCTGCATCGCTTCGTTGAACACAAGGCCGATCACGCTTTGCAACAAAGCATTGCGAAATTCGAAATCCACGAAAAAGACGACCTCGCATCCGCCGGTATCCAGATCGCGAAATGCCCAGTTCGATCGCATATAGCGAAACGGCCCATCGAGATATTCCATATCGATCCGCAGATCATCGGGCCAAAGCGTAACACGCGATCCAAAGCGTTCGCGAAACACCTTGAAGGAAATCACCAGATCGGCCTCGATCACCGCGTGATCGCCCCTATCCTCGCGCGAACGGATACGCGCGGCGGAATTCCACGGCAGAAATTGCGGATAGGCCCCTACATCGGCCACCAGATCATACATCTGCTGGGCCGAATACGGCAATGTGCGGGTTTCGGAATGGGTTGGCATAAGGCTCTTTGTGCGGTGACGTTCGCAGACCGATCAACTAGACTACGGCCGGAATTGCAAGGGGGCGACATGCCGCAAGAAACTTATGTGATCGACCGGCTGATCTCGGCCAAGGCCATTGCGGCCCGGATCGAGGCGCTGGCCCGCGATATTGCCGACACGTTTCACGATACCGACAAGCTGGTGGTGATCGGGCTGTTGCGCGGATCCTTCGTGTTCATCGCCGATCTGGTGCGCGAGCTGGAACTGCCGGTCGAGGTCGATTTTCTCGAAGTCTCATCCTATGGCGATGCCACGACATCGTCGCGCGAGGTGCGCATCCTCAAGGATCTGCGCGGCGAAATTGCCGGGCGCGATGTGCTGGTGGTCGAGGATATCGTGGACACCGGCAATACGCTGACCCGGGTGGTCGAATTCCTGCGTGCGCGCCAACCACGGCGGCTGGAAACCATTGCGCTGCTGGACAAACCTTCGCGGCGCGAAATGCCCTTTACCGCCACATGGATCGGCTTTGAAATTCCCGATGAATTCGTCGTGGGTTACGGCATCGATTTCGCGCAGCGCAATCGCAACCTGCCCTATATCGGCAAGGTGCGCTTTACCGGGGATGCGGCATGAACACCCGCTGGCTGCTGCGCATGTCGCAACTGGCGCGCCATCCGCTATCGGCGGGCCGGGTCAGGCTGGTGCTGGGGGTGCTGGTCGCCATCGCGGCGCTGGTGCTGATCGAGCGTTTCATCGGCTGGCCCGAAGCACTGACCCTGACCCGCTGAAAATTTTCGCGCGCAGCCTTTGACGGCGGGCATGTTCACGCTAGGTCAAGCGGATATCTGTCTGCCCGGAACAGGAGCAAGCCATGAGCGTCAAGATATCCTCTCTTATCGCCGCGATGATCCTTACCAGTGGGCTGGGCGCCGGTATCGCACTGGCGCAAGATGCCCCCGAGGCCGATGCCGCAATCGCCAATGCGATCAAGGCGCGCCAGTCACATATGCGGCTTAATGAATTCAATTTGGGCGCTTTGGGCGCCATTGCGCAGGAACGCGTGCCTTATGATGCCGAACGCGCGGTTGCGGCTGCGTCCAACCTGTTGGCTTTGGCGCGGTTTTCCCATGCGGGATACTGGCCCGAAGGTTCGGATGCGCAAAGCGTGCAGGGCACGCGGGCCATGCCCTCGCTCTGGCTCGATGCCGAGGGGGTCAGCGCGCGGATCAGCGCCCTGATCGAGGCGGCCGAGGCCATGCAGACCGCCGCCGGCACCGATCTGGCCGCCTTGCAAGGCGCGATGGGGCCACTAAGCGAGGCTTGCGGGGCCTGCCACGCGGCTTACCGGCAATAACGGCCTAGAAATCAAGGCCCAGATCAAGCACTTGCGCCGAATGGGTCAAGGCCCCGGACGAGATATAATCCACCCCGGTCGCGGCCACTTCGGCGATGCGCGCAAGCTGCATCGTGCCCGATGCCTCGGTCACCATCCGGCCCGCGACGCGGCGGACCGCCTCGGCAAGCGTCGGCGTGTCCATATTATCAAGCAAGACCACATCCGCGCCGCCCAGGGCCAGCACCTCGTCAAGCTGATCCAGGCGGTCCACCTCGATTTCGACCCGCACCATATGCGATGCACTTGCCCGCGTGGCGTTCAATGCGGCCGCAATCCCGCCCGCCGCCGCGATGTGGTTATCCTTGATCAAGATCGCATCCGACAGGCCAAAGCGGTGGTTGAACCCGCCGCCATGCAACACCGCCTGTTTTTCCACGATCCGCAAACCCGGCGTGGTCTTGCGCGTGCAGGTGATGCGCGTGGCGGTGCCTTTGGTCTCGGCCACAAAGCGCGCGGTCAGCGATGCCACCCCGCTAAGCCGCCCGGCGAAATTCAGCGCCACCCGTTCCGCCGACAGGATCGATGCAGCAGAACCGGAAATCTCCATCAATGTATCGCCCGGCGCACAGGCGCTGCCATCGCCCTTGTGGGTGACGATCTGCAGGCGCGGATCGATCAGCCGGAATGCAATTTCTGCCAGATGCAGCCCCGATACCACGCCAGACGCCCGCGCATTCAGCCGGGCGCGATAATGCACATCCCCCGGGATCACCGCGCGGGTGGTGATATCGCCATTCTGCCCCAGATCCTCAAGCAAGGCCGCGCGCACAAGCGGTTCAAGGATCAGATCAGGCAAACGGTGGGCATGGGTCATGGGGCGGGCTCCTCAAATTCGGTGCGTAGCTGCAGCGCGGCGGCAAGCGTAAGGGTTGAGCGATGGGCAAAATCGGGATCGGGCTGCGGGAAATCGGCGCGGTAATGCGCGCCACGCGATTCCCGGCGCATCCAGGCGGCAGCAGCGATCAGCGTCGCGGTGGCCGTCATGTTCAGAAATTGCGGATCGTCGCGATGCGCGGCCTCAAGCGCCGCAATTTCGCGCAGCGCCCGGCGCAGGCCCGTGGCATCGCGCACCACGCCGACATGATTGCTCATCACCGCACGCAATGCGCGCACGGCTGTTTCATCCGTGGTGGCGTCTGCCGGGATAAAGCGTAGATGGATTTCGGGCGCATCGGGCGCGGTAATTTCCGCCGCCATGATCGCTTGGGCACAGGCGCGCGCGTAAACCAGCGCCTCAAGCAAACCGTTCGAGGCCAGCCGGTTCGCGCCATGCAGCCCGGTGGCCCCGGCCTCGCCGCAGACCCACAGATTACCCAGATTGGTGCTGCCGTCGGGCGCGGTGGCAATGCCGCCCATATGGTAATGCGCCGCCGCCATCACCGGGATCGGCGCGGCCACGGGATCAAGCCCGGCGCGCGCACAGGCGCTGGCGACGATCGGAAACTGGCTGATCACCCGCGCCCCCAACACCGCGCGCGTATCAAGCATGGGCCGGTTACCGGCCTGATATTGCGCAAAAATGGCGCGCGCGACAATATCGCGGGGCGCCAGTTCGGCATCGGGATGCAGGGCCTGCATGAACCGCTCGCCCGCCGCATTGATCAAGATCGCACCTTCGCCGCGCAACGCCTCGGTCGCCAATGGCGCGGGATCTTCGCCCGTGGCAATGGCGGTGGGGTGAAATTGCACGAATTCCGCATCGGCAATCACGGCACCTGCGCGCGCGGCCATGCCGATCACCTGCCCGCGAATGCGCGGCGGATTGGTGGTCTGGGCATAAAGCCCGGCCGAGCCACCGCCCGCAAGCAATACCCCCGGCGCGCGGATCAGCACCGGTTCGCTGGGCGCATCGGCCGCCTGCACATGCACGCCGGTGACGCGGCCGTCGGCCACCTCCAGCCCGCAGGCCAGCACGTTTTCCAGCACCTGAATCGAAGCCGTGGCCCGCACCGCCGCAATCAGCGTGGCCATGATGTGATGGCCCGCCTGATCGCCGCCAACGCGCACGACCCGCGCCATGCTATGCGCGGCCTCGCGGCTCAGGACATAGCCGCCGGCGGCGTCGCGATCGAATGGCGTGCCGCGCGCGCTCAGCGCAAGGATATGGGCACGCGCATCCGCAGTCACGCGCCGCGCGATATCGGGATCAACCGTGCCCGCGCCTGCGCGCAATGTATCGGCAGCATGCATTTGCGGGCTGTCGGCCAGATCCATCGCCGCTGCAATGCCGCCCTGCGCCCAGGCCGAGCTTGCCCCCTGCCCCAGAGGATCGGGTGAAATCACCACAACCGGATGCGGCGCAAATTCAAGCGCGGCATAAAGGGCGGCCATGCCGCCCCCCACGATCACGATCCGCGCAGTGCTGATAACCGGTTCCAGAGCCAGCCCTACTTGGCAAATGTGCGGCTAAGGTCGATCATGCGCTGCACGGCCACGCGGGCCTTGTCGGCCACCTGCGGATCAACCACGACTTCTTCGGTCATGGTATGCAGCGACCAGAGCACCTTTTCCAACGTGATTTTCTTCATGAACGGGCACATGTTGCAGGGCTTGGCGAAATCGACTTCGGGCAGTTCATCGGCGATATTGGAGGCCATGGAACATTCGGTCACCAGCATCGCCTTGGCCGGTTTGTGGCGGTGCACCCAATCGATGATGCCGCTGGTCGATCCGGTGAAATCCGCCTCGGCCACGACCTCGGGGGTGCATTCGGGATGGGCGATGATCTTGACCTCGGGGTCGGCCTCGCGGTAGGCGCGCAGATCCTCGGCGGTGTAAAGTTCGTGCACGATGCACGATCCATCCCACCAGACGACCTTTTTGTGGCTAAGGTTCGCGACATTTTGCGCCAGATATTTGTCGGGCGTCATGATCACGGTGTCACCCTCGATCGCATTGACGATCTGCAGCGCATTGGCAGATGTGCAGCAGATATCGGATGCGGCTTTGACCTCGGCGGTGGTGTTGACATAGGACACGACCGGCGCGCCGGGATATTTGGCGCGCATTTCGGCCACGCCATCGGCGGTGATGCTTTCGGCCAGCGAACAGCCGGCGGTGACATCGGGGATCAGCACGGTTTTTGACGGGTTGAGGATTTTCGACGTTTCCGCCATGAAATGCACGCCGCACTGGACGATCACATCTTCGTCCACCTCGGTCGCCTTGATCGCAAGCTGCAGGCTGTCGCCGACGAAATCGGCAATCCCGTGAAAAATATCGGGCGTCATGTAATTATGGGCCAAAATCACGGCATTGCGCTGTTTTTTCAACGCATTGATCGCCACCACATAGGGCGCATGGATCGCCCAGTCGGCCAGCGGCACGGTGCGGGCCATTTTCTGATAGATATCCTGCGTGGCCTGGGCAAGCTCCATCGATGGCGCAAGGTCGTAATGCGCGGCCAGCACGGATCGCATTGATGAATAATCGAGCACGCCTACTCCCCCCTGGGTGTTCTTTGGGCCCCAATATACGCATGCTGGCCTGCAAGTTCCAGCCATGTGCAGAAAATGCCGCAGGCAGGCGGCGAAACCCATAGCCGCACCGAAG
>JBBAGE010000086.1:0-10105 GCA_041655055.1 Paracoccaceae bacterium
CGCGAGGAGTCACTCCGCCTGCCGTTTCTCCAGCCACGCTTCCTGCACATTCGCGACGCCCAAGATCGTCCAGTGATGTCGCGCGCGGGCGGCATTTGCAGCAAGCGGCCACGGGCGAGCCGGTCAGTCATTCTCAAGGTTTCCTTCCCCCTACCTGCGCGCTGCTTGGTGCCTGATTGACACCAGGTATATAAAATATACAGCTTACCCCACCCCGGCAGCCGCCGATCCCGCCGGGCGCAAAAGCGAAGCAAAGGACTGATCCGAATGACAAAAGTTTTCCTTCTGAATGGCCATCACGAAAGCTTCGGCTCACCCGGCACGCTGAACGCGGGCTTTGCGGCGCGTGCGGCCGGGTTCTTCGAGGCCAAGGGATGGGAGGTCCGGCAGACCGCCACCGCGGGTGCCTATGATGTGGCCGAAGAGATTGCCAATCTCCTCTGGGCGGATGTGGTTTTTCTGCAGATGCCGCTCAACTGGATGGGCGCGCCCTGGGGCTTCAAGAAATATATCGATGAGGTCTGGACGATGGGGATGATGGGCCAGCTTTCCAATGGCGATGGCCGCACCTCGGACGCGCCAAAGAAGAACTACGGCCTGGGCGGCAAGCTCAGCGGGCGTTACATGATTTCCGCCACCGGCAACGTCCCGCGCGAGGCGTTCAACGACCCGGCAGAAACCTTCTTCGGCGGGATGAGCGAAGAGGATCTGCTGCGCCCGATGCATCTGAATTTCAAATGGCTCGGGTTGGAGGCGCTGCCCAGCTTCATGGCCTACGATGTGATGAAAAACCCAGAGATCGAAAGCGATTTCTCGCGGTTCGATACACATCTGGCGCAGCATTTCTAAGGCCCTTGCCGCCGGGGCGGACGCCGTGGCACAATCGGAAACAGCCACGGGCCGTGCCTGCAGCCATTCCCCCATCACAGAGGATCACATGGCTGACATCAAAGAGAAAAAACCAACCCGCCGCCGGGCTTTGGCCATGCTGGCGGGCGGTATTGCCGCCATCGCCACGCTGGTGCTGGCCGATCCCGGCCAACCGTGGCAAGGCATTTTGCTGGTGCTTGGCAATACCGGCATCGTCTTTGGTTTTCTTGGCCTGCTGCCACCGTGCCGGGGCTGAGGCCAAAGCAAAAGGCGCCCGCAATCGCAGGCGCCTTTTCCATCTGCCCGCAGGATCAAAGCCGCGAGGCGACGTTTTCCCAGTTGACCAGATTATCGAGGAAATTGGTCAGATAAGCAGGCCGCTTGTTGCGAAAATCGATGTAATAGGAATGTTCCCACACATCGCAGCCCAAAAGCGCGGTCTGGCCAAAGCACAGCGGATTGACGCCGTTTTCGGTTTTCGTGATCTTCAGGCCGCCGTCGCTATCGCGCACGAGCCAGGCCCAGCCCGAACCGAATTGCCCGGCACCCGCGGCCGAGAATTCTTCCTTGAATTTGTCAACCGATCCAAAGCTGTCCTTGAGCGCCGATTCCAGCTCGCTCGGCATCGCTTTGCGGCCCGGCCCCATCATTTCCCAAAACTGCGCATGGTTCCAATGCTGCGAGGCATTGTTGAAAATTCCGTTTTGCGCCACGGCGCCGGGCTGATAGGTGCCCTTGACGATCTCTTCAAGCGATTTGCCTTCCCATTCGGTGCCCGCAATCAGCTTGTTGCCATTATCGACATAGGCTTTGTGGTGAATGTCGTGGTGATATTCCAACGTCTCTTTTGACATGCCCAGATCGGCAAGCGCATCATGCGCATATGGCAAGTCAGGAAGTTCGAAAGCCATGATAAGCCCCTCTTTTTTGGTGATATGCGTTGAACCGCTGGGCCAATACCTGTGCCGCCAAACCCGCGGCGTCAAGCCCTGATGCCCGATTGGCCAACGCCGGGGCGCTGCGGATGTTCCGAAAACCTGGGGCTGATGGTCACGTCTGCGGCATCGGGGCTTTGCAACACGCGGGGTGCTCGGCTAGATGGGGGCGGAAATAACAGGGGCGAAACGTGGTGGATCATTGGACATTCTGGGGCGTCGCGGCGCTGATTGCGGCACTCGTGGCGCTGGCTCTGGCATGGTCGATGCTGCGCGGGCGGCGCACAAAGAACACCGATGCCACCCATGCCGATATCAAGGTCTACCGCGATCAACTGGCCGAAGTGGCGCGCGATCTGGAACGCGGCGTGCTGGACGCGGCCGAGGCCGAGCGCACGCGGATCGAAATCTCGCGCCGCCTGCTTGATGCCGACCGTAAACAACAGCATGCCGATGCCGCCCTGCCCGCCGCGCGCGCCCATCCGCTGCTGGCTATCGCGCTTGCGGGGGCCACTGTCATTGCGGGTGCTGCGATTTACCTGCAACTTGGCGCGCCGGGCCAGCCCGACCGCCCCTATGCCGCCCGTCTGGCCGAGGCCGAGCAATACCGCCTCACCCGCCCCGCGCAAGCCGAGGTCGAGGCCCAGATTGCCGCCGCCGGTGGCATGGCCCCGCCCCCGGCCGATCCCGAACATGTGGCGCTGGTCGAACAATTGCGCGAAGGTCTTGCCACCCGCCCCGATGATCTGCAGGGCCACCGCCTGCTGGCGCGAAACGAAGCGATGCTGGGTAATTTAAGCGCCGCCCATCAGGCTCAGGCACGGGTGCTGGCCATTCTTGGCCCCGATACGGCAAGCGCCGATGATCTGGCCGATTACGCCGATCTGATGATCGCCGCCGCAGATGGCTATGTCTCGCCCGAGGCCGAGGCCGCGATTGCCGATGCCCTGAGCCGCGATCCCACCCATGAGAGCGCGCGCTATCACACCGGGCTGATGTTTGCCCAGACGGGGCGACCGGATCTGGCGTTCCAGTTCTGGCGCCCGCTGGTGGAAAACGGCGCGCCCGACAGCTTTGCCACCGCAGCCGCGCGGGCCAATATCGAATTCGCCGCAGCCCTTGCCGGGATTCGCTATGATCTGCCCGCGTCGCGCGGCATGGCCCTGCCCGGCCCCAGCAGCGAAGATATCGCCGCCAGTGCCGATCTGAGCGATGCGGAACGCGATGCCATGGTGCGCGGCATGGTCGGGCGGCTGTCCGAGCGGCTGGCCAGTGATGGCGGCACAGCGCCCGAATGGGCGCAGCTTTTGGGTGCGCTGGGGGTTTTGGGCGAACAGGATCAGGCCCGCGCCATTCTGGCCGAGGCCGAAACCCGCTTTGCCGGGCGCGACGGTGATCTTGCGATCATCCGCGATGCGGCGCGCGATGCCGGATTGCTCGAATGATCCTGGCCGATATTACCGATTTCGCTGCAAATCTGCCGCCAAATGGCGCGATTGCCGGGCTTGATCTGGGCGATAAAACCATCGGCATCGCCATTTCCGACACGCGGCGCACCATTGCGACGCCACTGGAAACGATCCGGCGCAAACGTTTCGGCCTTGATGCCGCCCGGTTGCTGAACATCGTGCAGGCGCGCGCGATCACCGGGCTGGTGTTGGGCCTGCCGCGCAATATGGACGGCTCCGAAGGCCCGCGCGCCCAATCTACCCGCGCCTTTGCCCGCAATCTGGAACGGCTGACCGATCTGCCCATCAGCTTTTGGGATGAACGCCTGTCCACCGTTGCCGCCGAACGCGCGCTGATCGAGGCCGACACATCGCGCAAACGCCGCGCCGAGGTGATCGACCATGTGGCCGCCGGCTATATCCTGCAAGGGGTGCTCGACCGGATGGCACGCCTGGGGGGCAGCGCATGAGCGGCGCGGTGGAAACCCCCTGCATCGATATTTGCGTGATCGATCCGGCGTCGCGACTTTGCCGGGGATGTTTGCGCTCGATCGATGAAATCGCAAGCTGGGGCGCAATGACATCCGATGCGCGGCACGCGGTCATGGCCGCCCTGCCCGCACGCCGATCGCGCCTGCCGGATGGCCCGCCGCCGATGCCCCGGATCAAACGCCGCCGCGCGGATTAAAACCCCGCCGCCTTGCGCAGCATGTTAAGCGCGATCAGCACCAGAAACACCGCGAAAACCTGTCGCAGCGGTTTCGGGTCCATCGCATGCGCCAGACGCACGCCCAAAGGTGCGGTCAGCAGCGTCATGGCAATCACCAGCCCGAAGGCAGGCAGGTTGACCACCCCCAGCGTGAATGGCGGCCGCGCCTCGGGCGGGATATCGAGCAGCAAAAACCCGATGACCGAAGGCACGGCAATAATCACGCCAAAGCCTGCCGCCGTTGCCACCGCCCGGTGAATGGTGAAATTGTAAAGCGTCATCAGCGGCACACCAAAGGAACCGCCGCCAATCCCCATCAGCACCGATAAAAACCCGATCGCCGATGATATGGCGGCACGCAGCGCACCTGTGGGCATCAGATCGCCCAGCCGCCATGTCACCCGGCCAAAGCCCATGAACAGCCCCACCGCCACCGCCAGCACGCCGAATATCGCCTGCAAGATCACCGAGCTTAGCACCGATACCGTCAGCATCCCGATCACCGCGCCCAGCGCAATCCCCGGCGCAAAGCCGCGCAGCACGGCCCAATCCACCGCGCCGCGCCGGTGGTGCCCCATGACCGAGCGCCCCGAGGTGACGATGATCGTCGCCAGCGATGTCGCCAGGCAGATCTGCATCAGCCAGGGGCTGTCATAGCCCATCGCGGCAAAGACATAGAAAAACCCCGGCACCAGCACGATACCGCCACCCACGCCCAGCAAACCGGCCATCACGCCCGCCACGCCGCCAATGGCCATGAGCAGCGCCGCCATGGGCAATAATGTTACGACTTCGGGCATGTCGGACCTCGCAGAAATTTCGCTCCAGCTAAGGCCGAAGCGAGGCGGGCCGCAACTGCTATTCTGCCCCGTTGTGGCGAAAGGACGCGACGGAGGGCGGGATCAGGGCCGCAAGATCACCCGCCGGCAATGTCCGGTGCGGCTCGGACCCCGGGGACAAACCCGGTCAGCCGATGGATCGTGCCTGCATCGGCTTCGCGCCGGCCCATCCGGATGCGATGATGGCGCGATTTCTGCATTTGGGCGGGGCATGCGCCGGGTTTGAACCGCGCTTGCCCGGATCAGTCCGGCAACGATCAAGCGCCCCGGCCTGGGGGCGAAAGGGGGGCTACCCGCGCGCGTGGGCCGAGCTGTTTGCGGGCGGATCCTGGCCTTCCCCTTTCGCCCTGCGCAGCTTCTGGCGGCGTTACGGCCAGTGCGGCCCACGCAACGCTAACATCCATACCGTCAGATTGCGCGCTCCGGCCCGCTTTGCCGCCGCGGGGCCGGCACCAAATCGCCCGGTCCTATGACAACGCGCAGCGCGTGAACGATCCCCCCTAAGCGGCTTCTGCCCGCAAGGCGTCGCGCGCGTCATGGACCAGCGCCATATCCGCGCCGGGGCGATGCGCGCCCTCGGACAAAATCCGCCGCCATTGCCGCGCGCCCGGCCGGCCTGCGAACAGGCCCAGCATATGCCGGGTAATCTGCGCCAGCTTGCCGCCACCTGCCAGATGCGCGGCGATATAGGGGGCCATCGCATCCACCACGGCGAACGGGTCTTGCGCGCCGTCGCCCGCGCCAAAGATATCGCGATCCGCTGCCAACAGGATATCGCCGGGCCGCTGATAGGCCGCGCGCCCGATCATCACCCCGTCCATTCCAGCGGCCAGATGGGCGCGGGCTTCGGCCAGCGATCCCACCCCGCCATTAAGCGACAGATGCAGATCGGGGAAATCACGTTTCATCTGATAGACGAGCGGATAATCGAGCGGTGGAATTTCGCGGTTATCCTTGGGGCTTAGCCCCTTGAGCCAGGCCTTGCGCGCATGGATGATCACGCGGCCCACCCCGGCGGCGCGCACCGCATCGAGAAAGGCCGGCAGCACGTCGCGCGGTTCCTGATCATCGACGCCGATGCGGCATTTTACCGTGACCTCGGCCCCCGGCGTGGCGGCGATCATCGCAGCCACGCATTCGGCCACAAGGCCCGGCGATTTCATCAAGACCGCGCCGAATGTGCCCGATTGCACCCGGTCCGAAGGGCAGCCGACATTGAGGTTGATCTCATCATAGCCCGCATCCGCGCCCATCCGCGCCGCCTGTGCCAGTTCCACAGGGTCCGCGCCGCCAAGCTGCAACGCCAGCGGATGTTCGGCGGACGAAAATTCCAGCAAATGCCGCGCATCCCCGCGCACCAGCGCCGGCGATGTCACCATTTCGGTATAAAGCAGCGCGTGGCGGCTGAGTTGGCGGTGGAAATAGCGGCAATGACGATCGGTCCAGTCAAGCATGGGGGCCACGCTCAGCCTTGCGGCGGCGCGGGCGCGGTGATTGGGATCTGGGGTCATATCGGCCATCGGACTTTCGGATCTCATGGGCTGCATGTGGGGGATCAACGCGCGGATGTAAACCGTATCAGCCCTGCGGCCCGCCAACCCCGGGCACGATTTCCACCCAAAGACCAGCGGCACGGGCGGCAGCAACGGCCGGGGCCAACGCCGAGTCGGCGCCGGGATCAGCCCCCGCCACCAGCCGCACGACGTTTGCGCCTGCGCGCGCGGCCGCCACCTCGGCCTGCAGGGCGGGCGCGCCGGGCGCAAGGCGCACCCGTTCGGCATCGCGGCGCGCGAGTTCCAGCAGATCATCCGCCCCGGCATGCCCGAAAAACACCATATCCGCCTCCTGCAGCCTTTGCACGGCGCGCAGGGTCAGCAGATCGGGCGCGCCCGGCCCGGTGCCCACCAGCGTCAGCGCACCCGCCGGTGCGCCATCCGGGGCACCCCCCGCCGCAATCGCATCGTGCAACATGTCGCGCGCTGCATCACCCGCGCCGCGCGTAAACAGCCGCCGGGGCGCGCCGGCAAAGGCCCAGACCCAAAAGCCGCGCCGCGCCGCATGGGGCACGCGGGCGGCCACCGCAGCGCGCAACCCACCGGCCAGCGCCACGAAATCGCCCAGCCGTGGTTCCAGCATTTCCTCAAGCCGGGTCTTGATCTGGCGCGCCAGAACCGGGGCCGCGCCCTCGGTGCCAATGGCCACCACCAACGGATCGCGATCAACGATGGATGGCGTGATCGCATTGCATAAATGCGGCTGATCAACCACGTTGACCACGACGCCCGCCGCATGCGCCATTGCCGCAATCGCCCCATCATGATCCGCGCAGCCCGAGCCGATGAACACCAGCGCGGCACCGCGAAACCGCGCCGGGGTGATCGGGGCGGTATCATGGCCAATGCGCCCCGCCGCCACCAAAGCCGCCAGTTCCGGCCCCAATTTGGGCGCCAGAACGGTGATCCGCGCCTCGGTCTTGAGCATCAGCCGCGCCTTTTGCGCCGCCTGGTCGCCGCCGCCCACGATCACAACATCGCGCCCGGCCATCTGCAGGAACATCGGAAAAAATTTCATCTTGTGCCTCAGGCTGCCTCGGGTTGCAGCCGCGCATCCCATATCGCACGGGCCATATCAAGCGCCACCTCGCCCTCGGCGGCACCCAGCGTATCCAGCGCCAGCGCCGCCGTGCCCACGACAACGGCAGTGGCAAAGGCATCCTCAAGCCCGCCCTGCCAGAGCCGGGACAGATCCGCAGGCCGGTGCGCGGCATCCGCCAGCCGGCGCGCAGCCGCATCCGCGATCAGTGGCGCAACGGATGGCTGCCAGCTTTTGCCCCCGCGCAGACCATGCAGCAGGATTTCCTTGCCGGGATGGCGTTCGAATTCGCCGCCGCCACCTTTGATCACAGTCAGGTTTTCCAGCCCCAGCGCCGCGCAGGCATCGCTTTGCAAGGCGCGGTAGGGCGGGTGAAACACGCCCTGCACCGCCGCAACCGCACCGGCGGGATTCAGCACCCGCAACACTGTGTTGATGATCGATCGCAGGCCCAGAACCTCGCGCAGGCGCAGCAATTCCAGCGCGCGGGGGGCAAAGCATTCAAGCGGCAGATAGACGATCCCGCTGGCATCAAGCAACGCCGCCGCCTCATCCACGCTGGCGGCCTGCGCGATCCCGGCATGGCTCAGCGCGCCGCGCACGCTGGCGGCAGGGTTCTCCTGCGCATTCCAGCCATGCAGCAACACCGGATAGCCCGCCCGCGCCACGAGCCGCGCCGACAGCAAAAACCACGGCACCCCCCGGCTGCGCCCCGCCGCATAAGACGGCCAGTCGAGCGAGGGCCGCAGCCCCGGCCAATCGGGCAGGATTTCGCTCAGGGCCCGGGCGAAACCGGCGATCTCGGGCGCTTCTTCGCCGCGATAGCGCATCAACATCAGCAATGCACCCACGGCTTCGGGGGCGGCATCACCTGCAAGGATCAGTCGCATGGCGGCATGGGCCTCGGGCTCGGTCAGCGCGCGTGCGCGGCCGGGGCCGCGCCCCAGAATGCGGACATAGGGGGCCAGCGATGTGACGGGCGCAAGTGACATGATGACTTCGCTTTCGCCGGATCAGAACCCCGACAGAGTGCCGCAACCCGCTCCCCGGCGCAAGGCCCGGCCCCATATGCAAAAGGGCGCCCCGAAAGGCGCCCTTCGCAATCCGGTCAACCGGGGATCAGAAGCGCATGGAAACCCGCGCGCTCAGCGTGGTGGCGCTGACATCGCCGTCTGGCACGGCCCCACCGAAATCACCCCATTCGTGCTGCAGCACTTCGCCACCGATCGACACGCGGTCGGTCAGCATGTATTGCACACCGGCACCATAGAAATAGCCGGTATCGCTTTCAGACACACCACCGATCGTGGCATTGGCATGGGCCGCACCGGCGGTGCCATAGACCAGCGCCTGACCAAAGCCGACCCCTGCGCGCAGTTTGGCGCGGGTGACGTTGTCGAGTGACGCGACATCATCAATAGCAATGTCGGCCTGATCATGGTCGATTTCGCCACCCAGAACGAAATTGCCGAAATCGAAGTTATAACCGGCATGAACGCCGTAAAGCAAATCATCGGCTTCGGCTTCGCCAAGGTCACTGTCAAAATTCAGCCAACCATTGCCAAGCTGCACACCGATATAGGGGCCGGTCCAGTCGATGCGGGTGGCAACCGGCATCACCGGAGCAGGCGTAATGACCGGAGTGGGGGCAGGCTCGGCCAGACCGCCGGCGAATGCGGGCGCGGACAGGGCAACGACGATTGCCGTCGTCGAGGCCACGAGGGGGATGCGATATTTCATTTGCTCACTCCTTTATCGCTTTTTAAAGCGTGTTTGCCCTGCGTTCGTCGCAAGGTATGCCCCGATATGGAATGCCATCGCGGTGAAGGTCAAAGGCGGGTTTGGAGCTTTGGGAACCACCGGGCAGAATGCGCAATCTTGCGCCGAAAAGGGCCGCGAACGGGGGATAAATGCCGGCGAAAACCAGCCGGTTCCGCGTGCCCGGATCACAAGTTTGTCAAGGAACCCAAAACTGTGACACTGTTGCAACGGGTGGCATTCGAGGCGATCTTAGCCAGCCTTTTCGGCCAGTGCCAACCATTCTTCTTCGGCGGCATTCAAGGCGTCCTGGCGTTCGACCAGCGCCTTGCTGGCCTTGTCGAATTTTGCGGGCGCGGTGGAAAACAGATCGGGATCGGCCAGGAATTCGCTCAGCTTGGCGATCTCGGCCTCAAGCCGGGCGATCTCGGCGGGCAAAGCGTCCAGCCGGTGCTGTTCGGTAAAGCTGAGCTTGCCCCCCGGCGCGGCAGGTGCGGCATCGGCTTTGGGCTTGGCCGCTTTGGCGGGGGTCTTGGTGGCGGGCGCCGCATCCTCGCCCCGTTGGGCGCGATAATCGCTCCAGCCCCCGGCATAAAGCGTGGCATTGCCATCGCCTTCCATCGCCACGGTCATCGAGGCGACCCGGTCGATGAAATCGCGGTCATGGCTGACCAGCAGCACCGTGCCATCGAAATCGGTCAGCAATTCCTGCAACAGATCGAGCGTTTCGATATCAAGATCGTTGGTCGGTTCATCGAGCACCAGCAGGTTGCTTTCGCGCGCCATGATCCGCGCCAGCAGCAGCCGCGCCTTTTCGCCCCCCGAAAGCGCGCGCACCGGCGCGCGCACCTGTTCATCGGTGAACAGAAAATCCTTCAGATACCCCACCACATGCCGGGGCTGACCGCGCACCATGATCTGATCGGCCTTGCCCGAAACCCGCATGCCTTCATC
>JBBAGE010000087.1:0-10059 GCA_041655055.1 Paracoccaceae bacterium
AGCCCAAGCCCCAGCCCGAGCCGCGCAGCCAGCAGCCGCGCGATACCCGCACGCGCAACCCGCGTGGCGGCCGGGGCAATGACGGGCCAAGCCCCGTGGGCATGGGCGATCATCTGCCCAGCTTCATCGCGCTGAGTTTCGAGGAACGCCGCGCAGGATAAAAAAGGGGCCGCAAGGCCCCTTTTTTTTGCGCCTAGCTGGTCAGCCGGCTGATGATCACGTTGACTTCGGGCTTTTTGCCCAATTCATCCTGCGCACTTTTGCGGATGATGCGACGGATCTCGCCCTCGATCTTGTCATCGTCGCGCAGGGTTTTCACCCCGGCGCGGGCCAGATACTGGTTCACATCGGCCTCAAGCACCTCGGCCAGGGGCGCGCGGCTCAGCCCCTTTTCGGCCAGGCCCATGACATCGCACCAGGCATCGCCAAGCGGCTGGTTATCCTCGATAATCACGGTGCAGATCACATGACCGTTCAGCGCCATGCGAATCCGGTCGCGCACCACCCCGTCCAGCGCGCCGATCTGCACATGCCCGTCAAGATAGGTCCGGCCGGTTTCCACGTATTCCACGATGCGCGGGCTATCCCCGCTTAGGTCCAGCATCGTGCCATTGGGCGCGATCACGCCCGCAATCCCGGCGCGTTCGGCCAGTTTCGCATGGGCGCGCAGATGGCGGTGTTCGCCATGCATCGGCACCACGATTTTCGGGCGCACCACCGCATGCATCCGTTCCAGATCCGGTCCATTCGCATGGCCGGACACGTGATAGGTTCCGCCCGCATCATCGACCACATCCACGCCCATTTCCGAAAAGGCATTGACGATCCGGCTAACCGAGATTTCGTTGCCGGGAATGGTTTTCGACGAAAACAGGAACAGATCGCCCTCGCGCAGCGACAGACCCAGATATTTTCCCCGGCTAAGCTGGGCCGAGGCTGCGCGCCGTTCCCCCTGACTGCCGGTGGTCAGCAGCATCAGGCTCTCGCGCGGGATCGCCGCCGCATCTTCGGGGCTGACCACGCGCGGGAAATCGGCCAGAATGCCGGTTTCGATCGCCGCCGTCACCATCCGGCGCATCGCGCGGCCCAACAGCACGACCGAACGCCCGGCCTTGACCCCGGCTTCGGCCAGCGTTTTGACCCGCGCGATATTCGACGCGAATGTCGTGGCCGCCACCATGCCGGTGGCATTGGCAACCAGTTCATCGATATTGGCCACGATATCGGCCTCGGACCGGCCCGGCAGCGGCGAAAACACATTCGTGCTGTCACAAATCAGCGCCTGCACCCCGCCTGCGGCCATATCGGCCCATGCGGCCTCATCCCAGCCCTCGCCCACCAGCGGCGTCGGGTCGAGCTTGAAATCGCCCGAATGAACGACCCGCCCGGCGGGGGTATCGATCACCAGCGCCGAGCTTTCGGGGATCGAGTGGGAAATCGGCATGAACCCGACTGAAAACGGCCCCGCCTGCACCATTTCGGGATATTTCGAGACGGTCTTGATGACCAATTCATCATGGCCATGTTCTTCGAATTTCAGCCGCGCGATATGGGCGGTAAAGGCGCGCGCATAGACCGGCGCCTTAAGCCGGGGCCAGAGATGGCCGATGGCGCCCACGTGATCTTCGTGCGCATGGGTGATGAAAATCGCCTCAAGCCGGTCGGCCCGTTCTTCGAGCCATGACACATCGGCAAAGATCAGATCGACACCGGGCGTGCCATCCATATCGGGAAAGCTGACCCCCAGATCGACCAGAATATAGCGCTCGGCCCCCTGCGGCCCGTAACCATAGACATAACAATTCATACCGATCTCACCCGCCCCACCGAGGGGAAGGTAAATCAGGCGGTTCTGGCTATTCATATGTTGCCTTGGTCCTTGTTGTATTTGTGAATGACCGTCAGGCCATAATTAGTCAAAAATTCGTCGAATTCGTCAAACAGATCCGCGCCTTGCGCGAAAAGCGGCGCCAGACCGCCTGTGGCGATGATCTTCATCGGGCGGCCATGCTCGGCCTTTACACGGTTGCAGATTTCACGCACCAGCCCGACATACCCCCAGAATATACCAGATTGCATGCAAGCGACAGTGTTGGTTCCGACAACCGCTGCAGGCATCGTCACATCCACATGCGGCAACGCGGCTGCGGCTTCGTGCAGGGCCTGCAGGCTCAGGTTCACCCCCGGCGCGATCACGCCGCCGACATAGGCGCCATCCTCGGCCACCACGTCGAATGTGGTTGCGGTGCCGAAATCCACCACGATCAGATCACCGCCATAGCGATCGAACGCGCCCGCAGTATTGACCAGCCGGTCCGGCCCCACCTGCGTGCCAAGATCGACGCGCGGGGCTGCGGGCAGCAGGCATTCGGGTTTGCCCACCACCAGGGGGCGGCAGTGGAAATAGCGATCCGACAGCACGCGCAGATTGAACACCACCCGGGGCACGGTCGATGAAATGATCATCTCGGTGATATCGGCCTCGATTTTCTGGAATTTCATCAAGGTCGAAAGCCAGACATAATATTGATCGGCCGTGCGCTGGTGCGACGTGGACGCGCGCCAAGTGGCAATGCAATCATCGCCATCCCAGATCGAAAAAACCGTGTTGGTATTGCCGGTATCGATACATAAAAGCATGTCAGGCCTCGGTTTGGAAAAATATATCTGCCGCCGCAATTACATGCCGGCCAGCGGGGGCGGCAAGGATCAGATTGCCGGCCTCATCAATCGTTTCAAACCGGCCGGTAACGGTTTCGCGCATGGTGCGCGCGGTGATTTCCTCGCCCAGACGTGCGGCGCGGGCCATCCATGCGGCGCGGATCGGGGCAAAGCCAAAACTTTGGAATTGTCGCTCATACCGATCATAGGCGGGGGCGAGCAGGTCCAGAAAATCTTCGGGCGTGATGCGGATACCGGATTCATTCAACAGGCTGACCGGGCGCAGCGCCCCGGGTTCGACCTGATCGGCGCCCGGGGCGGCCACCAGATTGACGCCGATACCGATAGCGATATGGCTGATCGTGGCGCCCATGCCGCTGCTTTCCAGCAGGATGCCCGCCAGTTTGCCGCCATTCATCAACACATCATTGGGCCATTTCAGCGCAAAGGGTTCGGGCCGGCCGGTGGCGGCAACGCAGGCATCAAACAGCGCCAGCGCCGCGATAAAGCTGCGCAGGGCAACCTTTTCGGGGGGCTCGGCCGGGCGCATCACCAGCGTGGCGGCGAAATTACCCTCGGGCATCGTCCAGGCACGCCCGCGCCGCCCCCGCGCCGAAGTCTGGCGCAGGGCCAGAATCCATTCGGCCCCGGCCAACGTCGGCGCGATCCGCGCGGCCTCGGCATTGGTGCTGTCGGTCTCGGCCAGAATGCGACGTTTGACCCCGGCTGGCCACGGCTCAGCGAACAAGGGCTTCGGCCGCTGCGCCGGCAAGGGGCTCGATCCCGAATAAGTTCACCACCCCCGCGACCATCAGAAAGGCCGCAAGGATCACGAACACCCCCGCCACGGGCGATGAGGCGCGATCCAGCGCCACCGTTTCTTCGCCGAAATACATATAAAACACGATGCGCAGGTAATAAAACAGCCCGATTGCCGATGAGATGGCCGCCGCCACGACCAGCAGGGTCAGATCGGCCTCCCACGCGGCGTAAAATACCGCGAATTTGCCGAAAAAGCCCACCAAGGGCGGCACACCCGCCAGTGAGAACATCAACACCAGCACCGCCGCCGCCCGGATCGGCTCGGATTTCGCATATTGGTTCAGCGCACGGATATCGGTAACCGGCTGGCCGTCACGTTCCATCGTCAGGATAAAGGCAAAGGTGCCGATATTCATCGTGACATAGATGGCCATGTAAATCAGCATCGCCTGCACACCTGCCGCCGTGCCCGCAGCAAGCCCCATCAGCGCAAACCCCATATGCGCGATCGATGAATAGGCCATCAGCCGCTTGATATTGCGCTGCCCCACCGCCGCAATCGCGCCCAACAGCAGCGACGCCACCGAAAGCACGGCTACCACCTGCCCCCAATCGCCGATCACATTGCCGAATGCATCATGCATCACCCGGGCAAACAGCGCCATCGCCGCCATTTTCGGCGCGGTGGCAAAAAAGGCCGCCACCGGCGTCGGCGCGCCTTCATAGACATCGGGGGTCCACATATGAAACGGCACCGCCGAAACTTTGAACGCCAAGCCGGTGATCATGAACACCAGACCAAACAGCAGGCCAAGCGAGATATCCCCCTCGGTCGCGACGGAAATGATCCCCTCGAACCGCGTCGTGCCCGCGAAACCGTAAACCAGCGTTGCCCCATAAAGCAGCATGCCGGAACTCAGCGCGCCCAGAACGAAATATTTCAACCCGGCTTCGGTCGAACGCGCACTGTCGCGGCGCAAACTGGCGACGACATAAAGCGCCAGCGATTGCAGTTCGAGCCCCATATAGAGCACCATCAGATCCCCGGCCGAAACCATGACCATCATGCCCACCGTCGCCAGCGCGACCAGCACCGGATATTCAAACCGCAGCAGATCGTGGCGCGCCATGTAATTTTCGCTCATGACCAGCACGGCGGCGGCAGAAATCAGGATCGCGACCTTGGCAAACCGCGCAAAGGCATCATCCATGAACATGCCGCCAAATGCGCCGCGGGCATCCGCGCCGCCAAAGCCGATCCATGCCGCCAGCGCCACCAGCACCGCCGCCGTGACCCAGACCAACATCGGGGCCGCGCGATCCTTGCCGGTAAATACCCCCGCCAACAGTGCGACCATCGCATAGATCGCCAGCACGATTTCGGGCAGAAGGATAGAGAAATCCAGATTGCTCATCAGTCAGCGCCTCAATCGTTGATCATCTGCGCCAGCCCGGGGGTGCCGGGCAGCGCATCTTGGTAATTTTGAATCAGCGCCTCGACCGAGGGGCCGATGATATCGGTCACAAGCACCGGATAGATTCCGAGCAGTAGCGTCATCACCACCAGCGGCGCGAAAATCGCCCGCTCGCGCAGGCTCATGTCGCTGATGGATCGCAGGCTTTCGCGCAGCAACTGCCCCAACACCACCCGTCGATAAAGCCACAAAGCATAGGCCGCCGACAGGATCACCCCGGACGTGGCCACCAGCGCCACCCAGGTGTTGACCTGAAACACACCCAGCAGCACCAGGAATTCCCCGATAAAGCCCGATGTGCCCGGCAGCCCCACGTTGGCCATGGTAAACAGCATGAAGATCAGCGCATAGGCCGGCATCCGGTTCACAAGCCCGCCATAGGCATCAATCTCGCGCGTATGCATCCGATCGTAAATCACGCCCACGATCAAAAACAGCGCGCCGGAAATGAAACCGTGGCTGATCATCTGGAAAATCGCGCCATCCAGACCTTGTTGATTGGCCGCGAAAATTCCCGCCGTGACATAGCCCATATGCGCAACCGATGAATAGGCGATCAACTTTTTCATATCGCTTTGGGCCAGCGCCACCAGCGAGGTATAGACAATCGCAATCGCCGACATCCACAGCACCAGTGGTGTGAACATGTCAAACGCCACCGGAAACATCGGCATGGAAAAGCGCAAGAACCCGTAGCCGCCCATTTTCAGCAAGATCGCCGCCAGCACGACCGACCCCGCCGTCGGTGCCTGAACGTGGGCATCGGGCAACCATGTATGCACCGGCCACATCGGCATTTTGACCGCAAATGCGACAAAGAATGCCAAAAATGCCAACGTTTGCAGCCCGCCCACGATATGCACACCCAGCACAGTGAAACCGGCGGTGCTGAATTCATGGGTAAAAAGCGTGATGATATTGGTGGTGCCCGCATCGACATACATCGCCACCATCGCCACCAGCATCAGGATCGAGCCAAAGAACGTATAGAGAAAGAATTTGAACGCCGCATAGACCCGGTTGGCGCCGCCCCAGATACCGATGATCAGGAACATCGGGATCAGACCGGCCTCAAAAAACAGATAGAACAGCACCAGATCCAGCGCCATGAACACGCCCAGCATCAGCGTTTCCAGCAGCAGGAAGGCGATCATATATTCGCGCACCCGGTGGGTGACGTTCCACGCGCTCCAGATCACCAGCGGCATCAGGAACGTGGTCAACATCACGAACAGGATCGAAATGCCATCAACACCCATCCGGTAGCTCAGCCCCAGCAGCCATTCGCCCTCTTCGACGAACTGGAAACCGGTATCGGCCGGATCAAAACCAAAAAGCACGATCAGCGACAACGCGAATGTGGCAAGCGTGGTAAACAGTGCCAGCCATTTGGCGTTGCGTTGCGCCGCCTCGTCATCGCCGCGCAGCAAGACCGCCATGACCAGCGCCGCCACCAGTGGCAGAAATGTGATCAGCGACAGCAGGTTATCCATCACTGTGCCCCCCCGCCGATCGTCATCCATGTGATCAGGATCGCAATCCCCAGCACCATGGCAAAGGCATAGTGGAAAATATACCCCGATTGCGCGCGCCCGGCCAAACGGGTCAGCATCGGGATAATGCCCATGGCAAGCCCGTTCAACGCACCGTCAATCACATTGCCGTCCCCGCGCTTCCACAACATGGCCCCCAGCCAGCGCGCCGGGCGCACGAAAAGCACGTCATAGATTTCATCGAAATACCATTTGTTCAGCAAGAAGCGATACAGCGGGCGCTGGTTTTCCGCCAGTTTGGCAGGCAGATCCGGCCGCCGGATATACATCAGATATGCAAAACCCAACCCGATCAGCATCGCAACAAAGGGCGACAATTTCACCCAGGTCGGCACATGATGGGCATCATCCATCACCGTGTTATCGGGCGCCATGAAGATCGCGCCCACCGGCGCGACAGGCACGGCCCCTTCGACCTGTTCGGCCACGGGTTCGATCCCGAAAAAGCGATTGACCTGATCAGTGCCGCCAAAAAAGCTGGAATACCAGACCATCCCCGACAGGATCGCGCCCACGGCCAGAACCGCAATCGGCGCCAGCATCACCGGCGGGCTTTCCTGTGCGTGTTCATGCGTGTGCTGATCGCCGCGCGGCGCGCCGAAAAAGGTCAGGAACATCAGCCGCCAGCTATAGAAACTGGTAAACAGCGCCGACAGGACCAGCAGCCAGAACCCATAGCCAAAACCGCTGGCAAAGGCGCTCTCGATCACCGCATCTTTGGACAGGAACCCGGCGAAACCAATATGGGTCAGCGGCAGACCGACGCCGGTGATTGCCAGCGTGCCGATCAGCATCGCCCAAAAGGTCAGCGGGATTTTCTTACGCAAACCACCGTAATTGCGCATATCCTGTTCGTGATGCATCGCATGGATCACCGAACCCGCGCCCAAAAACAGCATCGCCTTGAAAAAGGCATGGGTGAACAGGTGAAACATCGCCACGCCGTAGACGCCCGCGCCTGCAGCCACGAACATATAGCCAAGCTGCGAACAGGTCGAATAGGCGATCACCCGTTTGATATCGTTTTGCACAAGGCCGACGGTCGCGGCGAAAAACGCGGTGCTTGCGCCGATCACCATGATGAACGTCTTGATTTCAGGGGCATATTCGATAACCGGCGACATGCGCACGATCAGGAATACCCCGGCCGTCACCATGGTGGCCGCGTGGATCAGCGCGGATACGGGCGTCGGCCCCTCCATCGCGTCGGGCAACCATGTATGCAAGAAAAGCTGCGCCGATTTCCCCATCGCCCCCACGAACAGCAGGAACGCAACCAGATTCGCGGCATTCCAATCACGCCACAGAAATCGGATATCGGTTTCGGCCAGCATCGGTGCGGCGGCAAAAATATCGTCGAAACGCACGGAATCGACCAGGAAATAGATCGCGAAAATCCCCAGCAAAAAGCCGAAATCGCCCACCCGGTTCACCACGAATGCCTTGATCGCGGCGGCACTGGCGGTATCTTTTTTATAGTAAAACCCGATCAGCAGATAGGAGGCGACCCCCACACCTTCCCAGCCAAAGAACATCTGCAACAGATTGTCAGACGTGACCAGCATCAGCATGGTAAAGGTGAAAAAGCTCAGATACGCAAAAAACCGTGCGCGATAGGGTTCGGCATCGGTGAAGTGTTCATCATGCGCCATATAGCCAAAGCTATATAGATGCACGAGGCTGGACACGCTGGTCACGACCACCAGCATGATCGCCGTCAGCCGATCCACCCGGATGCCCCAATCGACCGACAAGGATCCGCTTTCGATCCAGCGCATCAACGGCACATATTGCGCGCCGTCCAATGTCAGGAACACGACCCAGCTCAGGATCGCGGCCAGAAACAGCAGCCCCGTGGCCACGAATTGCGCCGCGCGTTCGCCGATGATTTTCCAGCCAAAACCCGCGATCAGCGCGCCGACCAGCGGCGCAAACAGAATAATGCCCGACATGCGCCTATCCCTTCATCACGTTGACATCTTCGACATCAATCGTGCCACGGCTGCGAAAGAAACAGACCAGAATGGCCAGCCCGATCGCAGCCTCGGCGGCGGCCACGGTCAGCACGAACATCGTGAACACCTGCCCCACCAGATCGCCCAGATACGAGGAAAACGCGACAAAGTTGATATTGACGGCCAGCAGCATCAATTCGATCGACATCAGGATGATGATGACGTTCTTGCGGTTGAGAAACAGCCCGAAAATGCCGATGACGAACAGCGCTGTCGCCACCGTCAGGTAATGTTCTAGTCCGACCATCGTTTTATCCTGTCTTCCGTCCCCCGGCCGGCTTTGCGGCCATCATTCCTGTTCAGCGCCCGCGGTCAGAGCCCCTGCCCCGGTTTCACGTCTTTCATTTCCAAGGCTTTCGCCGGATCGCGATACATCTGTGCCAGAGTATCCTGCCGCTTGATATCGGTGCGGTGCCGCATCGTCAGCACGATCGCCCCGATCATCGCCACCAGCAGGATCAGCCCCGCAAGCTGGAACAGCAGGATATATTCCTCATAGATCAGCAGCCCCAGCGCATCGGTATTTGTGACCTCGGCCACATCCGGGATGATGGCGGTGCGCAGATCTGCGGCCCCCTCGGCGCTTTGCCAGACACCAAAAGCAAGGCCAAGCTGCATCAACACCACGACCCCCATCAGCAGCGCCAGCGGCAGATGTTTGGCCATTTGTCCGCGCAATGCCGCAAAATCCACATCCAGCATCATCACCACGAACAAGAACAGCACCGCGACCGCGCCGACATAGACGATGATCAAAATCATCGCCAGGAATTCGGCCCCCAGCAGCACGAACAGCCCCGCAGCACTTAGAAACGCAAGGATCAGCCAGAGCACCGAATGCACCGGATGGCGCGCGACCACGGTGAATGTGCCCGCGACAACCAGCACGATCGAAAAGACGTAAAAGGCGAAATCCACCACCGTCATCGGGCGGCCTCCTGATTTGGGGGGAATGCGTCATGCACAAGGGTCATGGCCAGATCAATCATCGATAGGGTGCATCCAGTTCAAGGTTGCGGGCGATCTCGGCTTCCCAGCGGGCGCCATTGGCCAAAAGCTTTTCCTTGTCATAGAACAATTCTTCGCGGGTTTCGGTGGAAAACTCGAAATTCGGGCCTTCGACAATCGCATCGACCGGGCAGGCTTCCTGACAGAAACCGCAATAGATGCATTTGGTCATGTCGATGTCATAGCGCGTGGTGCGGCGCGATCCATCCTCGCGCGGCTCGGCGTCGATGGTGATCGCCTGCGCGGGGCAGACGGCCTCGCACAATTTGCAGGCGATGCAGCGTTCTTCGCCATTGGGATAGCGGCGCAGCGCATGTTCACCCCGAAAACGCGGCGAAAGCGGGCCTTTTTCATGCGGATAGTTCAGCGTCGCCTTGGGCGCAAAGAAATACTTCAGCCCGAGTTTGAACCCCTTGATATAGTCGAACAGCAGGAAATAACGCGTGGCGCGGTTCCAGTCGATATTGCTCATGCGATGGCCCCCCATTTGACCACATAGCTTTTGGGCAGCATCAGCACCCGCTCTGTCATGATCTCGCAGCCCGAAAAAAGAGAATTGACCTCGGCCCGCGACAAAAGATTGAT